>NZ_CP118574.1:4065000-4399375 GCF_028898845.1 Streptomyces sp. WZ-12 | reverse complement strand
TGGGAGGCGCTCGCGCCGAGCGCGAAGATGATCTCGAAGACGACGGCGAGGGCTAAGTAGAACCAGGCCATGGTGGTGAAGGTGTTCCTCTCAGACGGTTGACGCTCGGGCTGGTGCCTCGTCGGCCAACGACCCGCTGCCCGCGACCACTTCGTGGTCGGTGAACATGCCGGGATGCTTGGCGCGCATCCGCTCCAGCAGCAGGTCGAAGGGGACGTCTGCGTAAGCGCCGTAGTCCTTCAGGAATTCCATCCGGGCGCCGTCGCGTCCGTCGTACGGGTGGTAGAGGCTGTCCGACGTGCCGTCGAACTCCAGCGGTGCCATGCCGTACAGGCGGCACAGCAGCTTGTTGAAGACCGGGGTCACCCGCAGCCACCGGCCGCCGAGGTGGACGGAGACCAGACCGTGGTGGAAGACCTCCCCGCCGACCATCTTCTTCAGCCGCTCCGAGGCCAGGTGGTTGCGGACATCGGCGTACACCAGACGGCTGGGGATGCCGACGGCGCGCACGGCGGCGGCGTACAGGATGGACTTGTGGACGCAGAAGCCCACTCCGGCGCGGGCGATGGAGCTGGCGCGCAGCGCCTCGCGGGAGAGCTTGGTGCCGTAGACCTCGTAGTTCAGGCCGTCGCGCACCGCGTAGTAGAGGCGCACCGCCCGCTCGGTCTCGGTGTCGGCGTCGCCGACGGCCTTGGCGACGAACTCCCGTACGGCGTCGGTCTCGTGGTCGAGGAACTCCGTGGGGCGACGGAGTTCCGCCAGGTTCTCCTCATGGCTCATGGCGGCGTGTCCCCTCTCAAAGGCCCATCATGGCTGCGATGCGGGTGCGCTGGATGTCGCTGGTGCCCGAGTAGATCGTCCCGGCCAGCGCATTGCGTACGTCCTGTTCGAGGCCGTACTCGGTCATGTATCCGTAACCGCCGAAGGTCTGCACGGCCGCGATGGCCGTGGACAGATTGCCCTCCGAGGCCAGGAGTTTGGCGGTGGCGACGTCGACGGTGGCGTCCTCGCCCGCGGCCACCTTCAGCGCCGCCTCGTACAGGGCGCGCCGGGCCGTCTCGACGGTGATCCGCATGTCGACGACGCGGTTCGCCACGGACTGGAAGGAGCCGATGCTCTTGCCGAACTGCTGGCGGGACTTGGCGTATTCGAGGACCCGCTCAAGGCGGTGCTGCATCTCTCCCACGTTGACGATGAAGGAGCACAGCACCTCCCACTTCATCACGTGGTCGAAGACGAGGAAGCCCGAGCCGGTCCGGCCGATGACGTTCTCCAGGGGGACCCGGCAGTCGTCGAAGAACAGCTCCGTCAGCGTCGAGGTGCGCAACCCCATCTTGGACATCGGCTTGCCGACGGTCAGGCCGGGGGTGTCGCGCTCGACCAGCACGGCGGTGACCCCGAAGGGGCTGCCCTGCGCCCCGGTGGAGACGTAGACGACGAAGACGTCGGCCACCGCCCCGTTCGAGACGAAGGACTTGTTGCCGTTCAGGACGAGGTGGCCGTCCTCCACCCGCCCGGTGGTGCGCATGTTGAGCATGTCCGAGCCGGCCTCCGGCTCGGAGATGGCATGCGCCCCGATGACGTCGCCCGCGCACACCGCGGGCAGGAAGCGCCGCTTGAGGGCGTCGGACCCGAAGCGCTGGAGGGGGACGCCGGTGCTGACCATGTGGGTGGTGACGGAGAAGGACAGGCCGCCGTCGCGGCAGGAGTAGCCCAGGCCCTCCAGGACGTACAGGGTGGTCAGCAGGGACTGGCCGAGCCCGCCCCACTTCTCGTCGGTGGGCAACCGCAGCAGGTCGGAGTCCTGGACGAGCTTCCACAGCTCACGGGAGAACTCGCCACGGGCGTCCCGCTCCAGGTGGCCTTCGCTGAGCCGCGCACCCAACGGGAGCACTGCCTCCCGCAGTTCGCGCTGATCATCGGTCCACTGGATCACAGCTCACCACTTCCAAGGTCTCGTCGTACGAGGGGGTATGCAGGAGGGGACGCGAGCCCCTCCCGGGGCGGGCCGGGGGCCGGTCCGCCCCGGGAGGACGGCCGTCAGTAGCAGGAGAAGCCGCTCTCGTCGAGGCTGTGGACCTCGTCGCCGTTCAGCGGGGGGTTGAAGACGCTGATCAGGTGGAGGTCCTCGTCGGGGTCGGCTATGAGGAAGTGGGCGTCGTGCTCGTTGAGCGCGTAGAGCACGCCGGGCTCCAGCCTGACCGTCGTCGAGCCGTCCGCGCTGGCCACCTCGCCCCTGCCGCCGACGCAGTAGCAGGCTTCCAGGTGATTGCGGTACTGCAGGCGGGACTTGGTGCCGGCCCGGACGAGGGTGTCGGCAACCGTGAAACCCATTTCGTCGGACTTCACCACGAGGCGGTGGCTGAGGCCATTGCCCCAATCGACGACCTGGACGTCGGACTTCACTCGGGCGAACATGGGATTACTCCTTTTCTAGGCCGACCGAACCCCCATGGCGAAGTCGCCGGGAATTCGTGGGTAGTTGGTTCAGTGAGCGGAGACCGCACCGCTCGTCGCCGACTCGATGAACTTCTGCATGGTGTTCACCGAGCGGAAGTTGTCCGGCGCGAGCTCCACCTGCTCGATGGGGATGCCGAACCGTTCGGTGAGCCAGGAGATGACCCGGACCAACTGGAGGCTGTCGATGACCCCGGTCTCCAACAGATCAAGATCGGCGTCGAGTTGGTCGGCGGTCACATCGGGCAGGAATTCCTTGATGAGAAACCGCTTGATCTCAGGTACGTTGTCCACTTTCTTGGCCTTGTCCCTTCATCCTCAAGCTCTTGACCGCGGCCCGATCGACCTTTCCGGTCAGGCCCTTGGGTAGGTCTTCGTCGACAATGCGGATGTCGGCGGGGATGGACGTTCTGAGCAGCCTGGTGGCGCAGTGCTGACGCAGCGCCAGACTGTGCAGGCCGGTGTCGGGGGCGCGCCGTACCAACGCGTGCAGCGTGTGGCCCGCCACCTCGTCGGGCAGGGCGACGACCACCGCCTCGGCCACGTCCGGGTGTTCCGAGATGACCTGCTCGACCTCCTGGACGTTGATCCGCACCCCGCGCACCTTGACCTGGAAGTCGGCCCGCCCGGCCAGCGACAGCGTCCCGTCCGCCGCCCGGACGACGACGTCGCCGCTGCGGAAGTAGGTGCGCGGCCCGTCGGCGTCCGCTCTGCGGACGAAGCGGTCCCGCCCGAGCGCCGGGTCGAGGTAGCCACCCGTCTGGAAGGGCGTGTGCACCAACAACTCGCCGCGCCCTGGGCCTTCGAGCTCCCGCCCGTCCTCCCCGATGAGCAGGGCGCGCACCCCGGGCAGGGGGCGCCCCAGGGGGAGCGGCACCGCGACGTCCCAGCGCTCCAGTTGGCCGGGGGCGGCGTCGAAGACGAGGCTGTCGTTGGTCTCGGTGCAGCCGTAGACGTTGTGCAGCGCCGCCTTGGGGAAGAGCCGGGGCAGGGCGGCGGCCAGCTTCGCCGGCATGGCGTCGCCGGTGAAGATGACGTGCCGGGGCCCTTCGAGCGGGCCCGCGCCCGGGTCCGCGTCGTGCAGCAGCCGGTAGAACATGGGCACCGCCTGCACGACCTCCGCCCCGCTCCGTTCGACCAGCGCGCGCAGGTGGCGCCCGTCGGTGGCGTGGTCCCGCTCGACCATGACGACGCAGCCGCCGGCCACCAGCGTGGTCCAGACGTCGAGCAGGCACAGGTCGAAGTTGAGCGGGGCGTAGTTCAGCACACGGGTGCCGGGGCCGATCCCGAAGTGCTCGGACGCCCAGGCGAAGAACGGCGCGAGCCGGTCCGTCGCCAGCGGCACGACCTTCGGCATGCCGGTGGAGCCCGAGGTGGTCAGGAGCAGGCCCGTCCCCTCCGGGACGGCGGGCGCGTCCGGATGCGCCTCGACGGTCTCCACCGTCACGTCGGCGTCGGGCCCGCCGGGCGAGAGGAGGTGACGGATGCCGGCCGCGGCGACGAGTTCGTGGAGCGTCTGCGCGCCGAGCTCCGCCGACGGCAGCAGGACCGGCCGCCGCTCCAACAGGCAGGCCAGGATCAGGGCGACGACCTCGGGCGACTTGTGTGCCCGCACGCACACGGGGGTGCCTGGCGCCGGGCCGTAGTGGGTCAGCCACGCGCGGAACCCGTCGGCGAGGCCGGTCAGTTCCCGGTACGACACCGTCCGCTCCCCGTACAGCAGGGCCGGGGTGCCGGGCCGAGAGCGCGCGTGTTCGTCGAGGGCGGAGAACGCTGGTGAGGGCATGGTGATATCCGTTGTCCCGTCAACTGGTCCGTGTGGTACCGGAGTTAGTGCGCCGGCACGCCCGCTACGGGGGCCGTGGACCGGATCTCGCGGTAGTCGCCGTCGAAGTAGAGCAGCGGCTTCCCGTCGCCGCCCGCCGCGGCCGCCACCCGCCCGATGATGATCGCGTGGTCACCGCCGCCCACCACGTTCTCCAGGCGGCAGTCGAAGTAGCTCAGGCACCCGGAGATCACCGGGGCGCCGGTCACCGCCTTCTCGGTCCCCACGGAGGGGAACGCGCCGAGCGCGCGGCCGTTGCCGCGGGTGGAGAAGTGCCGGGACACCTGCTGTTGGTCATGACGCAGCACGCTGACCGCGAAGACCTCGGCCTTCAGGATCGCGGCGACCAGCGGACTCAGCCGGCCGATCGACACCGACACCATCAGCGGGTCGAGGGACAGCGAGCCGAAGGCGGAAACTGTCTTGCCGTACACCTCGCAACCATTCCGCGTGGTCACCACGGTAACGCCGGAGGCGAACTTGCCTGCCGCGGCGCGAAAATCGCTCTCCTGGCATTCGGGAATGTCATCTCGCCCGCTGGCCAGTAATGCATCCATAATTCGCCGACACCGCCCTTTGCCATATAGTCGCCCGCCGTCGACGCGGACCCTGCGGGTCGTTGCCGGCGGTTCGGGCGCTGCTGCTTGGGTGCGTTTCGACTGTACGGTTGCGGACAATTCCGAGCCACTACTCGTTCAAGTGAGGGAGTCCACTACTCACTTGGGTAGACGGGTGGTGGGAGCGTTTCGGGACGGTGCCGCCCGGCATCGGCAACCGGGATGCGGCGCGCGACCCAAACGTCCGGCGGTCACGTCCACAACTCGCCCCCACCTAACTCCAGTTGGCCGCCCGTCACGAACACCGCTCCCGTCGCGCCATAGGAACCCCCTATACCCCCTGCTGACATTTCGTCTTTGCTCCGCGTCCTTTCCCGGACCTACCGTGAAACGGCTCGATGAGGCGCGCACCGCCCTTCCCCCGAAGGCCCGGCTCCGTGCGCGTCGCCCCTTATGGAGTCGAGCAGGCGCTCATGCGATCGAAAGGACCAGTGACCTCACCATGACCACAAACGAGAACGGCTCGGGAACGCGGGAACTCGCGGGAAAGCGGGCCCTGGTCACGGGCGGCACCCGTGGAATCGGCGCGGCCGTCGTCCGCCAACTCCTGGACGCGGGCGCCCAGGTGCTCACGAGCGCCCGGTCGGCGACGAGCACGGCGCCGGAGGGGGCCGCCTTCGTGGCGGCCGACGTGCGGACGCGGGCCGGCGCACAGGAGCTCGCCGCGGCCGCGCAGGACGTGCTCGGCGGGGTGGACGTCCTGGTCCACAACGCGGGAGGGGCGCAACCGCACGAGAGCGCCGCGGCCATCCCGGACGAGGAGTGGCAGGACGCGCTGGACCTGAACTTCCTGGCGTCGGTGCGGCTGGACTCGCTGCTGGCTCCGGGGATGCGGGAACGGCGTTCGGGGCTGATCGTGCACGTCTCCTCGGCCGCGGTCCGCACCCCTATGGGACAGTTCCTGCACTACACCACGGCGAAGGCCGCGCTGGAGAACTACAGCCGGGGACTGGCCATGGAACTGGCCCCGTTCGGAATCCGGGTCAACACCGTGACTCCCGGCCGGGTCGCCACCCCCGGCGGCGAGGCGACGCGGGAGCAGTGGGCGCGCCTGAACGCGGCGCCGGGCCAGACCAACGCCCACGACACCCCGCCGTTGGGGCGCGAGGGCCAACCCGACGACATCGCCCACGCGGTGCTGTTCCTCGCGTCCGACCGCGCGGGCTGGCTGACCGGGAGCAATCTCGTCGTGGACGGCGGCGAATTCCCCCGGGGCTGACGACGCCCGCATCCCCCAACACCGGCTGCGGGCAGGGGAATTCGCCGACGCCGACGCCCCCGCCCACCTCCCGTCCGCCCCGCCCTCAACGCACCGGTGAGGAGAGCGCGGATTCGGCCCAGGTCTCCTGACGCAGGAGTGCGAGCAGGGCCGTCTCCGCCGGGCCCGCCGCCTGCCGGAGCACGGCGATGACGGGCTGGGAGACGGCCGGGAACACCGGGCGCACGAGGTGCTCGTAGCCGTGCGGCACCGCGGAGGCCGGGACCAGCGTCACCCCCAGCCCGTGGGCGGCCCAGCGCACGGCCGTCGCCGTCTGGGACACCCGGGCGGCCGTGGTCGGGGTCAGCTCGTGGCCCCGCAACACCTCCAACAGCACGCCGTCGAGCGCGCTGTCGCGGTCGAACCGCACCCACGGCTCGCCGGCCAGCTCGCGCAGCGCGACCCGGTCCGCGGCGAGCTGCGGGTGCCCGGCGCCCAGCACCACGACGAACTCCTCGTCGCCGAGGTGGTGGGCGTCGGCGGGGCTCCGCTTGCACGCCGCCATCAGCGCGAGGTCCAGCACGCCCCGGCGGCACAGCCGCTCCAACTCGGCGGAGCTCGGCTCCTCGAAGACGGTGACCTCCAGCCGCGGGAAGCGACGGCGCAGCGCGCCCAGCGCGCCGGGCAACTGCCGCGTGCCGAAGCCCATCTGCACCGCGACCACCACCTCACCCACCAGCTCTTCGGCACCGGCCCGCGCCGTCGCCCTCGCCCGCCGCGCCGCGCTCACCGCGGCCTCCGCGTCCCGCAGGAACGCGCGGCCGACCGCGGTGGGCACCAGCCCGGTCGGCGTGCGGGCGAACAGCTCCACGCCGAGCTCCCGCTCCAGGCCGCGGATCTGCTGCGACACCGACGGCTGAGCGACGCGCAGCCGCTCCGCGGCCGCCGTCACCGACCCCTCCTCGGCAACGGCCAGCGCGTACTCGAACTGACGAAGACTCATCGACTCCCGTCCCCTCCCCACGGCGGCTGCGGCCCCCATGGCCCTCGCCGTCATGGCGGGCAACCCGATTCCGCCGACGGAGATTCCCCCGCCACACCAGGGCGATGCCGGCACCGCCACCCAAGTGCACCGCGCCTCCGCCGAGTTGCCCCAAGGCTTGGCTCTGTTGGAGCCGCTTCTTTTCCCCACAGTGAACGCCGCTGCCATCGCAGGACCGGTGGGCTTCCGGGGGTGGGAGGGAGTGATCTCATCCGTAGTGGACTACGGGAGTCACTTTCGTGGTCAGTCCCCTGAGGGGAGCGGCGACGACGGATCTTGTCGCCGACAGCGTGAACGCCAGCTTCCGGCTTGGTCGCAGGGCCCCTGTGGCCAGTGTTCTCCCGGTCCGGCCGTGCCCGGATAGACCGCCCTGGGCGACAGCGCGCGACGAGGAGGCAGAGGGGTAACCTGAGCCCACCAACCTCAGCCCGCCGAGCGTGATCAGGGAGGTACGCGGTGACCGCCGAGATGGTTGCGCCAGCGTGGATGCACACGCAGATCACCGCGGAGCAGTACGACTCCTGGTCGGAGGAGCAGTGCGCGGGCATCGAGATCGTGGACGGGATGGTCGTTGTGAGCCCCAGCGCGTCCAAGCGCCACAATCGCCTCGCCCGGGTGATGGTGAACGGCCTGGACGCCGCTGCCGGGGCGGACTGGAACGCCGACACGGACTTCGACGTCCGCCTGCAGGACGTACCGCTCACCAACCGTCGCCCCGACGTCGTCGTCTACCGTGCGGACACCATCGACCTCACACCGACCCGGCCGGAGCACGTGCTGCTCGTCGTCGAGGTGGTCTCGCCGGGATCCGAGACCACTGACCGGGTCGTGAAGGTGGACCAGTACGCCAGGGCCGGGATTCCTTTCTACTGGAGGGTCGAGCAGGCGCCCACCGGCGTTCCGCTCGTCTACACCTACCTGCTCGACCCGGCTGCCAAGACCTATCGCGATGGTGAGGTGTTCACCGGCACGGTCAAGGCCGTGGCGCCCTTCACCGTGGAGATCGATCTCTGCGCCCTCTGACCCGCGCTGTGTAGGAGGCGGGCGGAACACGCCCATAGCCGGGACAACCTCCTGCCGTCGTCGGTGACGCGGGAGTTGCCGCGCATCGGGTCGCAGAGCCACAAGACCGGGGAGTCTGTGGCGGCAATCCTCGATCGGCCTCGCAGGACGGCCGGTTCGGGCCGTACCGCAGGTGTCATCGGAGCCTGCCGCCACCGGCGGCCGCGTCCGCTCAGGTGCGCGGTAGGGCGATCCCTCCGTATGCGGCGCCAACTTCCTTGGCTTTCAAGGGAGATGGGGAGGAGGCGCAGTCGCCGTGCGGACCGCGTCCACACGCACAACACCCCCTTGACCTGCGTTTCCGCGGATCAAGGGGGTGTCTCTGGCGGTAGCGGAGGGATTTGAACCCTCGGTGACTTGCGCCACACTCGCTTTCGAGGCGAGCTCCTTCGGCCGCTCGGACACGCTACCGAGAGAGAGCTTAGCCCAAAGGGGCCCGTCTGCCGAAATCGACTCGTGGGTCGGTGGTCCGCCGCGGAACCGACGGGCCCGACGGCGGTCAGCGGTCGCGGAAGAAGGCGGTGAGGAGGGCGGCGCAGTCGTCCTCCAGGACGCCGGCGATGACCTCGGGGCGGTGGTTGAGGCGGCGGTCGCGGACCACGTCCCACAGGGAGCCGACGGCGCCGGCCTTGGCATCGCGGGCGCCGTAGACGACCCGGTCGACGCGGGAGAGGACGATCGCGCCGGCGCACATCGTGCACGGTTCGAGGGTGACCAGGAGCGTGCAGCCGGTCAGCCGCCACTCCCCGATGACCTTGGCCGCGGCCCGCAGGGCGAGGACCTCGGCGTGCGCGGTGGGGTCGCCGGTGGCCTCGCGCTCGTTGTGGCCGGTGCCCAGGACCGTGCCGTCGGCGGACAGCACGACGGCGCCCACCGGGACGTCGCCGGTCCCGGGGGCGCGGGCGGCCTCCGCCAGCGCCCGGCGCATCGGCCCGGTCCAGGGATCGCGCAGCGGGTCGGGCGTGGCGGCGGGTGGGGTGGCGGAGGGCGGCACGGTCATGTCCCCAGTGTCGGGGACGGTGGGGTGGGGTGGTGCCGGGCCCGGTGGAGCGTGGGCCCGGCGGGGGCGGTACTCCCCGGCGGTGGCCGGGGAATCAGCGGACGGCCTCCAGGAGTTCGGAGCAGCCCAGGGCGTCGGCGATCTCGCTGAGGGCGTCGCCTTCGAGGGTGCGCAGCTCCCGTTCGCCGACGCCGATGTCCTCCAGGAGCTTGGCGTCGCCGAGCGGTCCCGCGGCGACCGCGGGGGTCTCCTCGGCCGCAGCCTCGGAGTCCTCCGCCGGATCCGGTTCACCGTCCTCGGTGCCGTCCAGGTCGAGCAGGTCGAGGTCGTCCGCGTCGTCGGCGTCGCGGCCGAGGAGTTCGTCGGTCAGCATCGAGCCGTACGAGCTCCTGGCGGCCGCCGCGGCGTTGGACACATAGACCCTCGGGTCGTCCTCGCCATCGATCCGGATGACGCCGAACCAGGCGTCCTCCTGCTCGATGAGGACCACCACCGTGTCGTCTTCGACCGCTGCCTCTCGGGCCAGGTCGGCCAGATCGGTCAGCGTTTCCACATCGTCGAGCTCTGTATCGCTCGCTTCCCACCCGTCTTCGGTGCGCGCGAGCAGTGCGGCGAAGTACACCGTGACTCTCCCTGGTCAGAGGCGTGCCGGGCCGGGCGGGGCGGCGCTGCACGCCGCTACTCCCCGCCCCTTTCGGAATCGTGGCAGAAACAACGCGTCCGCGCGCCGTCTTCGACACGGCGTCGTGCGGACGTTGTGAGAGATGTCGCTCACGTGCCGGAGTGTGAGCGGTGCACGGCGGGCGCCGGGCTCCCGTGGCTCGGTTACTGTCGATGTCATGCGGATCCACGTCGTCGACCACCCGCTGGTGGCGCACAAACTCACCACTCTGCGCGACAAGCGCACCGACTCCCCGACTTTCCGGCGGCTCGCCGACGAGCTGGTCACCCTGCTCGCCTACGAGGCCACCCGTGATGTGCGCACCGAGCAGGTCGACATCGAGACGCCGGTCACGGCGACCACCGGCGTGCGGCTCTCCCACCCGCGCCCCCTGGTCGTGCCGATCCTGCGGGCCGGGCTGGGCATGCTGGACGGCATGGTCCGGCTGCTGCCCACCGCCGAGGTCGGCTTCATGGGCATGGTCCGCAACGAGGAGACCTACGAGGCCCACACCTACGCGACGCGGATGCCCGACGACCTGTCGGGGCGCCAGGTGTACGTCGTCGACCCGATGTTGGCCACCGGCGGCACCCTGGTCGCGGCGATCAGGGAACTGATCAAGCGCGGGGCGGACGACGTCACCGCGATCTGCCTGCTGGCCGCGCCCGAGGGCGTCGAGGTCATGGAGCGCGAGCTGGCCGGGACGCCGGTGACGGTGGTCACCGCCGCCGTCGACGACCACCTGAACGCGGACCGGTACATCGTGCCGGGCCTGGGCGACGCCGGTGACCGGATGTACGGCACGTCGTGCGGGGCTGCCGGGGGAGGGTCAGCACCTGGCGACGGCCGGTTGCCGGGTCGGGCCGGCCAGTTGGGCCTGGGCCTTGGCGGCCTGCTGCGGGGTGGCCAGGTCCTTGAAGGCGTCGCCGATGACCAGGTCGAGGTCGGCGCCCGTGCGGCCGTCGGTCTTGAGCTGCGCGCCGGCGAGTTGGGTGGCCAGCACCTTCAGCGGTCCGCTGGCGGCGGCCTTGGAGCCGAGCAGTATGCCGGCGCCGGGCACCTTCTTGTCGTAGTCGGCTGGGGCGTTGCCCACCTTGCCGATCTGGAAGCCGCGCTTGTGGAGTTCGTCGGCGGTGCGCTTGGCGAGGCCGGGGCGCGGGGTGGCGTTGTAGACGTTGACGGTCAGGGTCGCCGGGGCGGGCGGCTTCGCGGCGGTCGGTGCGGTGGTGCTGTGGGCCGTCGGGCCGACGTGCGTGCATGGTCTCTTGCCCTGCGCGGCCTGGGCGGTGCTGCCCGGTCCGCCGAAGACGTCGATGAGCTGCAGGGTTCCCCAGCCGATCAGCCCGAGGGCGCAGGCGCCGGCCATGATGCCGAGAACGATGCGGCGACGGTGGCGGGGGCGGCGCATCCGTGGATACCTGCCGCCCGTGATGCGGTACTTACCGCCCATGCCTGGAGGCGTCAGCATGCTCATGGCCGCAGCGTAGTGCCGGGCGCGTGCCGTGCCTACTAGATGATCTGTGCGTTGTCTGCGCGGAACCCGAGTGGGCCAATTCCGGCCAGAGCGGCGGTGGTGGCGCCGGTCAGCCGAGTTCGAGGACGCGGGCGTGCAGCACCTGGCGCTGCTGCAGGGCGGCGCGGACCGCCCGGTGCAGACCGTCCTCCAGGTAGAGGTCGCCCTCCCACTTCACGACGTGGGCGAAGAGGTCGCCGTAGAAGGTGGAGTCCTCGGCGAGCAGCGTTTCGAGGTCGAGCTGCTGCTTGGTGGTCACCAACTGGTCGAGGCGTACCGGGCGCGGGGCGACGTCCGCCCACTGGCGGGTGCTCTCCCGGCCGTGGTCGGGGTACGGTCGCCCATTTCCGATGCGCTTGAAGATCACACGGAAAGCCTACCGGGCTGGGGGCACCGGGCGCAGCCAGGAAGCAGGGGAGCAAAGGCGATCAATCGCGGCAAACTCGGATCATTGGCGGGTGATGAGCTGGCCGATACGGCACGAACGGGCTATCGGGTCGCAGGGGGCCGCGGTGGGGCCGGATCACCACTTGTCGGCATCTGCCCGGCCCGGCTGCCAGTAAGTGACCGCTGCGGTGGTCGGATCCACGTGCAGTGGGGCGGGCCCGTCCACGCCGACCTGGGCGGGGGTGGTGCGGGAGGCCAACGCGACCCCGAATTGGGACACCTTTTCGGCCGTGCTCCCTGGGGCGCTCCGGCCGCCGCCCGGGCCGCCGGGCGGGCCCGCGGTGATCACCGCGGCGTAGGCGGTGCCGTCGGGCGGCAGCGCGACCGGGGCGGGCGGCCTGGTGCGCGGGAGCGGGGGGAGCGGGCCCGGGTGGCGGTCGCCGAAGTGCAGCAGGGGGTAGGGCTGGGCGGCGAAGGTGCAGGTGCGGGCGGAGATGTTGGTGACCGTCAGCAGCATGTGGCGGGCCCGGTGCGGCGCGGCGCCGGCGTGGAAGCGCAGCATGTCGGGCGTGCAGGCGTCCCGGGCGGCGGGGGCGGGCGCGGCGGTGCGGGTGGTGGCCTCGGCGCGGTAGCCGGTGCCGTCCTGACAGCCGGCGAGCGGGAGGGCGGCGGCCAGGGCCAGCGCGACGACGAGGGCGCGGCCGCGGTGGGCGGCGGGGACCGGGGACGGGCGCGGCGGGACGGGCCGGGTGAGCATGGGCACGATTCTCGGGGAAGGGGGCCCGGGGTGGGCAAGGGGGACTCAGCGAACGGTGGGTGTCGCCTTCGGGGTGGGCGGGGGCGGGCTGGACGTGGTCGGGACGGCGGTCGGGGTGGCATGGCGGGTGTCCGGCTGCTGGGTTTGGTGCCGCGGGAGGGTGGTCGGTGGGCGGGCGCGGGGTGGTGCGGACGGGGTCCGGAGACGGGTCGGGGGGAGTCGGCGACGGGCTCGGGGTGGTGGTGGCCAGATGCGCGGCGACGGCGAGCACGGCGGCGGTCGCCGCGGCGGCCAACGGCAGGGCGAGGCGGCGCGGGCGGAGCCAGGTGGGGAGCGCGGGGAGGAGGTTGCGTCGTAGGTGCGGGCCCGGGGGTGCCGCCGGGCGGAGGTCGTGGACGCCGACGGCGTCGGCGCGGGCGGTGAGGGCGCGGCGCAACCGGTCCTCGACGGGCCGTTCCGCGGCCGTGTCCCCGGGGGCGGTGTCGTGGGTGGTCAAGACCGTTCCTCCAGGATCTTCTCCAGGGCGTCCAGGGCGCGGCTGGCCAGGGACTTCACCGTGCCGCGGCTGACGCCCAGGGTCGCGGCGATCTCCGCCTCGGTGAGGTCGCCCCAGTAGCGCAGGACCAGCACCTCGCGGCGGCGCCGGGTGAGCCCGCCGAGCGCGGCGAGCACCTCGCGGTGCTCCTCGCCGAGGACCACCCGCTCCTCGGCGGAGGGCTCGGCGGCCTCGTGCGGCGGGGTGTAGTCGCGGGCGGTGCGGCGGCGGCGCAGCACCGAGCGGGCCGCGTTGATGACCGCGGTCCGCAGGTAGGCCAGGGCGTTGTCGACCTCGCCGAGCCGCTCGCCGTGCCGCTTGTAGAGGGCGGCGAACGCGTCCTGGACGACGTCCTCGGCGGTGGCGCGGTCGTCGACGAGGAGGACGGCCAGCCGGACCATGTTCAGCCGGTGGGCGTGGTAGAGCTCCGTGATGGTGGGGCGGGGCGGTTCCGCGGGCGGCGCCTCGGACCACATCTGGTGCGCGGCGCGCGGCAGTTGGTGGACGGCCGGCGCCTGCCGGGGCGGGGACTCGCGACGGGTGGCGCGCAGCAGGCGGCGCCAGGCGGCGGGCCGGAGCCCCGGCAGGGCGAACCGTGCCGGGGCCGGGTGCGGTGCGAAGTGGGCCATCGTTCCCTCGGGCGTGCCCGGGCGGTCAGGCGCGGTTGCGGCGGACCGCGTAGAGGGCGCCGCCGCCGGCGGCGATCAGGGCGGCCGCGCCGCCGCCGAGGGCGAGGGCGGGGGTGGAGGCACCGGTCTTGGCGAGCTGCTTGTGGTCGTCGCCCTTGGCGGGCGCGGGCGCGGCGCCGGGGCGGCTGGGGACGGGGGTGGGCTGGTGGCCCGGGCCGACGGGGGAGGGGGTGGCGCTCTGCTGCGGCGGCTGGGTGGGCTCGGGGGTGGCGCTCTGCTTCGGGGGCAGCGTCGGGACGGGGCTCGGGGTGGCGGTCTGCTGCGGCGGCTGGGTGGGCTGGGGGGAGGGGCTGCTGCTGTGCGCCGGCGCGGAGGACTCGGCGGCGTGGGCGGTGCCGGTCATCGAGACCGCGGCCAGCGCCACGGCGGCGAGCAGGCCGGCGCCGGCCGAACGGCGCAGGCGGGCGGGGCGAGCGGTACGGGTGGGGTTCACGGTCGGCTGCTCCAGTTCGTCTACGGGCGGCGCCCGGAGGGCGCCCTCACCCGAGACGACGTGCGGCCGGGGCGGGGGTTGCCGCGTGCGCGGAAAAACTTTCGGGCCGCGGCCGGAGCCTACGCGTACCCGCCCCGCCCCGGGCAACGGCGGCCGAAGTCGGCCCGGGGCGGGGCGCCCTGGCCCGCGGCCCGGGCGACTACCGGCCCGCGGCGTCGAGTCGGGCCGCTCGGCCCGCCTCCACCGGTGGGTGCTCGTGTGCGCAGGCGTCGTCCGTGCCGTGCACCGCCCAGGCCGGGAACGGGTCGTCGGCCGCGGTGGGCGCCGGCTCGTCGGGGGTGAGGAGGCAGGCGGTCAGGGCGGCGTGCAACGGCTCCGGGCGCAGGTCGGTGCCGATGAAGACGAGCTCCTGGCCGGTCGGACCGGGCGGCTCGGTCCGGTCGCCGGGCACGTCCTGGGCCCCGGCTCCCTCCCCGTCCACGCCGGACGGTTCGAAGCGGGCGACCGTGCCCGCCTGCGACCACAGGCCGGTGACGCCGGGCCGGGTGGCGAGGCGGAAGAAGCCCTTGGAGCGCAGCACCGTGCCGTAGTCGCCGCTGTCCATCCGTTCGGTGACGAACCGCCAGAGGCGGCCCGGGTGGAAGGGGCGGTCGGCCCGGAAGACCGTGCTGGAGATGCCGTACTCCTCGGTCTCGGGGACGTGGTCGCCGTTGAGCTCCCGGACCCAGCCGGGCGCCTGTTGGGCGCGCTCCAGGTCGAAGCGGCCGGTGCCCAGGACCTCGGCGAGCGGCACCCGGCCGCGCTGCGCGGGGACGATCCGGGCGGCCGGGTTGAGGCGGGTGAGGGCGGCCGCCAGGCGCTGGGCGGCGTCCGCGTCGACCAGGTCGGTCTTGTTCAGGACGAGGATGTCGGCGAACTCGATCTGGTCCATCAACAGGTCGCTGACGGTGCGCTCGTCGTCCTCGTACTGGTCCAGGCCGCGCTCCACCAGGGCGTCGCCGCCGGCGAGTTCGGGCAGGAAGTTGGCCGCGTCGACGACCGTGACCATGGTGTCCAGGCGCGCCAGGTCGCCGAGGGTGGCGCCGTCGTCGCGGGGGAAGGCGAAGGTCGCGGCGACCGGCATCGGTTCGGAGATGCCGCTGGACTCGATCAGCAGGTAGTCGAAGCGGCCGGCGCGGGCCAGGCGGTCGACCTCCTCCAGCAGGTCGTCGCGGAGGGTGCAGCAGATGCACCCGTTGGTCATCTCGACCAGCCGCTCCTCGGTGCGGGAGAGCGCCGCGTCGCCGCCGCGGACCAGCGCGGCGTCGATGTTGACCTCGCTCATGTCGTTGACGATGACCGCGACCCGCAGGCCCTCCCGGTTGCCCAGGACGTGGTTGAGGAGGGTGGTCTTGCCCGCGCCGAGGAAGCCGGAGAGCACGGTGACGGGCAGCCGGGAGTGCGTCATGTCCGGTCAGCCCTTCGGGTCGAGCAGGCCGCGCTGGTACGCCTTCGCCAGGCGCTGCGGCACCTGGTACACGACGCCGTCGATGGTGACCGGCACCAACTGGGGCGTGCTGGCCTTCCATTGGGCGCGGCGGTGGCGGGTGTTGCTGCGGGAGAGCTTGCGCTTGGGTACGGCCATGGTGGTGGGCCTCCGGGGATCGGGACGGGTGAACGATCGAGGGGAGGCTATATGGAAATGGGTACCGTTTCCAAGTAGAGTGGGCGCCGTGCCTGGGGTCACGGCACGCACAACGCCCGGGGCAGCCAGTGGGGGCGGCCCCGGGCGCTTGCCGTGCACAGGGCGCGGCGGTGGGGGCGCCGGCCCGGACGGTGCGTGGGTCAGATGGTGGCGGTGTCGATGACGAAGCGGTAGCGCACGTCGCTGGCGAGCACCCGCTCGTACGCCTCGTTGATCCGGTCCGCCGCGATCACCTCGATGTCCGCGGTCAGGCCGTGCTCGGCGCAGAAGTCGAGCATCTCCTGGGTCTCCGCGATGCCGCCGATCAGCGAGCCGGCGAACGACCGGCGGCCGCCGATCAGCGCGAACGGGACGATGGGCAGCGGCTGTTCGGGGACACCGAGCTGGACCAGGGTGCCGTCGGTGCGCAGCAGGCCGAGGTAGGCGTTGAGGTCCAGGTTGGCCGAGACGGTGTTGACGATCAGGTCGAAGGTGCCGGCCAGCGCCTCGAACGTGGCCGGGTCGCTGGTCGCGTGGTAGTGGTCGGCGCCGAACCGCATGCCGTCGTCCTTCTTGCGGAGCGACTGGCTCAGGACGGTGACCTCGGCGCCCATCGCGTGCGCGATCTTGACGCCCATGTGCCCCAGGCCGCCCAGGCCGACGACGGCGACCTTCTTGCCGGGGCCGGCGCCCCAGTGGGCGAGCGGGGAGTAGAGGGTGATGCCGGCGCAGAGCAGCGGGGCGGCGGCATCCAGCGGGAGCGCGTCGGGGATGCGCAGCACGTAGTTCTCGTCGACGACGACGTGGGTGGCGTAACCACCGTAGGTGGGCTCGCCGTTGCGGTCGGTGTCGTTGTAGGTGTTGACGGTGCCGAGCTCGCCGGTGCAGTACTGCTCCAGACCGGCGCGGCAGTTGTCACAGGTGCGACAGGAGTCGACGAAGCAGCCGACGCCGACCCGGTCGCCCACGGCGTAGCGGGTGACCTCGGAGCCGATCGCGGAGACCACGCCGGCTATCTCGTGGCCGGGCACGATCGGGAAGTTGCCGTCGTCGCCCCACTCGGCGCGGACGGTGTGGATGTCGGAGTGGCAGATGCCGGCGAACTTGATGTCGATCAGGACGTCGTGGGCACCCAGCTCGCGGCGCGGGATGGTGATCCGCTCCAGCGGGGCCTTCGGTGCGGGGGCGGCGTACGCGGCGACAGAGGTGTGGGTCATGCCACCGAGCATGCGGTGTCACCTGGGCCGTAACCAGTGCACCCTTGAACATATGAACCCCGTGCCTACTACTGACGGAACCACCCAGCCGGGCCCCGCGGTGGTCGACCGGCGCACCGAGCTGAGCGCGTTCCTGCGCTCGCGGCGGGCCCGGCTGCGGCCCGCGGACGTCGGGCTGCCGGAGCACGGGCGGCGGCGGGTGCCCGGGCTGCGCCGCGAGGAGCTGGCGCAGCTCGCCGGGGTCAGCGTGGCGTATTACATCCGGCTGGAACAGGGCCGGGGCGCGGGCGTCTCGGACGCGGTGCTGGACGCGATCGGCACCGCGCTGCGGCTCACCCCGACCGAGCGCGACCACCTGCGGCACCTCGCCCGCCCGGCCTCCCGGCGGGTGCGTGCCGCCGCCCGCCCGCAGCGGGTCGGGCCGGCCTGCCGGCAGGTACTGGACGCGCTGGAGCTGGTCCCCGCGTTCGTGGTGGGCCGGGGCCTGGACGTCATCGGCTGGAACCGGCTCGGCAGCGCCCTGTTCGGGGACTTCCCCGCGATGCCCCGCGAGCGGCGCAACCTCGCCCGGCAGGTCTTCCTGGACCCGGCGACCCGCGCGCTGTACGTGAACTGGGAGGGCAAGGCGGAGGTGGTGGTCGGGCTGCTCCGGCGCGAGCTGGGGCGGGCGCCGGACGACCCCGCGCTGGCCGGGCTGGTCGCCGAACTGAGCGGGGTGAGTGGGGAGTTCCGCCGACTGTGGGCCCGGCACGACGTACAGGACAAGGGGTTCGGCGTGAAGCAGCTCAACCACCCGGTGGTGGGCCCGCTGACCCTGACCTACGAGACGCTGAGCGTGGCGGCCGACCCGGAGCAACTGCTGGTCACCCACCACGCGGCCGCCGGCTCGCGGTCCGAGGAAGCGCTGCGCGCGCTGGCCGCGGGACTGGCGTAGGGCGGACGGGCGCGCCCCGGTCCCGCCGGGAAGTGCGGGGCCGGGGCGCGCGCCCGTCGGTCGGTGGCCGGTCAGTCGGTCACCGTGATCGCGGCGGCCGGGCAGATGGCCGCCGCCTCGCGGACCGCGTCGTGCAGCGCGGCCGGCGGCGCCGGGTCGAGGACGACCACGATGCCGTCCTCCTCGCGCTGGTCGAAGACGTCCGGGGCGGCGAGCACGCAGGAGCCGGCGCCGCAGCACTTCTCCTGGTCGGCGTGGATGCGCATGGTCGGTGCTCCCAAGTGGTGGGTGGTGGAAGGTGGTTGGGGTGCGGGCGCCGCGACTACCAGGCGACCGGCAGCGAGTGGACCCCGTAGATCTGCATGTCGCCGCGGAACGGGACCTCCTCGTACGGGATGGCCAGGCGCAGGTCCGGCAGCCGGCGCAGCAGCGTCGTCAGGGCGATCTGCAGCTCCACCCGGGCCAGCGGCTGGCCCAGGCACTGGTGGACGCCGAAGCCGAAGGCGACGTGCCGGCGGGCGTCCCGGGCCACGTCGAGGGCGTCGGCCTCGGGGAAGACCGTCGCGTCCCGGTTGGCGGAGTTGATCATGCACAGCACGCCCTCGCCGGCGCGGATGGTGCTCCCGCCCAGGACGACGTCCTCGGTGGCGACCCGGGGGACGCCGTTGTGCACGATCGTCAGATAGCGCAGCAGCTCCTCGACGGCCCCCTTGATGAGCGCGGGTTCGGCGCGCAGTCGGGCGAGTTGGTCGGGGTTGCGGAGCAGGGCCAGGGTGCCCAGCGAGGTCATGTTGGCGGTGGTCTCGTGCCCGGCGACCAGCAACAGCCGCCCCATGGAGGCGATCTCGCCGTCGGAGAGCTCGCCGCGGGCGACCAGCCGGCTGATGATGCCGTCGTCCGGCCGCTCCCGCTTGGCCTGCGCGAGCCGGGTCAGGTACTCCACCAACTCGTCGAGGGCGGCCTTGGCTTCGGCGGGTGTGGAGCGCAGGGCGAGCAGGATGCCGCTGCGCTCCTGGAAGAACTCGTGGTCCTCGTAGGGGACGCCGAGCAGCAGGCAGATCACCAGGGACGGCAGCGGCAGCGCGAACTCCCGTACCAGGTCGGCGGAGTTGCGCCCGGCGGTCATCCTGTCCAGCAGGTCGTCGGCGAGGTGCTGCACCTCGGGGCGCATCGCCTCGACCTTCTTGACCATGAACTCGGCGGTGAGCATCCGGCGCAGCTTGGCGTGGCCCGGGTCGTCCATGCGGATGAACGTCGGCTTCTGGCCGATGACTTCGCGGGCGCCGGCGGTGAGGAAGGGGAAGCCGGGGCGCAGGCCGTCGGCGCTGAAGCGCGGGTCGCCGAGCACCGTGCGGACGTCCTGATGGCCCGTCACCAGCCAGCAGGGGGTGCCGTCCCAGAGGGTCGCCCGGGTGATCGGCTCGGTGCGGGCCGCGTCGGCGACGGCGGGGGCGGGGTCGAACGGGCAGCCCGGGGCGCGGCTGGCGGGGACGGTGAGGGTGTCGGGGGGAGCGGTGCGTTCTGCGGTCGTCATGCGGCCGGTCCTTCCGCGTGGATTTAATTACCTAACTTAGGTAACTAAGTTGTGACCACGTTAACCCGGGCACGGCGGGAGAGGGAAGGACGGATCGCGGCATGACCGAAGTTGGCTCGAACCGTACGGGCGGGGGTGGGCGGACCCTGGTACGGACCGCGGCGGATCCGGGGACCGGGGGCGGCTACAGTTCCCCCATGTCGGACCCCGCACCCGCCCAGGACTCCACCGCCGCCCTGCAGAAGGTGCTGGCCACGCTGTCCTATCTGCTCACCCGCTCGCGGGCGCACGAGCGGTTCGCGAGCGAGGCGGGCATCTCGGCCGGTCGGTCCGGCCTCTACCTGCTGATGGCGCTGGCGGACAGCGGGGGCGTCAGCCGGGTCGGCGACCTGGCGGCGCAGTTGATGGTCGAGCCCCCGCACGTCACCCGGCAGATCGGTGAGTTGGAGGCGCAGGACCTGGTCGAGCGCACCACGGACGAGCAGGACCGGCGGGCCCGCCGGGTGGCGATCACACCGCACGGCAAGGCCGTCCTGGAGAGCTTCCAGGCGGCCCGGTTGGCCGGATTGCGTCAGGCGCTCAGCGACTTCGACGACGCCGATCTCGGCACCACGAAGGCGGTGTTGGAGCGGCTGGTGGCCTACGTCCGCGACAAGCACGCGGAGGAGCCGCGGCCGCGGGGGACGTGAGGCTGCCGGGGGCGGGCGCCACGGCGGCCCGCCCCCGGGAGTGGTGGCACGGTGGTGCCGGTGGCGCTATTCGATCTCGACGCGGCCGCCGTGCGCGGAGCCGTTCCCGCCGCCGTTCGCCGCGGCGTTGTCGGACGCGCCCGCGGTGCCGAGGTTGCGGCGGACCGAGTCGAGGATGGTCAGGCCCTGGCCGACCAGGCCGGCGGCGATCTCGCCGAGGCCGTCGGTGCCGTTGAGGACGTTGACGTTGGCGTTGGCCAGGCCCGCGGACGCCTCCTTGACGATCTGCGGGAGCTGGTCGATCAGCATCCGGTCCAGCGCCACCCGGTCGTGCGAGGCGGCGGCCTCGGCCTGGATCTTCATCCGCTCCGCCTCGGCCGTGGCCAGCAACTTGATCCGCTCGGCCTCCGCCTCGGCCGGCTTGACCACCTCGGCGACCAGCTCCTGCTGGCGCAACTGGGCCCGGCGCTCGGCCAGTTCGGTCTGCGCGGCCAGCACCTCCTGCTGGGCGTGGGCCTGGGCGAGCGGGCCGGCCTGGGAGGCGCGGGCCTGCGCGCGGTCCACCTCGGCGGAGTACTCGGCCTGGACCACCGCGGTCTGCCGGGAGTACTCGGCCTGATTGCGCGCCGCCTCCTGCTGCGCCTCGACGGACGCCTGGGTGGCCTGCGCCTGGGCGATCTGCGCCTGGCGCTGGATGGCCGCCTTGTGCGGCGCGGACATCGCCTCGATGTAGCCGGTGTCGCCGTCGTCGATCGACTGGATCTGCAACGAGTCCACGATCAGGCCGATCTTGGCCATCTCGGTCTTGGAGGTCTCCAGGACCTCGGTGGCCAGCTTCTGCCGCTCGGTGACGATCTCCTCGACCGTCATCGAGCCGATGATGGACCGCAGGTGACCGGCGAAGATCCGGCCGGTCAGGATCGACATCTGCTCCTGGTCGGACAGGAAGCGCTGGCCGGCGTTGACGATGCTCTCGGTGTCGTTGCCGACCTTGAACGCGATCACGGCGCGCACCGTCAGGGCGATGCCCTGCCGCGTCACGCACTTCTCGGCCACCTCGGACTCGCACATCGCCAGCGTCAGGAACCGGACCTTGCGGAACACCGGCAGCACGAACTTGCCGTGGCCGGTCACCACCCGGAAGGGCGCCCCGCCCTGTCCCCGCCTGCCACCGGAGATCAACATGGCTTGATCGGGGGAAGGAACGCGGTAACCGAACATCACTCGTCTCCTCAACCAGCGTCGCCGGCGTCGCCGGCCGACGCGTCCAACGGATCAGCCCACTCGATGACGTTGACCTGGCGGTTGCCACGGGACTCGATCACGAGCACGGTCGCCCCCACTGGCAGGGGCTCGGGGGACCAGGCGAGGAACGTCTCGGAGCCACCCCGGATCCTTACCAGAACCTCACCGGGTCCGGCAGCCCCGCGCGTGCCGATCAGCAGCACTCCGGTACAGCCGACCACGGCTTCATCCCGGGCCATCGATCGCTGCCCTCCCCCGTTACGTTCTCTGGAATCTGACCATAGCGCTCCGGGGGGCGGCGGCCTATGGCGGGAGGGCGGCGAGTTGGGGTGCGGGTGGGAGCGCGGTTCCCGCGGCGCCCTAGCCGCGCCGGGTCGCCGGGTCGGGGAGCAGCGGCAGGAGGAGGGCGACCAGCGCGGCGAGGGCGGCGTTGGCGGTCAGGGCGCAGGTCAGCGCGTGGCCGTAGGCGGCGACGTCCTGGTGTGCGGCGGGGCCGAGGGCGCCGTAGAAGAGGACGCCGAGGACGGCCACCCCGACCGCGCCGCCGATCTGCTGGCCGGTGGAGAGGACGCCCGAGGCCAGCCCGGTCTCCTCGGGGCGGACGCCGGTGAGGACCGCGCCGAGCAGCGGCGTCACCAACAGGCCGTTGCCCGCGCCGACCAGGGCCAGCGGCGCGACCAACTGCCCCGCGCTCAGGCCGGGCCCGGCGGCCGTGGCCAGTGCGACGGTCGAGCCGAAGCCGAGGACGACGAGCAGCGCGCCGGCCTGGAGGACCCGTCGCCCCAGGTGGGCCAGCCGGCCGGCGAGCAGGCTGGCGGCGAAGAAGACCACCGCGAACGGCGTGTAGTACAGGCCGGCGCCGAGCGCGTCCTGCCCCAGCCCGTCCTGGAGGGTCAGCGAGAAGACCAGGAAGAAGGAGTTGATGCCGGCGTAGGTGAGCAGCACCAGGAGCATGCCGACCGCGAAGGGCCGCTCCCGGAACAGCCGCAGCCGCACCAGCGGCTCCCCGCCGGACGCCGCCACCCGCCGCTCCACCCGTACGAACGCCGCGAACGCCAGGGCACTGGCGGCCAGGCTGAGCCACGTCCACAGGGGCCAGCCGGCCGGCCGCCCCTCGACCAACGGGACGACCAGCAGCCCCAGCGCCACCGTGAGCACTCCGGCGCCCGGCAGGTCGAGCCGGCGGGCACGGGGCGCGCGCGACTCCGGCACGTAGCGCGCGGTGAGCGCCACCGTCACCACCCCGACCGGCACATTGACCCAGAAGACCGGCCGCCAGGAGGAGCCGAGGAGGTCGGCGGAGACCAGCACGCCGCCGAGCACCTGCCCGACGGCGCCGGCCAGGCCGATCACCGCGCCCAGCGCCCCGAACGCCCGGGCCCGCCGCTCGGCCGGCACCAGCACCTGGAGCAGCGCGAAGACCTGCGGGAACATCGCGGCCGCGGACAGCCCCTGGACCAGCCGGGCGGCGATCAGGAACCCCGCCCCGGGCGCCAGCGCGCAGCCCACCGACGCGACGGTGAACAGCGCCATCCCGGTCTGGAACAGCCGCTTGCGGCCGAACCGGTCGCCGAGCCGGGCGCCGGTGATCAGGGCGACAGCGTAAGTGAGTTGGTAGCCGGCGAGGATCAACTGGACGTCGGCGTCGGACGCGTGCAGGTCCGCCTGGATGGCGGGCGCCGCGACCAGCACGATGAAGGTGTCGAGGACGGCCATGAAGGCGCCGGTGAGCACGAGCGGGAGGGCGCCGCGAGGCGCGGGCGCGAGGTGGTCGGGACGCGGGTCCGGGGCGGTGCGCGCGGCCCCGGCCGGAGGTGATGTCTGAGCCATGCGGCCACGCTCGCGCAGCCCCCAACGGCCGTACAGAGAGCGCTTATGCTGGTGTTTTTCCCACCACCGTCGTTCCCACCACCGTCCTGCCGGCGCTCTCTTCCCCGCACCGCCCGTCCCACACGGGCCGCGTGCGGACCCGGTCCTGACGTCCGCCCACACGAACCCCGAGGAGGGCCGAGGAGCCCATGTCCGACCAGGAACGGCGGCGCGCCCTCGCGGAGTTCCTGCGGGCGCGCCGGGAGCGGATCACCCCGCGCGAGGCGGGCATCCTGGCCGGACCGCGCCGCCGCACCCCCGGGCTGCGCCGGGAGGAGGTCGCCCAACTCTCCGGCGTCAGCGTCACGTGGTACACCTGGCTGGAGCAGGCGAGGGACATCGGCGTCAGCCGTCAGGTCCTCGCCAGCCTGGCGCGCGCCCTGATGCTCAGCTCGGTCGAGCGGCGCCATCTGTACGCGCTGGCCGGCGAACTCCCCCCGGAGCAGCCACCCGGAGCCGGCCCGGGGCCCGCCCTGCAACGCCTGGTGGACGCCCTGGACCCGCACCCGGCCTATCTGCTCGACGCCAACTGGGACCTGGTCGCCTGGAACCGCGCCGAGGCCGGCCTGATCGGCGACCCGGGCCAACTCGCCCCCGACGAACGCAACCTGCTCTGGCTGGTCTTCACCGATCCGGCGATGCGGACGCTGCTGGCCGACTGGGAGGGGCAGGCGCGGGACCTGGTCGCGCAGTTCCGGGCCGATGCCGGCGAGCGGTTCGGTGATCCGCGCGTGGCACGGCTCACCAGGGAACTCGCCGCGCGCAGCGCGGAGTTCGACGGGTGGTGGGGAGCCCACCACCTGGCGGACCTCGACAGCAGCCGCCGCACCTTCCACCACCCCCGGGCCGGCGACCTCACCTTCGACTACGTGAAGTTGGCGGCCCTCGATGCGCCCGGCGTCAAGCTGTTCGTGTGCATGCCCGGCGACGAGCGGACCCGACGGAGCCTTCCGCTGCTGCGGGGCGCGCGAGACGAGCGGGGCGAACGGGACGCGTGAGGGCGCCGGCGGTCAGCAGCCGCCCGCGCCAGCGGAGGAGGCCGCCGCCCCCGCTATGGCGGCGTTGGTGTTGCCCCGCGCCGCCCGGTCTCCCGCGCGCTTGGCCTCCTCAAGGCCGGCGCCCCGCATGCCCGCCGCCATGGTGGCTTCCATCCGGCGCCGCTCAACCAACTCGGCGCGCTGACGCTTCAGTTTGCTCAGGAACGACATCATGGACCTCGCATTTCCCCTGTGAAGACGCTCAAACTTCCTGCCCAACCCACCTTACGGCCGAGGTACGACAATCCCCCTCGCCGCCCTCGCGCGCCGCCCCAACTCCCGCTCACCGCAGCGGAATCAGGGCATCGCGCTCCCCGTCTCCCCGCGCCCCGAAGATCCGCCGCTCCCGCTCCCCGATCCGCACGTCATGGATCCCCGCCTCCCGCCGCCGCATCAGCCCCAACTCGTCGAACTCCCACAGCTCGTTGCCGTAACTCCGCCACCACCGCCCCTCCGCATCCCGGCACTCGTACTGGAACCGCACCGCGATCCGGTTCCCCGCGTACGACCACAACTCCTTCCGCAGCGCGTACTCCAGCTCCCGCGCCCACTTCTGCCGCAGGAACGCGACGATCTCGGCGCGCCCACGGAGGAAGGTGTCCCGATTCCGCCAGACCGAGTGCTCGCTGTAGGCGAGCGCCACCCGCTCCGGATCCCGGCTGTTCCAGGCGTCCTCGGCCGCCCGCACCTTCTGCCGGGCACTCGCCTCGTCGAACGGGGGCAACGGTGGCCGTGGCGCGGACGCACCCGAGCCGGTGGGCATGGCAAACACCTCGGACATGGCAAGACTCCCTCTGGGCCGCTGGGCAAGTGAGGCCGAACGCAAGGGAGAACGAGCGTTCTCCCCGCCTCCGCTATCCTAGAGAACGATCGTTCTCCCGGGAAGGCAGGCCCTGTGTCGGACCACGACGCCATACGGACGCGCATCCTCGATGCCGCCGAGCAACTCTTCTACGCGCGCGGCATCCAGGCCGTCGGCATGGACCAACTCCGCACCGCCGCCGGCGTCTCCCTCAAGCGCCTCTACGGCACCTTCCCCGCCAAGCACGACCTCGTCGAGGCGTATCTGCGCCGCCGCGACGAGCGTTGGCGGGCCGCCCTCGCCGCCTTCGTGGACGCGCACGCCGCCACCCCGGCCGCCCGCGTCCTCGCCGTCTTCGACTGGCTGGCGACCTGGTTCGCCGCCCCGGACTTCCGCGGCTGCGCCTTCCTCAACGCGCACGGCGAGTTGGCCCCCACCTCGGACGCCGTCGCCCGCATCACCCGCGACCACAAACAGGCCCTCCACGCCTACCTCACCGACCTCGTCCGCCCCCTGTCCCACCCCACCCCCGCCACCCTGGCCGACCAACTGGCCCTCCTCATCGACGGCGCCCTCACCACCGCCGCCCTCACCCACACCCCAACCCCGGCCCACACGGCCCGCGGGGTGGCGGGGGTGTTGGTGGGGGTGGGGGCGAACGCCTGACGGCGCGCCAGTGGGGGTGAGTACGACAACTCCCGCGCGTGGGACGAGGCCAGGGGTTGGCTGGCGTCATGGAAGACACGTCGTTGCCGTTGAGTGAGGAGCGGGATCCCGCGGCCTGGGTGGGGCCGTTGGTCTCGACCGTGGTCACCGTGGCAGGGGGCCTCGCGCTGGTTTTCGTGGGGTTCTCGGCGATGGCGTGGGGGAGTGGCCGAACGCCTGACGGCGGGTGAGGTGCGCGTGGGCGGCGGCGCTGTCGGTCGTCGGGGCGTTGGTGGCCTCGATGGCGGTGGTGGAGTGGCCGTGAGGGCGCGGCAACCGGCCGAGGCCCTCGCGACGGCACCCCCGGCCCTGTACGGGGAGCGGGGGTGCCGTGGGGGATGCGCGGGTCAGCTCAGGGTGCGGCCCAACTTCTCCAGAGCCGAGCTCAGTTCGTCCTCCGTGATCGTCAGGGGTGGGGCGAGGCGGATGGTGGAGCCGTGGGTGTCCTTGACGAGGATGCCTTCTTGGAGGAGGCGTTCGCTGAGGGTGCGGCCGGTGCCGAGGGCGGGGTCGATGTCGACGCCTGCCCAGAGGCCGCGGGCGCGGAAGGCGGTGACGCCGTGGCCGAGGAGGTCGGTGAGGCCGGAGTGCAGGACCTTGCCCAACTCGGCGGCGCGGTCCTGGAACGCGCCGGTTGACAGGAGGTCGACGACGGCGGTGCCGACGGCGGCGGCCAGGGGGTTGCCGCCGAACGTCGAGCCGTGTTGGCCGGGGCCGAGGACGGACATCACCTCGCGGCGGGCGACGACGGCGGAGACCGGGACGATGCCGCCGCCGAGGGCCTTGCCGAGCAGGACCACGTCGGGGCGGACCCCTTCGTGGTCCACCGCCAGCGTGGTGCCCGTGCGGCCGAGGCCGGACTGGATCTCGTCGGCGATCATCAAGCAGCCGGCGCGGGTGGTGAGTTCGCGGACGCCGGCGAGGTAGCCGTCGTCGGGGATGAGGACGCCGGCCTCGCCCTGGATGGGCTCGATGAGGACGGCGGCGGTGGTGTCGTCGAGGGCGGCTTCGAGGGCGCCGAGGTCGTTGTAGGGGATGGTGCGGAAGCCGGGGGTGTAGGGGCCGAAGCCGGCGCGGGCGTCCTCGTCGTCGGAGAAGCTGACGATGGTGGTCGTGCGGCCGTGGAAGTTGCCGCTGGCGACGACGATGGTGGCCCGGTCGGCGGGCACGCCCTTGACGTCGTAGGCCCATTTCCGGGCGACCTTGATGGCGCTCTCGACGGCCTCGGCGCCGGTGTTCATCGGCAGCACCATGTCCAGGCCGGTGAGCTCGGCGAGGCCCTCGGCGAAGCCGGCGAGGCGGTCGTGGTGGAAGGCGCGGGAGGTGAGGGTGAGGGCGTCCAACTGGCGGTGGGCGGCCTCGATGAGCGTCGGGTGGCGGTGGCCGAAGTTCAGGGCCGAGTAGCCGGCCAGCATGTCGAGGTAGCGGCGGCCCTCGACGTCCTCGACCCAGGCGCCCTCGGCGCGGGCGATGACGACGGGGAGGGGGTGGTAGTTGTGGGCCAGTACGGGGGACTCCGCCTCGATGAGCTCGGCGGAGGACCGGTCTGCGGTGCGGGTGGGTGCGGTCGTCATGGGCGCAGCTCCTGAGTGCAGCACTTGATGCCGCCGCCGGCCTTGTGGAACTCGGAGAGGTCGACGGGGACGGGGACATAACCACGGGCGGTGAGCCGGTCGATCAGGCCGATGGCCTGGGGGGCGATGAAGACGTGGCGGCCGTCGGAGACGGAGTTGAGGCCGAAGGTCAGGGCGTCGTCGCGGGTGGCGAGGACGGCGTCGGGGAAGAGGCGGCGGAGCACCTCGCGGCTGCCGGGGGAGAAGGCGCCGGGGTAGTAGGCGAGGGTGGCGGCGCGGGGGCCGTCCGCCGGTCCGGCCCCGTCGCCGCTGGTCGCGCCGCCGTCGTCGAGGACGAAGAGGGCCGTGTCCAGGTGGTAGAAGTACGGGTCGGTGAGGTGGAGGCTGATCACCGGGAGGCCGAAGTGCTCCTGGAGTTCGGCGTGTGCCTCGCGGGTGGTGCGGAAGCCGGTGCCGGCGAGGAGGTAGCCGCCGGCCGGGACGAGGTCGCCCTCGCCCTCGCACGGGGACTCGGGCCGGTAGAGGTCGTAGCCGGCGGCCTTGAACCAGATCTCGTACTCGCGGGACTCCGGGCGGCGCTGCGGGGCGTGGAAGAGCGAACCGAAGGCGCGGCCGCCGACGACGAGGGCGGAGTTCGCGGCGAAGACCATGTCGGGGAGGCCGGGGGACGGCTCCATGATCTCGACGGTGTGGCCGTGCTCCCGGTAGGTGCGCACCAGCTCCGCCCACTGCCGGCCGGCCAGCGCGGTGTCGACCTCGGCGGCCTCCTGCATCCAGGGGTTGATGGCGTACTGGACGTCGAAGTGGGTGGGCCGGCAGACCAGGTAGCGCCGGGGACGGGCGGTGTGGCGCGCGCCGGGGCGCGCGTCGGCGGGACGGATCGTGGACACGGAATGGGCCTCCGCTTCCTGTTGTGACGTTCCGTGGGAGGTCGTCACCTGGGGCAATCCACGGTAAGGAGCGGTCGATTCCGGTCACAAGAAAAGAGTGCTGCGTAAGGGCGCAGGAATGCTGCGTATGGGTGGCGGTCACCGCTGGTTTGCGGCGTGCTGGGGCGGCTGAGGGCGGTCTCGGGCGCGGTCGGGGGCGGCGGCCCGGTCGCCGGGGCGGCGGCGGGCACCCGCCTCGGGGCTGTCCGGGATCAGGTGGGAGAGGACCATGTAGCTGATCGTCTTCCGGATGAACGGCTCGGTGCGGATGCGTTCGAGGACCTCCTCGAAGTGCTCGACGTCGGTGGCCCGGACGTGCAGCAGGGCGTCGGCGCCGCCGGTGACGGTCATCGCGGCGGCGATCTCCGGGTGGTTGCGGACCACCTCCGCCAGGCGCCGGGGCGGGGCCGCGCTGTCGCAGTACACCTCCACGTACGCCTCGGTGAGCCAGCCCAGGGCGGCGGGGCGGACGGTGGCGGAGAAGCCGGTGATCACGTTGTTCTGGCGGAGCCGGTCCACCCGGCGTTTGACGGCGGTGGGGGAGAGGCCGATGGCCGAGCCGATCTCCGCGAAGCTGGCCCGGCCGTTGTCGATCAGCGCGGCGACGATCTTGCGGTCCAGCTCGTCGAACGGCGCGGACTTGGTGCTCATGGGGTGGTCTTCCTTCCTCTCCTCCTCCCGTTCCCGCGGGGCTTGGGAGTGCTTGTCACGGTAACGGTGGCCGGCGGCGGGTGGCGCAGCGCCCGGAGCCTTCCCCGAACCCGCAGGTCAGGAATCCGTGCAGGTCACCGTGGGTGGCGTAACGCGGCCGTAACGGGGCTTGCCTAGCGTCGGGGGCGTTGGGAGCCGGTGGGAGGAGGGCGGCGATGGCGGACGACGCCGGGGCCGGGGAGGGGCTGACGCGCGCGGACCGGGCGCGGCGGGTGGCGCACGTGCTGCGCGGGCAGGTGCTGCGGGGCGCGTTCCCCGGGGGCGTGCTGCCCGACGAACGGGCGCTGATCGCGGAGTTCGGGACCTCGCGGAACACCGTCCGGGAGGCGCTGGGGCTGCTGCGCGACGAGGGGCTGGTGGAGCGGCGGCGCGGGGTGGGGACGGTGGTGGTCGGCCGGACCTACGAGCACCCGTTGGGCGAACTGTCCGGTCTGGCCGAGGTGTTGCAGCGGCACGGGACGGTGGTCAACGAGGTGCGGGCGGCGCGGACCGTGCGGGCGCCGGCCTCGGTGGCCCGACGGTTGGGGCTCCCGGAGGGGAGCGAGGCGGTCTATCTGGAGCGGCTGCGCCGGGTGGACGGCACCCCGCTGTCGTTGGACTGCACGTACCTCATCCCCGAAGTGGGCGGCCCGCTGCTGGCGTTGGGGCGGGCGCGGCTGGAGAGCCGGGACGTCTTCGACCTGATCGAGCGGGCGGCCGGGCGGCCGTTGGGGTCGGCGGAGGTGGCCGTGCGGGCGGTGGTCGGTGACCCGGCGACGTGCGAGGTGCTGGGGATGCCGGCGGGGGGCGCGGTGCTGGCCGTGGACCGGCTGACGCGGCTGGCGGACGGGCGGCCGGCCGACCTGGAGTTCATCCATCTGCGCGGGGACCGACTGACGTTGCGGGCCCGGCTGGACCGGGTGCGGGAGGGGTGAGCCGGGTGCTCCAGGCGTTGCGACCGCGGCCGTCGACGGCGACGCCACGGCGGGCGGTGACGGTCGCGATGTGCCTGTGCGTGACGCTGGTGGTGGGGATGGTCTCCGCGGTCAACCTGGCCATCCCGGACCTGTCCGCCGGGCCGCTGCACCCGTCCGCCGAGGCGGTGGTGTGGGTGGTGGACGGCTATGTGGTGGTCTTCGCCTGCCTGTTGGTGCCGGCCGGGGCGCTGGCCGACCGGCGCGGCCGCAAGGGCGTGCTGCTGTGCGGGATGGCGGTCTTCGTCGTCGGCTCGGTGGTGTGCGCGGCGGCGCCGCACGTCGGTGCGCTGATCGCCGGGCGGATGCTCAGCGGGGTGGGCGCCGCGGCCGTCCTGCCGAACACCCTGGCGCTGCTGGTGGACGGGCTGGCGGACGGGCCGCGGCGCCGGGCGATCGCGGTCTGGGCGGCGATGACGGGGCTGGCCGCGGTGCTGGGCAACGTGGGCGGCGGCGCGGCCATCCAGTACGGGAGTTGGCGGACGCTGTTCGTCTGCGTGGTGCCGATCGCGGTGGGCGCCTGGCTGCTGGTCGCCGCGGTCGCACCGGTGCCGGCGCGGCATCCGGGGCCGGTCGCGCCGCTGACCGCGGCGCTGTTCACCGGCGGGTTCCTGGCGCTGCTCAACGGCATCGTGAGCGGGCCGCAGGCGGGCTGGCTGAGCCCGTGGGTGCTCGGCTCGCTCGCGCTGGCCGGGCTGCTGCTGACCGGCTGGGTGCGGCGCGAGATGCGTTCCCCGGAGCCCCTGTTGGACCCCCGGGTGCTGGCCCGCCCCGCCGTCCGGGCCGGGGCGGTCGGGATGGCGGTGCTCTTCGTCGGCGTGTTCGGGCTGTTCTACCTCAACGGGCAGTACCTCCAATACGCCAAGGGTTACGGCCCGTTGGGCGCCGGGGTGCGGCTGCTGCCGATGGCGGCGGCGCTGCTGGTGGGGCCGCGCTGCGGGTTGCTGCTGGAGCGGTGGTGCGGGCGGCGGGGCGCGGTCGCCGCCGGGATGCTCGTACTGGCCGGCGGGCTGGCCACGGTGTCGGCGGCCGACGCCGGCACCCCGTACGCGCTGTACGCCCTCGGGGCCGGGCTGACCGCGCTGGGCTGCGGCACCGCGACCCCGCTGCTCTCGCACGCGATGATGGCCGCGCTGCCGCCGGAGCGGGCCGGGGTGGGCTCCGGACTCCAGAGCCTGACCCGGGAGTTGGGGAGCGCACTGGGGATCGCGGTGACCGGCACGCTCACCACCGCGGCCTTCACCGCCCACCTGCCGGCGCCGCTGGCCGGTCCCGGCGGCCCGACGACGGTCGCGGCGGCGGAGGCCGCCGTCGGCGGCCGGGGCGCCGACCTGCGGGCCGCGGTGGTGGCGGCGTTCACGGGGGGATTGCACGTGGCGACATTGGTGTTGGCGGCGGGGGTCGCGGTGGCGGCGGTCGCCGTCTTCCGCTGGATGCCGAAGGGGTAGTGGGCGGGGGCGCGTTCCGCCTCGTTGTGGTGACGGGGGTGGGCCGGAGGGGTGGGTGTTCGGACGTAGAGCGAAGCAGTCCGAACACCCGCCCCGGAGGCCCCGCACCCACCACCCACCGACGGCCCCACCCCAACAACCCCCTCCGCTACCGCGGATCCACCCGCCGCAGGGCGGCCCGCTTCACCACCGCCGGCCCCACTTCGGCCGCCCGCGCGACCAGCGCCTGAGCGTCCCAGTCGGGCGGCCAGCCCTCCCACAGCCGGAGCCGGCCGGCCACCACCACGGCGCGGATCTGGTCCCGGTTGGCGAGCCGGACGAGTTCCCAGCGCAGGTCGTAGGAGGGCGTGAGTTCGGGGACGGCCAGGTCCACCAGGAGGTAGTCGGCGGCCCTGCCGACGGCTATCCGGCCGGTGACGCGGCCCAGGCCGAGGGCGTCGGCGCCGCCCGCGGTGGCGTGCTCCAGCCACAGGTGCCCGGCGCCGCACACCGAGTCGCCCGCGGCCAGCCCGTAGGCCAGTCGCTGGGCCGTCTCCGCGGCGTCCACCAGGCGGAAGCCGTCGCCGCGGGTGCCGTCGGTGCCGGTGCCGAAGCGGACGCCGAGCGCGGCCAGCATGGTGGCGTGCGCGACCGCGTTGCCCTTCCAGGCGCTGGCCACCGGGTTGTAGCTGATCGCCGCGCCGGTGTCGGCCAGTTGCCGCATCTCGGCGGGGGTCAGGAGGGTGGCGTGCGCGCCCAGGGTGTGCGGGCCGAGGGCGCCGAGGTGGTGCAGGTAGTCCACCGGGCGGCGCCCTACGCTCTTCAACGAGCGCTCCACGGACGCCAGATGCTCGTTGACGTGGATCTGGAAGACCGCCCCGGCCTCGGCGCAGAGGTCCGCGGTCCGCTTCAGGACCGCGCCGGTGGCGTCCTCGGGGACGGCGATGGCCAGGGAGGGGTGGACCAGCGGGTGGCCGCTCCAGCGCCCCAAGTGAGCCGGCCCACCGGTCCCGTTGGAGACGATCTTGCCCAGGACGCAGCGGAGGCCGGCCTCCTCGGTGCCCCTGGCCACCGCCGCGACGTCGACCGGCGCCCGGGTTCCGGCGTCGGCGACGGTGGTGAAGCCGCCGCGCAGCGCCTCCAGGGCGGCCAACTTCGCGGACAGATAGGCGGTCTCGTCGTCCAGCGCGTGCTCCAGCGGCTCCCAGATGGTCGTGAAGATCTCCGACGGCTGCCCGAACGACTGGGCCTTGCCGAAGCTCTGGGTGAGGTGGTGGTGCGCGTCGACGAAGCCCGGCATCAGGAGGTGGCCGTCGAGCCGGACCGGCGCCGGCCCGTCGCGGTGCGCGGCGAGCAGCCGGGCGGCCGGGCCGACCGCGCGGAAGGTGCCGCCCTCGACGAGGACGGCGTGGTCGCGCACCGGTCCGTCCGGCAGCAGCACCACCTCCGGGACGAGCAGTTGCCGGTCGCCGGCGAACTGGTCGGGGCGGAGCGGCGGTTGTCCCTTGGGGCTCGCGCGCACGGCCGACTCCCGGGCGTACGCGGTGCCGGCGCCCGCCCCGCCGAGCAGCCCGCCCGCGCCGGCGCCGGCCACCCCGGCGAGGAAGCCCCGCCGCCCGAAGCCGGCGGGCGGCCCGCCCTCCTCCCGCTCCGACTCCTGCGCCGCTGCCTGGCCCTGCTGCTCGTTCGCCGACCCGTTCGCCAACCCGCTCGCCTGCTTCCGTCGCCGCATACGTGGGCGCGGCCGGGCCCGGGAACCGGGTCGGCCGCGCCGGGTGGCCCGACCCTAGGACCCGCCGCAAAGCGGAACAAGGCTTTCGACATGCGAGATGAGGCGAGGTCGAAGGGCGGGTGGCGGAACCCCGTGGGGGCCGCCCGGCGCCCCAGTTCAGGGCGGTTGTCGAGAGCCCGTCCGGTGGCGTAACCCCGCCGAAACACGGTATGCGGGGCGGCCGTTGGGCCGGGTGTCACCGCATCTCACGATGCGTCAGATCGGCCCCACATATCTCACGCGCCCTGCGCATCACCCGCTCTCCCCGGCAACTCAACCCGAAAGAGTGCGAGTTCGGTGCGAGTGCGACCGGATGCGCCTACGGAGCCGCCCCCCTGGGTAGGGCAGCGGCCGACAGAGGGGGTGCTTCGGCACGCCCTCCTTCCGTACGTGCCGTCCGTGCGGAGGGAGATCGGGATCGGGAGAGGCCACCAACGGTGACGCAGCCACAGCCCACGTCGCAGCCATTCGCCTTGCCGCACTTCTACATGCCGCATCCGGCCCGGCTCAACCCGCACCTGGAGGCCGCGCGGGCGCACTCCAAGGCATGGGCCCGGGAGATGAACATGCTGGAGGGTTCCGGCATTTGGGACGAGCACGACCTCGATTCCCACGACTACGCGCTGCTGTGCGCCTACACCCACCCGGAGTGCTCCGAGGAGGCGCTCAACCTCGTCACCGACTGGTACGTCTGGGTCTTCTTCTTCGACGACCACTTCCTGGAGGAGTTCAAGCGCACCCTGGACCGGGAGGGCGGGAAGGCGTACCTGGACCGGTTGCCGGCGTTCATGCCGATGGACCTCAACGTGCCGACGGAGCTGCGCGCGCCCGTGCCGGAGCCGACCAACCCGGTCGAGGCGGGGCTGGCGGACCTGTGGCGGCGCACCGTGCCCTCGATGTCGCTGGACTGGCGCCGCCGGTTCGCCGAGAGCACCGAGAACCTGCTGAACGAGTCCCTCTGGGAACTCTCCAACATCAACATCAACCGGATCGCCAACCCCGTCGAGTACATCGAGATGCGCCGGAAGGTGGGCGGCGCCCCCTGGTCGGCGGGGCTGGTGGAGTACGCGACCGGCGCCGAGATCCCGGCCGCGGTCGCCGACTCCCGCCCGCTGAGGGTCCTGAAGGACACCTTCTCCGACGCCGTCCACCTGCGCAACGACCTCTTCTCGTACCAGCGCGAGATCGAGGACGAGGGCGAACTCAGCAACGGCGTCCTGGTGTTGGAGACGTTCCTGGACTGCACCACCCAGGAGGCCGCGGACGCGGTCAACGAGCTGATCACCTCCCGCCTCCAACAGTTCGAGGACACCGTCCTCACCGAGCTGCCGCCGCTCTTCGTCGACCGCGGCCTGGACCCGGCCGGTGCCGCCGCCGTGCTCGCGTACGCCAAGGGCCTCCAGGACTGGCAGTCCGGCGGCCACGAGTGGCACCTGCGCTCCAGCCGCTACATGAACGGCGGCGGCGCCGGCGCCCCCGGCAGCACCGCGGCCCCCTGGTCGCCGCTGGTCTTCGGCGGCCTGGGTACCGAGGGACTCGGCGCGCTCGCCGCCGGCGCCCTGGGCCTGGGCGCCGCCGGCGCCGAACTGCGCACCGCCCTGGCCACCGCCGGCACCCAGCGGCTGCGCCGGCGCACCCACGCCCCCCACCAGAAGGTCGGCCCCTCCCAACTCCCCGACTTCGCCATGCCGTTCACCACCACCCTCAGCCCCCACCTCGACACCGCCCGGCGCAACGTCGTCACCTGGGCGCACGCGATGGGGATGCTCCGACCGCAGCCGGGCGTGCCGCTCTCCGACGTCTGGGACGAGGACGCGCTGGTCCGCTTCGACTTCGCGCTGTGCGCCGCCGGCCTGCACCCCGACGCCACGTCGGACCAACTCGACCTCAGCACCCAGTGGTTGACCTGGGGCACCTACGCGGACGACTACTACCCCGCGGTCTTCGGCCGCACCCGCGACGTCGCCACCGCGCACGCCACCACCAAGCGCCTTTCCGGCCTGATGCCCCTCGACGCGTCCGAGCGGGCCCCCGAGCCGGTCAACGCCCTCGAACGCGCCCTGGCCGACCTGTGGTCACGCACCGCGGCCCCGCTGGCCCCGGAGGCCCGCCGCGCTTTCAAGGAAACCGTCGACACGATGACCGCGAGCTGGCTCTGGGAGCTCGACAACCAGGTCCAGCACCGCATCCCGGACCCGGTCGACTACATCGAGATGCGCCGCGCCACCTTCGGCTCCGACCTCACCATGAGCCTGAGCCGGCTCGGCCACGGCCGCCGGGTCCCGCCGGAGGTCTACCGCAGCGGCCCGATGCGCTCCCTGGAGAACGCCGCCGCCGACTACGCCTGCCTGCTCAACGACGTCTTCTCGTACCAGAAGGAGATCGAGTACGAGGGCGAGGTGCACAACGGCGTCCTCGTCGTCCAGAACTTCTTCGACTGCGACTACCCGACCGCGCTGGCCATCGTCCACGACCTGATGGCCTCCCGCCTGCGCGAGTTCCAACACGTCGCCGCCCACCAACTACCCGTCCTCTACGACGACTTCAAGCTCTCCGACGAGGCCCGCGCCACCCTCGGCGGCTACGTCCGCGAACTGGAGAACTGGCTCGCCGGCATCCTCACGTGGCACCGGGAGTGCCGCCGCTACCGCCCCGAGTACCTCCGCCGCCGGCCCGGTGCCCCCGGCTGGCTCCCGGGCCCGACGGGGCTGGGGACGTCGGGGGCGCGGGTGGCGGCGGGGGTGCTCGGGTAGCGGCCGAACGCCCCTCGGGTGGATCGCCGACAACCCTCGGCGATCCCGTTCCCACCCACGGTGACCTGCCCGTTTTGCCTGAATTTTCACATATGGACCTTGTTGGGGTCGGTGGCCCGTCGTAGTGTCGGGAGTGTCGCGGACGATGTGTTCCGCCGGACGAACTCCCCCAGGGAAATGCCCCGACGGGCACGCCGAATCGCCGACAGACTACGGTCCGGACAGGCCGCGGCGACGTTCCAACACTGGAGGAGAAGATGACCTTCAAGGCATTCTTCCCCCGCAGCCGCAGTAACGACCGCGACCGCCACGGTGGCGGTGGCTGGGGCGACGGCGGACGCGGAGGCGGATACGGCGGCGGATACGGCGGCGGGTACGGCCGTGGCTACGGTGGTGGCTATGGCGGACGTGGCGGCCGCGGTGGATTCTTCATCGTCAGGTTCTGACCTGCTCCGCTGTCATACGCAACCAGCGAACCGCTGATCTTAGACAACCCATGAGATGTGACGTGGGCCTAAGGGTCTAAGACACACCCCGAGGCGGGCACGCGCGCCACGCGCGAGCCGGCCTCGCGGGCTGTCGCCGGCGGACCCGGTGGCCCACCCCCGTGACCACCATGCACCTGCGCAGCGCCCGCAGCACGCGCCGCGGCCGCCGGCCGAGGACGGCCGACGGCCGGGAGTCGGCGACGGTCCAAACAGCGCAGCAGGTCACGGCGGTTGGGGCGGACACGACGGAGAAGACGCAGCCGGTCAGGAAGGTCAACGGCCGGAAACCCAGAACGGCCGAGGACGAGGACCGTACGCTGACGGGACCCCAAGCCCCTCCGCCGACGGAACCCGAACCCCCCGCCCCCCGCGCGTCCCCCACCACCCAACTCCCCACCGAGACCCCCATTCTGACCCGGCACGTCGGCCCCGTGGAGGCGTTCCGCCGCTTCTGGCCGCTGACCCGGGGGGACCGCCGCTGGATGCTGATGGTCGGCGGGTGCGCGGTCATCGCGGCCCTCGCCGAGACCGTCACGATCCTGCTCTTCGCCCAACTCACCGACAACGCCCTCAAAGAGGGCTCGGTCAGCGCCTTCTGGACCCCCGCCGGCACCTGGCTCACGGTGGCGGTCATCGGCGCCATCGTCGGCTACCTCGGCAACTCCCTGGCCGCCTGGACCGCGGAACGCTTCCTGCTGCGCCTGCGCGCCCGCGTCTTCACCCACCTCCAGACGCTGCCGCCGCACTTCTTCCAACGCAACCGCCGCGGCGACCTGGTGGAACGGCTCACCGGCGACGTCGACGCCATCGAACGACTCGTGGTCAGCGGCCTGGTGGGCGCCTGCGCGGCCCTCTTCTCCACCCTCTTCTACGGCGCCGCGGCCCTCTGGCTGCGCTGGGAACTGGCCCTGGCCACCTTCGTCGCCGCCCCCCTCTTCTACTTCGCCACCCGCGGCTTCACCCACCGGCTGCGCGAGGTCTCCCGCCGTCAGCGCGCGGCCGACGGCGCCCTCACCTCCGTCGTCGAGGAGACCCTGGTCAACGTCGTCCTCACCCAGGCGTACAACCGACAGCGCGACGAGGAGGAGCGCCTGGGACGGGAGGCCCGCCGCTGGCTGCGCGCCTCGGTCGCCAGCGCCCGCCTCAACGCCCTCTACGACCAACTCGTCGAGATCCTGGAGACCCTCTGCGTGCTGGCCATCATCGGCCTGGGCGCCTGGGAGATCTCCCAGCGCCGGATGACGCTCGGCCAACTCCTCGCCTTCGCCGCCTTCATCGGCTACCTCTACCCGCCCATCCGCTCCCTCGGCCGGCTCGGCCTGACCGCCACCGCCGCCACCGCCGCCGCCGACCGGCTGCTGGAGATCCTCGACGCCCGCCCCGCCGTCACCGACCCGCCCCCGTCCCGCGCCCTCCCCCTCCCGCACCGCGCCCGAGGTGAACTGCGCGTCGACAACGTCACCTTCCGCTACCCCAACTCCCCCCACCACAACGCCCTCAGCTCCCTAACCTTCACCGCACATCCCGGCGCGTTCCTGGTCGTCACCGGCCCCAGCGGCGCCGGCAAGTCCACCCTCGCCGCCCTCCTGCTGCGCTTCTACGACCCGGACTCCGGCACCGTCCGCCTCGACGGCATCCCGGTCGACCGCCTCCCCCTGGCCGACCTCCGCCGCAACATCACCCTGCTCCCACAGGAGACCCTGGTCCTCCACGACACCATCGAGCACAACATCGCCTCCGGTCGCGAGGGCCCCACCCCCACCCGCGAGGAGGTCGTCCGGGCCGCCCGAGCCGCCGACGCCCACGCCTTCATCACCGCCCTCCCGGACGGCTACGACACGGTCATCGCCCCCGGCACCGCCGCCCTCTCCGGCGGCCAGCTACAGCGCGTCGCCATCGCCCGCGCCATGCTCCGCGACGCCCCCGTCCTCATCCTCGACGAGCCCACCACCGGCCTCGACACCCTCGCCGCCCAACGCATCCTCGCCCCCCTCCACCGCCTCGCCGCCGGCCGCACCACCCTCGTCATCACCCACGACCTCGACCTGGCCGCCACCGCCGACCACATCCTCGTCCTCGACGACGGCCACCTCACCGAGTCCGGCACCCACCCCCAACTCCTCACCCACGCCGGCCTATACGCCGACCTCTTCGAGGGACGGGCGTAGCGACAGTCGAGGCACGTGACGGAAAGTAGCCGTTCCCCCGCAAGGTAGTTGCGCCTGCTGTTCACAACAAGAAAAGGCTGACTATGTAGTCCCGTATGCCAGGAGGAACTGTCAAACTATAAAGACGCATGTCAATGCGACTCTCGGAGGGAGAGGCAGCTTCCGTGCGGCAGAGTGCGACAGGTTTGCGCAAGGAGCGTGCTGTAGTACGCAGTTGAGCCGCTGACGCCTACGCTCTACGTTTCCCTCGCATGTCCGTTCCGAGGAGAGCAAAGGAGAAGAGCTGTGGGCGAGAAGTACTACACCTAAGGCCGTCTGGTCTCGCGGGCCGAGATCGCGGGCTTAAGCCGGTGTGGGGAGGTCTGCCGTCACCAACTGGGTACGGTGCCATGAGGACTTCCCGGTTGCCGTTTGCTCGTGCGGAGGAGAGTACTTCAGGCTCTCCGATGTCATCCGTTGGCTGGACACCCGGACTGTGTCGCGAGGCGGAGGTGTCCCCATCGAGACACTCCCCACCACCTATGGCAATCGGGTTCGTGCGGCGTTGGATCAGATATCGCATGGCACAGCGGAGGTCACCGGTCGGCCACCGGCAGCAGGGCTGGACCGTGGTGAGCGGGCAGAGGACCGGACTCGCCAGGCGTTAGCCGAACTTCTGGAAGAGTCGATGCTGCGGCAGTGGGGAGCGTCCTCGCTCGCCGAAGACTTGCCGCTTCCCGTGTGCCTTGTCTTCCTACGGTGAGCGGTCCCCGTTGAGTGGGAGCGTGTACGGCAGTCCGCATATCTCCCGAGCGCGCGGGTCACCTACCGCTTCCTGGCTGCGTGATCGCCGCAGCGGACTCAGCTCTTCGTCCCCGCGGAGTGCTACCTGCCACGGTGGCGGCACTGGGCCAGCTCCGCCCGAGCGCGAGGCCGACCCCGCTCGCCTCGTAGACCTGGTCCAGGCACTCGATCGCGAAGCGTTCCGCATGCTGCTTGACGCATACGCCGAGGCGTATGCACTCGACAGTCGGACGGCCTTCACCACACAGGCCATCGCGGACCTACTGGGCGGGCTCCCCGCCGTTGATGGGCCACTCCACCGAATCCTAGATCCTTGTATCTGAGCACCAGCAGGCTCACCACGGCCTCAGGTGACGACGCCGCTGGAGCACTCAAAGCCCTACGCACCAGCCTTTCGAGGGGCAGCAACGAATCGGCGTGCTCCTCCATTCCCTAGACCAGCAGCTCTCCGCCCTCCGTGAGGCCGCAGCCGGCCCTTATGCCGCTCGACTGCACGGAGAATGACCTATGAGCGCTCTGCCTCCTGCTGCCTGCGTCCCTTGGCTTCTCACAGCAGCCCTGCTCTCCGTTGTTGTCGCCCTTGTTGCCTTCATGCTGAAGCGCAACGCGGGAAAGCCGCCCACCCGAAGCTGTCATGGGCGCCGGTGTCGCCTTCGCTGGTTGCCTGACTCTTGACAGCGGACAGCGCAAGATCCAGGTAGACGGTCATTCCGGGTCTTGGCTGGCGGACAGCTCATCTCCCTGGTGATTGGGCTATTCGAGGCAGTCCGAACATCCATTCCGAACAGATGAATCCCTCCGGGGGTTTGCTCGTGATTGCCCGATCACATATGAGCGACTCCTCCCGGAGGGATCGTGAAGAAGAATGCCAGGGAAGTGATGGAGATCTTCGAGGCGTTGGATGCCACCGAGTGCGTGTACTCGGCGGCTCAGCTGGCGGGGGTTGATCCCAAGACCGTGCGCCGGTACGCACGGATGAGGGACAGGGGGATGCCCGTCGACGGACCGATCGTCCGCCCGAAGCTGATCGACCCGTTCATGCCGAAGATCGAGGAGTGGGTCGAACGTTCGCAGGGCAAGGTCCGTGCCGACAAGCTCCACGAACGCCTGCAACTACTGGGTTTCACCGGTGATGAGCGCACGACCCGCCGGGCGGTGGCGAAGGCGAAGGAACGGTGGAAGGCCGGCCACCGCAGAACGTATCGCCCATGGATCGCTGAACCTGCGCTCTGGTGCCAATTCGACTGGGGTTGGGGACCGAAAGTGCCTGGCCCAGGCGGTGGCGAGCCCCGCCAAACGCTGTTGTTCTGCGCGTGGTTGGCGTGGTCCCGTTACCGGGTGGTGGTCCCGGCCTGGGACCGGTCGCTGGGCACGCTGATCTCGTGCATCGACTCCATGCTGCGGCAGTTCGGTGGGGTCCCGACCTATGCGCTGACCGACAACGAGAAGACCGTCACCATCGACCGCGTCGCCGGTGTCGCCGTCCGCCACCCTCAGGTGGTGGGCACGGGCCGCCACTACGGCGTGCAAGTGCACACATGCGTCCCCTTCGATCCGGAATCCAAGGGCGGTTCGGAGGCCACGGTCCGCATCGCGAAGGCCGACCTGGTGCCCACTGATGCCAATCTGCTGGGCGAGTACGACAGTTTCACCGAACTCCGCGGGGCCTGCGCGGTGTTCTGCCAGCAGGTCAACCAGCGCATCCACCGCGAGACCGGCAAGACGCCGGCGGCCATGCTCGACATCGAAAAGAAGCGGCTTCATCCGTTGCCCGAGGCCCCCCACACCCTCGCGTTGGGCGAGTCGAGGCAGGTCCTCAAGGACCAGACGGTCCGCTTCGGATCGGTCCGCTACTCGACCCCGCCGGGCCTGGTCGGTTCCGAAGCCTGGGTTCGTGCCGACGGCGACGAGTTGGTCATCGTCGTCGACCTGTCCCGCCTTGCCCACCGGCCCGAGTGGATGCACGGCCCCGCCGGCTTGGTGGAAGTCGCCCGGCACCAACTCTCCCTGCCCGGACGGCCGGTGATCGACCTGACCCACTACCCCAACCACCCCCAGGACATGGACGGTGGTCCCCGCCAGCCCAAACCCAAGCCCAGCACGGACGCGGAGAAAGCATTCCTCGACCTCGGCCCGGGGGCCAAGTCGTGGCTGATCGAAGCCGCCGCGGCCGGCACCAGCAGGATGCGGGTCAAGATGGCCGCCGCCGTCGAACTGGCCGCTCTGGTCGGTGTCGGCGAGGTCGACATCGCCCTCGGGCTCGCGGCGACCGCCGGACGGTTCGCCGAAGAGGACCTCATGTCCATCGTCCAACACCGCCGCCACGGTTCCCGCCCCGCCGACCTGGTCGTCGCCGATGAGGCCCACTCCGTCCAACCCGGCACCTCCGCCTGGGCCGACTTCGGCCGCGTCAAACCCGCCTGATCTTCCGTTCCCGGGCCGCTTTGCGGCCCGGGAACGGGGACCCTCCCAACCCGGCACCATGGAAAGGAAGTTGACATGACAGCCCCCGTGATGGATCCCGTCGAGGTCGTCACCCAGACGCCCCCGACACCGCTTCCCCCGCCGCCGACGGCCCCGCCGATCCCGCCCGAGCTGGAGTCCGTCCTTCGGCGCATGCGTTTTCCCTACCTCCGCAGGGCCGCCCCCGAAGTCCTCGCGACCGCGAGATCACAACGGTGGGACCCCGCTGAAGTGGTCCGCATCCTGCTGGAGGAAGAGATCAAGGGCCGCGACGCGGCCACCAGACGCAACCACCGCAAGCAGGCTCAACTCCCCTCGGGCAAGACCTTCGAGTCGTGGAAGGAGGACATCTCCTCCATCCCCGTCCCAACCCAGCACGCGTTGATGACGCTGGAGTGGATCGGCCGGGCGGAGAACTTGGCGGCCGCCGGCCCCAGCGGCACGGGCAAAAGCCACCTGGCCGAAGCACTCGCCAACAAGGCCATCGACGAAGGGATGAAAGTCGCCTGGTTCACCCTCGAATCCCTCACCGCCCACCTCGGCCGGGCCGTCGTCGACAACACCGTCTCCAAGGCCGTCGCGAAGATCACCCGATGTGATCTGATCGTCGTGGATGACATTGGCATGCTGCCCTGCGGCCAGGCCGCCGCCGAAGCCTTCTACCGCGTCATCGACGCCGCCTACGAACGCCGTTCGGTCATCGTGACCTCGAACCTTCATCCCTCAGGATTCGATTCGATCATGCCCAAGACACTGGCCACCGCCGCTGTCGATCGCCTCCTGCACCACGCTCACATCGTGCTGACCGAAGGCTCCTCACTCCGCCTCACCCAGGCCACCACCGGCCAGGGAGTCCAACCTCTCATCACCGCCAACTGACCGCCAACCGAGGGACGAAAAGTCATACCGCGACGGGAGATGAGCTGTCCGCCCAGCAAGACCCGAACTGACCGCTCACCCAGACGGGCCGATGTCCGTGGACAACTCTGTGCGTAGGCGTGCTGACGGCGGCGGTGATCTCGTGAGAACGGCGTGCTCTGTCCTTGGCGGAGAGCTAAGAGAGCTGCAAGAGGAGTGCTCTGCCCAGCGAACGGTGAGTTTGCGACGGACCAGTGGTAGACGGAGGCAGCGCCTCGGGGCCGGTACGTTGCTGCGGACCGGCCCCGAGGGTTATCAGGAGGTGAGATGCGAACCTGTAGGGCGATCCCACGGTTGTTTCCCGCAAGCTGCCGTTGCAGTATTGGCGCTTAGCCAACACGCCAACAAGAACGTGTCACCCCTCCGCCATTTCGAGTATGATTCGACCTATTCGTCCGAATCCACGACATTTTCCTTCAGCCACCTGTCACTCAAGTTGATAGCAGGCTGAATGACCTCGGGATAGCGGTCAGCAAGGTATTCTTGCTGAATCTCCTCGCCTGTTCGGCGGTCCTTGATGGTTTTCACTCCGGACGCCTTCATTTTCTTCAGCGTGCCGATTGAGTCACCCGACACGAGGGCATTGAATGCCTTGATCGCTTGCGCAGATTGTTGAACACTGTCCCTGCTAACCACTCCGCGGTTTACGTTGAGCATGGTATTCGTGTAAATGGCCCGAGGGTCTCGCCCGACAAATTCTTTGCTGGCCTCGCCGATCCCTTTGAAGAACAGTTCGGAGGTTTGCTCTGGCCATACCTCTGTGATAATTTCGTGCGCGACAATCAGCCCCGTGGCGCTAGCTTGGCATTGCCTTCCTTTGCTGATCAGGCTAACGATGCGTTCCTCGCTGACCGGCCATTTCGGTACCAGGTCTCGCACTTGCTCGGCTGTCAGTCGTCCACTCGTCCACCTCGTCCAGTGGAGGCCTGCTGCTCGGTTGGCGAGGATCTTCAAAGCGGCCGCATATACGTTGGAGTTGTTCTGTTTCATCTGCGTGGCCTGCGCGACGAAGTCACCTGCTGTGCGGACGCGGCCGCCATCAATTGCGGAAAAGGTGTCTGGGTTGAGGTTGTACGTAACCTGGGCGACCACTGAAATACCGGTATCAATGATGGCGGCAGCACGGTGTTGCCCGTCGATGAGGCAGCCGTGCCAGTCCAGGGCGAAACCTTGATGCGTGGTGAGGAATTGCTTATTTCGCAGAATGCTCTTGAACTTGTCGATATTGGCGCGCCTCAGGGGGACGCGATTGCATGTCCTCTTCTCCATCCAGGTTGAGCACCTAGTGGGCGTCACCTCAATGGTTTCGGACCATACGTGCAATTTGCTGCACTCTTCCTCGTTCACGGTTTGCCCTTTGTTGCTGCCACGTCAATTTCCGGTCGACTCGAGAGTGACATCGAGGTGTTCCTCTTTGTCGTGCCTAGGCAGGATAGGGGGTGAGGGGGTTGAAGCCGGCCTCATGTCTGCATTTCAGGTGAAGTTGAATGTTTATTTTGCGATTAAGGCTTTTGGTGTGCATTTCTGATCGTTTTCATTCCAAAGGTGTCAATCTTGGGATGGCTGGTGTCGCTTTGCGTGTGCCTCGCCACTCGGACTCCGCCTACGCGTGGTGTGCCTGCTGTCGCGTAACGAATGTGGCGTCTTTGCGTTGCCGCCGATGGAGAGTCGTCGTCCTTGACGTTGGCTCGCGTGGCGGAGGGGCTCTTGCCCTGAACCGGCGCTGTGGATGGTGGCCCAGATGGCCTCCGCGTGCGGCGCCCGGCAGGGGATCGAGCCGCGGAGGTTTCGCATGGCGCTAGATGGTTGAGCTGGCCCTTGAAGGTCTCGTTGAGCGACTCGATGACCTGCCGCAACGGCTTGAACAGTGGGGTCCCGGGCCGTTCCGGCTCACCCTTGCGGGCCGGCCGCAGCAGCCGGATGTCCTGCTCGGCCAACTGGTGCTCGAAGTCGCGGCCGAAGTAGTTCTTGTCGCCGATCAGCGTCTGTCCAGGCCGGGCGGCGACGAGGTGCAATTCGGAGGCGAGCAGGTCCAGCAAGGTCTCGCGTTCGTCGGCCTTGGCTCCGGTCAGGGCGAAGGCGATCGGCAGGCCCTGCAGGTACACACCAGGTGCAGGCGCAGGCCCAGAAGAAGCGGCTGTGGCTGGCGCAGTATCCGTACTCGGCCCATCCGGCCAGGTCGGAGCGTTTGACGGTCTCGCGGGAGCGTCCGCACTCCACCGGCGTGGAATCCACGATCCACACGTCGTCGCTCCATACGGAGGTGTCGGTGGCGAGCAGCCGTGTCACCCGCCGCAGCAACTCGGCGGCCTTGCGCAGGCGCTTGTTGTAGCCGGGCTGCTGCGGTAGGTAGGGGAAGAGATGCCGCAGGTGGGAGCGGGCATGGCGAAGCCACTTGGTCTCGGAGGTGAAGCCCAACATCGCCTGCACCATGGCGAGCGTGACCAGCTCGGCATCGGTCAGTCGCGGAGCGATCCCGACCGCCGGACGCCAGGGCGCCAGATGCGGTGATGCCTTCAGCAGGTTGTCGGTCTTCACATAGAGTGCGGTGGCGAGGGAGTCCAACTCTGTCTTCACACACTGACGTTGGGCTCCCTCCCCTTGTGCGCGCAGCCGATTCCTTGGAATCGATCATCTAGGCAAGGTTCCGAAGGTTCGCGCCCCATGGGCTCTCTCGAGCGGCTCTTCTGGCTCATGCCGTACTCCAGGCTTCAAGAGTCTGCGGTGGCGCGGTCTAGCTGTATTGCCCCGCAGCGTTGTTGACGCGGTTGATGGGTGGCTTACCGCCGAGCGCGGTGTGGCAGCGGTGATGGTTGTAGGTGTGGAGGAAGTCCACGAGGGCCGCAGTGCGTTCGGCGTTGTTGGAGTACGGGCGTACGTAGGCCCATTCGTCGAGGAGCGTGCGGTTCAGGCGTTCGACCTTGCCATTTGTCTGGGGGCGGTGCGGGCGGGTGCGCTTGTGGATGCTGCCAGCGGCTTTCAGAGCCTGGCCGAAGAGCTTGGATCTGTAGCAGGAGCCGTTGTCGGTCAGGACCCGCTCGACGGTGATGCCGCGTTCGGTGAAGAAGGCGTTCGCCCGCTGCCAGAATGCGGCGGCGGTCTCCTTGCGCTCGTTGGCCAGGACTTCGCTGTAGACGAGGCGGGAGTGGTCATCGATGGCGGTGTGGACGAAGCTGTAGCCGATGACGGGACTGCCGCCCTTGCGCGCGTCGGTCGTGGCCTGTCTGTTGGTACCGGCTTGCTGGCGAGACATGATGCGATGTCCGCCGCCGTCGGGGATGTTTCCGAGCTTCTTGATGTCGACGTGGATCAGCTCGCCGGGGCGTGCGCGTTCGTAGCGGCGGATGAGTTGGCCGGTGGGCCGGTCCATCCAGCGCAGCCGGTTCAGGCCATGCCGGACCAAGACTCGATGGACGGTCGAGGTAGGTATTCCCAGGATCGGACCAATCCGGGCTGGGTCAAGCTTCCGCTCACGGCGCAGCGCACAGATCTGGCTTTCCGTGCTGGCCGGAGTGCGATGCGGTGTGGCCCGGGGCCGGCTCGTTCGGTCGTACAGTCCCGCGTCGCCTTCGGCTCGCCAGCGTCGAATCCACTTGTGGGCGGTGGTGCGGGAGATCCCCATTTCGTCAGCCACGTGAGCGACGGGCCTGCCGGCGCGGACCCGGTCGACAAGGAGCCGTCTGCCGTGGATGGTCAGCCGGGCATTGGAGTGGGGCACGAGCACCTCGGTGAGTGATCAGACGCAACGGGGGAGAATACGAGCGCAGGAGGGCGCCAGCCGAGGCTGGTTCACTGCAGGCGTGCGGCTCGCAGGATGCTGTTGATCAGCACATTCCAGGTGGGGCCGATCAGTAGGGCGATGTCGGCGGCCTGGTAGTAGTCGTCGGGGTTGAAGTCTTCGGTTGGGGTGAGGTCGGCGCGGTCGTGGGTGGTGAACAAGAGGGTGCCGCCAGGGGCGACAGCGTCGAACAGCCGGTAGAGCGTGGTGTGGTCGGCCTGGCGGCGGGGGCGTCGTGTTCAGGTCGGCCCGTGCCCAGGCGATGCGCTCCTGGATGTCGATTGCTGAGCGGGTGCCGCAGGGCGGTGGGGGAAACGTCGATCGCGGTGACCTGCCAGCCGTGTCGGGCGAGCCAGAGTGCGTCGGCACCTTCGCCGCATCTGACGTCGAGGGCCTGTCCCGGAGGAAGTTCGGTGGCCTCGGAGACGAGTACGGGGTTGGGGTTGCCGCTGGAGACCTGGTCGCGGCTGCGGTACATGTCGTCCCAGTGCTGCGCGTCCATGGCGGGTGCTCCTGTTCGTGAAGGGGTTGTGGTCGGCGGCCGGGGCTTCACACCGCTGGTGTCCACGTCGTACCGGATGCCCCTATAGAGCTGCGTGTTTTGGGTCACCGTGACCACCTCCGACCGTCACGGTGCACCCGCTTCGATAATCGGGCAAAGCTCTTTGGGGAAAGTGAAAACCCCATGCAGGGTGAGATGCATGAGCGACGACTTTGAGGCGGTACTGGCCGCCGTCGGCCCCGGCTGCGCGAGCTGCGCCGCCGCGGCGGCACCCTCACCGCCCTGTCGGAGACCACCGGCATTTCGATCAGCATCTTGTCCCGGCTCGAATCCGTGCAGCGCAAACCGGGCCTGGAGCTCCTGCTGCCACTCGCCCGCGCCTACCAGATGCCGGTCGAGGAGCTGATCGGCGCACCCACCGACCTCGACCCACGGGTGTACCCGCAGCCCTTCACCCGCAACGGCATGACCGTCGTCCCGCTCTCGCGCACCCCCGGCGGACTACAGGCGTATAAACACATCCTGACCGGCGGCCGCGAGCCCGACCCCCGCTCCCACGAGGGCTACCACTGGCTCTACGTCCTGCGCGGACACCTGCGTGTCGTGCTCGGCGACAAAGACTTCATTCTCGCCGAGGGCGAGGTCGCCGAATTCGACACCCACATCCCGCACTGGTTCGGCAACGCCGACGAACACCCCGTGGAGTTCCTCAGCATCCTCGGCCCACAAGGCGAACGCGTCCACATCAAAGCCAGCTACCGCCCCGACGAAACCCACACCCACTGAACAGCCAGACCATCGGCACGAACCACGAAGCGTAGGCCATCTTCTGTTCCAACATCCCGCTCGCTCGCGTTAACAACGATTGTGGTCAATACATCTAGCCGAGGCACCAACATCGATATTCGTGTGCGGAGTCACATTCTGGCGGGGGGCTGAAGTGCTAGATCTTCTGAAGTGCACACGTCCTGATCCTCGGTCGTGAGGGCCGGTAGGTTCGTCCGGCACGGAACAGGGGGGGCGGGTGGAGCCGCTCGGCAGGTGCACGCTTGGTCGAGGGCTGCAGCTAGCCGTCCTGTGCGCCGTGGAACCGGCCTCGGAGGTCACGGGTTTGCTTGAAGAGGCGCTGGCTGGCGTGTCATGCACGTTGACTGAAGATTGCGAAGGGTCCCATCAGTAGCTGGTGGGGCCCTTCGACAACGTGCCCGGTGAAGGCACTGGCGGAGGATACGAGATTCGAACTCGTGAGGGGTTGCCCCCAACACGCTTTCCAAATGTTCGTCCGGGGGCCGGCGAGGGCCGTGTGCGTCCTGACCTGTGGCGGAGCGTTCGGGGCGGCCCCATCCGGATGAACCGGACGGAGGCGAATGAGACCAGAACTGAGACCACCTGTCCTGGCCGCCTGTGAGCACTGTGCAGCCGGAATCGGTCAGGCGAGTGAGGGATCCGCACTTTGGAGCGCTTGCGCTTGCCCCGCGATGGCTGCGATGCGTTCGACATGCTCGCGCAGCCGGGCGAGCTCCATGGCCCGCTGCTGGCTTGTCACGACCTCGGACAGGGCAGCGACAACGATCTCCTGGGGGTCGCTGATGCCCAGCGCTTGGGCGGCGCGGCGGAGCAGAACAGCATCCACGTCGACCGAGCAGGTCCGCTCAGGCGTGGGCTGGACAGAAGGCTCAGCCCTGTCTCTGGCCCTTCGGCGCGGTGCGGATGGCGCCGGAGAAGGCGAGGGTGAGGTGGGCGGCGGGGCTTCCAGTGCGACGGTGCCGGGGCTGCCGAGTACGGTGACCACCGGCCTTCGATAGCAGACGCTTCTGCCCGCCTTGGTGGTGAAGACGACCAGCTCCATCGTGAGGTCACAGACGGCTGGGCCGCCGACACGTTCCAGCGCATCTGTCAGGTCAGGGAGCTGTGCAGCCAGCTCCCAGGAGCCCGTCATGAAGTGGAAGCCGCCGAGCGCGGGTTCAGCTGCGATCCGGAAGGTGAGATTGATCGATGGCATTGGGCCACGGCCGTCTCTAGCGGCCGTCTTTCGGTCCTTGAGCCGCGAAGGGCAGCCGCATGGCTGACCCATCTTCTCTTCTGGCGACAGGAATTCGAAGCCGTCACATTCGTGGATGATCCCCTCGCAGCCCCAGAGGACCATGCGAGCCGCCGCAGCGTCGGGCCCATCCATGAGTACGCGTACTCGCTCACGGTTCGTCAGGACCTCGTGGGCGAGTGCTCCTCCCCCTTCGTTCGGTTGAGGCTGGCCTCCAAGGAGGGCGGCGACGCGGGCGGCCACCTCTGGGTCGTCGGTGGTGAAACGCCAGGCGTTCAGAGCCTGAGGGCGTCCCTCGGCTAAACGGCCTGTGTGGAAGCGACCCACTTGGACGGTCGTGCTCTGCGTCATTCGGGATCCTCGGTAGAGCGGAGTGTGGACAAGGCGTCAACCCGTACCTGAAGAGAGCTCATGTTGCGTGGTGCGACGGATACGGCGGCGCGGCGTTCACCGTTGCCGCCGGGGCCTTCGACTTCGATGTGCTGGTTTTGGGCAATCGCCGGGAGCGGGATCAACAGACCTGGCTCAATGGACACATGGAGATGGGTGAACACTGGGCCTACCGAGCGAGGCCGAAGGAGCTGGGCGGCGCGGTTCGTCGGGTCGAGGTCGTACGGGTAGGCGGTCGCGGCCGGGCTGATTGGCTCCACGTGCGGTTCCTTGACGGTGACGACGCCGGACTGCAGGAGTGGGTTGACGCGGCTTCCCTCGTGGCGCGCTGGGAGGACGTCGAGGCGTTCCGCGCGGACGACGTGAGTGAGCTCTCCCTGGCCGAGGCGTCGCGGCACGTGCGGGGAAGTGCCGACTTCGAGGCCGCGAGGCTGGTCCTCGGCTTCGTCCGCCCGAAGAGTAAGTTGCGTCTGCGGCGCAGTGTTGGAGACGCCGGGATCCTGGAGATGGGCCGTGTCGACGACAGCGCCCCTCTTGTCGGGATGGACCCCGCGGAGCTGCGACGCGATCCGATGGTCTACGAGAAGCGTGACGGCATGAGTCTGGCCGGGTGGCCGACCACTGAACGTATCGCACGTTTCGTGGCCGGCCGTCTCGCCGACGACATCCTTCCGGAGGTGGACCGCAGGCAGCAGGCCATCGATCAGGAGCGCACGCAGTCCTCCTGGTACTCCTACAGCCGCCGGGACGACCGCAAGCTGGACGCGGAAGCGGCCGTCCTGCGGACCGTTCGGGAGTGGTGTGGCCAGGACAAGGCCGAGCGTTACGACGAGCTGGTCGCCCTGCGGGACGAGGTCGTCCGGCTCGGGAAACTCGTGGAGAAATCGGTGAAGGCCCTACGTGACCGCGGGCACGGTGTCATCGCCTCCACCATTGAGCGCGACCTCGGGGTCCATATCTCCAGCCTTGGTTCAGACGTTCGTCGGTGAAGCCGTGCCACCGCTCGGGCTCCGGCTCGGGTGGTTCGGCTTCCGCCTTGGGTTCTTCCTTCTTCGGGGACTTCTCCTTCTCCGGCCACTGCGGATGCCATCCGTCGAGGAATGGCCGTAGCTGGTCGCCTGAGGGCTCCGCGTGGAGGCTGTGGGCGGTCAGGCCCCTGCCGGCCACGGTCGGGTCGAGCCGGTCGGCCTCGGCCTTCCCCCACGCCGACCACTCGCGCAGTCGCCCGGCTTCGTGGGCGTTGTCCGAGGCGGAGGCGGCCTCATCGAGCGCGGCGCAGAAGGCCCGCATCTCCCCTGCGGCCCGCCACTGCGCCAGGGCGGTGCCGAACCGGTCGACCCGCACGGCGTCCACTGCCTTGATCGTCGCGACGCTAACCGCCGCTTCCCACTCCCGCCGCGTACGCTCCTTCTCCTCTGCCTCCTTCCGGCGGCGCTCCTCCTGCTCCTTGGCCTCTCGCAGGCAGCGTTCCTCCTGCTGCTGCTCCCACTCCTCCCGCTGACGCTGCTGTTCCGCCTCCCGCGCCAGCCGAGCCTGCTCCTCTTCCTCCGCGCGAGCCTTCAGCGCCCGGAAGATCGAGCCGATCTGGTCCTCCAACTGTTTCTTGGCTGTGTCGCCCCAGTCCTTCTTCCATCCGTAGTGGTAGCCGCTGCTGTAGCCCGAGCCCTGGCTCACGACCAGTTCCAGTTCGCCGGATGGTTCGAACCGGTGCGCCGGGGTGACCCGCTGCCAGTCGTACGTTCGTTTACCCGGCTGCTTGGGTACGTACCGGACCTGTTTCTGCCGCTCGCTGAAACTGATCTCGTACGTCCTGCCATGGACCGTGAGCAGTGGCCTCGGCTGCCTGCGCTTCTTCGACACCGTGATCTCGCCATGCCGTGCGAGGGCTTGCTCGGCAAGGAGCCGAAGAAGGGAGATCACCCGTGGGAGTACCTCGTCCGAGATCTCGAAGGCGCTGTGGTCCGCGGTGACCGCCGCGATCACGTCCTCGACGTCGGTGATCACTCGGCTGCGTGCCAGGCGGATCCGGTTCCATTCGGTGTCATCCTCGCCCGTCACCCGGAGCAGGCCGAGGAAGAAGTCTCCCTTCGCCCGCCCGCTGTACTTCAGGTGGTAGCCCTCCGGGGCACACTGCCGCGCTGCGTCGAACGCCCGGCGATAGCGGGCCCGCTCCTCGGGGCTCGGGTCCGGGATCCGAAGGAACGGACCGGCCTTCTGCACCTGAGCGATTAAGGCCGCGCCGACCTCCGCCGGGGACTGACGTGGCGGCTTCGCGGTAAGCGTTGGTGCCAGCTTCGGCTCAGGTGGGGGTGCCGCCCGCCGACGTGGAGGTGCCGCAACCTTCTGCTTCGGCTCGGCGGCTACCGGTCGTTGCTTGCGCGGGGCCGGCTCGGGCCGGTCCGGGTGGTGGCCGTGTTCCAGGTAGAAGCGACCGTCGTCGGTGATCTCCGCCTGCCACTTCCCACCACGCTTGGGCATGGTGATGAGGCCACGGCTCTTGAGGGCACGGGCGGTGACGGCGAGTTCCGGGCTCTCCGAGGTAACAGGATCCGTTCCCTCTCCGATGCGGGTGAGCAAGGCCAGCTGTCGATCGTTGAGCGGCGACCATCGGTACATGGTGACCGTCGTACCGGTCTCGCCGAGCGCCTACAAGCAGAATGGTGATGTTCCCGCATTCTGCTGCTTGAGCGTCTCCACGACCGGGCGGGCAGGTCCTCGCTCCCCGCGCTCGCGACAACACCGCAGGGGCTTGCCCCGCGCCTCCCAGGTCAGCTCGGTCGGCAGAGCACACATCCAAGTGTGCTGAGAAGCTCGATCGCCGCCTTTGCCTTCCCCCTCTCTGCGGTGGCAAGTGGCTACGGTGACCTTGTTCAGTCACGCCAGCGGCCTTCGCGCTGCGTCAACAACCAGCGACGACGCACGCACATCGGCAGGGCCCGATGATGTGGTTCATCGCGTAGCCGAACGCGAGGCCGTGCTCCCGGTCGGCAAATTCGAGTGATCCGCCGCGGCCGGTGTGACCAAAGGAGTTGGGGCCGGTCATGGGGGTTGGTCTCAAACGCTGTTGTCGTTCCAATCTTGAGGGGTACCGCCGAACACGCTCTGGATGGTCGGCTGCGATTCCGAACCGGTGCGCGACACAATCACACGACGGGGCAACGGAGTTGAACTCCACCGGCGCGAGCACGTACAACTGCGGCAACAGGTCTCCTGGATCTCGGTTGGCTTCGTAACCCCGAGCTACCAAGAGGCCCTGTTCCCATACCCGAAGCCAACGTCGATCACCCGATCGAGACTCCCGTTCGACGCACACCCCTCAAGATCGGAACGACAACAGCGTCTGATATTCCCCTTCTTGCTTGAGAAGCCACTCGGCCCTGCCGGACCTCCTGCTTCAACTGGACGGCATGATCTGGAAGTTCCTCTGAGGGTCGCCGCATGATGCGCGCGAACTGGTCATTGTTTTTGTCAGGCACACTGCTCTCCCTCGCCGTCTAATGCAGGGCTGTAACTAGTGGGGCTGGAAATTGCGTCCGTGATTGGTGTCTGGCGGCCCCAGGCCTCCCATCGGGCGTGGCTAGTTGAGGTGCTGTTCGAGGTGGGGCGCAGCGCTCTGGGGCCTCCGCGGCGAATCGTGTGCTGGGGTGCGCCTCTGGTGCAGGCCAACTGGATTGTTCCCGCGGTGAGTTGACTCTTACATGCTACTGTCGTTGCCGCCTGCGACGCGTGGAGCGGAGCATGGTCGCTTCAGGGTCCTCCTGGGGTAGGCAACGTGGAGGCATGCTTTCTCACGCCGCAGACCATGCCGAGTGCCGCGTTGCCGCCGAAGACCACGCTGAGGCTTGCCCCAGAAGAGTCGGAGGGGATGCGCCTGACGGCTTGAGTCGTCCGACCTCCCGGGCACGGACCACACTGGTGTGGCACTCCGGGAGCGGGCGGGACGATCAGTAATTTCACTGTTCGGTCCTCTTTTGGCGTGCCCAACTACGCCCAGGAGGGCGATAGAACATGACTGCGATCTTTGAAGAGACGGCCGCCCCGCACGATCATGTACCTCCGCGACCGGTGGACAAGCTCCCCGAACTAGCTCCGATCGCTGCCCGCCGCAAGGCGGCTGAGAAGCTCATCGACACGTTCGATCTGGCGCCAGATGCGGCCGCGTGCGTCGCCAACGCCGTAGTGGACCCGGCCGAACTCCGTCGGTCGATTGAGACTCCGACAGCTCTGGCCATCACGGGGGGCACCCTCCTCGCTGTTCGGGCGCGCGTGTGGACCCGCCGCACACTGCCCGACATCCGCAACCCCCGCATCGGCGACGCCCGCCGCCATCCCATTGCGATCGAACCGGGGACGGACGAAGAGTCCCGGTTCGCGCCCGTTGACGACCCCACCAGTAACGGCATCACGCCACACCTCGAAGTCGAGATCGAATCAGCCGAGCACATGGCGTGGGCCTCGGCCCTCGCTGCCCGCGCTGTGCTCGACGCGAACGACTGGCGATACTCGATCCGCAACCAGGGCGTGCTGACTGAGGTATGGCTTGTCGCCAACCGTTACAGGCACACCGGTGAAGTAAGCCCTGACCTCTGGGCTATGACCACTGCCGAGGGATCGTCCCGCACTACTGCGGCCCACGACCTCCTTGGAGACGGCAACAGCGTTGACGTCGTCGTGAAGGCCGAGTCCGACACGTTCATGAGGGGCCGCATCAAGGAGCTGAACACAGCGTTCGAGCAGGGGCCAACAGTCAAGCAGTCCGAAGCGCTGCGTTGCGAGACCATGCCAGCGCTTATTCTCGTCGGCTATCGGCCCCTGCCTGGAGGACCCGACCGGTTCTCCTCCGCGGTCAAGTCGCTCGTAGCACTCCGGCATGTCGACGCACCGAAGGAGTGGGGTGAGGGGCCGGAGCTTGAGTCACTTGCGGACGAGGCACTGACCGTGATGGAGGATCGGGGGATCCTCACCCCTCTGCGCCGTAAGTGGTTGGCTGGCGCCATCAGCCGTTCTCAGGCCAAGACGGCCCATCTGCCGACTGACCCGGCTATCCGGGCAGCCGAGATCATCGCCTTGTTCACCAGTAACGACCAGGCTGGCCGTGACGCGATCCGTGACGCTGTCACCCGTCAGTCGACCCGCAAGCGCATTACAAAGAATGTCCGGGTGAAGCTTGCGGTGGCTCTGATTGTGAGGTCCGTGGGCGGCGAAGGAGGCAGCCCTGACCGGGTGCGTCGTTACATGCAGCACGGGTTCGTCTCGGTGCGCGACAACCACTTCAAGCCCACCCACCGCGACGCTGATGCTGTACTAGCCGATGCCCTCAACGAGTTCGACGACGATCCGGCGGGAGCGCCCGGCCAGGCTCGTCTCGAACTTGCTGCCCGAGCTACGTATCCGCTCATCGCCACGTTGTCGTTGTGGGCTGACCGAGGAACCAGTAACAACCCGAACGTCGATGACCGGCGCCGTCCGGGCGAGGTCATCGACACCATGCTCACGTCGCGCCTGGGAATTCATCAATTGCACCGAGCCGTCGTCGACCAAAACGATGGTCGTTCCGCACTTCGGGCTGTGAACGAAGACGGCAGTATCCGCCTCACGGAGGATCGCGCCCAGGATCAAACCCTCAGCGACGTATACCTGCGTTCGACGTTCCCGAAGGCCGGGTCGCCGAGCAGGCCCGCCTCTATGGACACCCCTGACGATGCTCTACGAGATGCTGCTGCTGCTCTCGGAGCCGCTGTGCGTCAGCTCGAAGAGGCCATGACTGCTTTGCGAGGCGTCAAGGCACCAGACGGAACAGACCACGTCGAGACAGTCGGCATCGACCTTAGCCACGTCAACGAATGGAAGGGCACCCTCGACACCGCAGGTGCCGACCTCGATTTCTGGGGTCGCATCTGGGAGCGGCGTAATCGGAGGGGAGGCCGCGTGAAGGCTCAGCGGGACGATAGGTGGGTAACCGAGTATCTCGACAATCCCGATGAGGCGGTCGAGGCGTGGGAGGACGCGGACGCTGCCGAGGTCGCTTCGTGACCCCAGGAAAGCTTGCGTCTCTCGCGGCGTATGCCGGTGATTGGCTTCACAGCGACGGGCCTTTCGGGCCAATCCCGTTCGGCCCAACGTCTGCTTCCACAGCAGGTAATGCTGTCTACGTTGTCTGTAGTTGGTCGGACCGAATTCTCTATGTCGGCTCCACCACCGTCGGCATCGCCACGCGGTTTGTCCAGCATGCCAGGGACGTGAGCAAGACGCTGGACTGGACTACCGCTTACGTCATTCCGCTCAAGGACGACACGCCGCTTCAGGATGTCCGTCGGATCGAGGGCCGTGTTGGTCTGGCTGTAGGGCCGGAGCGCAACAAGGCACTGCCTCGCATCACCGTAGCTCGCTGAGATCGTTGCTTCTCCCCGGTGCACCACCGGGGAGAAGAACTTCGCGTGCGGCAACGCTGCACGCATCTGCCCGGCCAGGGATTCCTCTTTGGAGGACTGAGTGCGGTGTGCCCCGTCGGCCAGCACGATGATGTTGCCCCGGGGCGACAGGTTATTGCCGGCATCGGCGAACTTGTGGACGGTCGTGGAGATGACGCCGCGCACGTCGTCGGCCAGCAGGGAGGCAACTCCTTGCTGGTGGGCAGGCTTGCGGAAGTAGGCGTCCCCAGGGCGGAGGTGACACCCCGGAGGTCTGCCGCACGAGATCTGTTCGGTCTGAGAGCAGGATGATGGTGGGCGACTCGGGGCGAGTGTCAGCCAGTAGCAGCGAGGCGGCGAACACCATCAGCAGCGTCTTCCCGCTGCCTTGGTGGTGCCAGATGAGCCCCTTCCGGCCGTTAATCTCGCGGGCGGCGTCGGCCCAACCGGACTTCGCGGTAAGGGACTTCGCCTCGACCCTCACCAGGGGCAGACTGTTGACCCAGTACACGAGGTCGAACCTGCGGGAGGTCTTGCCGGGGACGGTTATGGTCACCTCGACCGACACGACCAGCGTGTTGGCGGTCGGCTGCTCAAAGTCGATGACCTTCAAAGCGTGCCACACGCCGTCGGTGTCCCTGAACTCCTTATGCTCGCGCGGCAGGTTCATTACCTGCGCGTTGGCTCGTACCAGGCCGCCTTTGACGGCGTTGACCGTGCCGACGATCTCCTCGACCATCGCGTCCGCGTCGAATCCATCGATCACGCCTGGGGTGAGCCGGACGGTGGGGTCCCGCAGCTGACCGACGACCATCGTCTGCGTCGTCTCACGCGACAGCGACCTGCCCGCTGTGAAGTCCCAGCCCATCGGGAGGAGCCACTGGATCATCAGGTACTGGAACTCGCGTTCCCTGATGCCCTTCGCCGCGGCTCAGACCTCCAGTTTGGCGGACTTGATGTTGTGGGAAGTGCCACCGACAGGAGCTGGTCGGGTTTGAGAGGCTTACGGCGCTGCACGGTCCCGACGACCCTGCTCTGCATTTCAGCCCACAGCTGAGGTGTCCGACAGGCTCCACTGCCATCAGTTGGGGGTGTCCTTGCTCGTGTCCGGGGGGCGGTGTAGAAGCCGTGGAGTGTGATCGATCTCTCTGCTGGCCGGTTCAAGGAGTCGACTTGGGGCTGGTGCGGCCCGCACGTTGCGCGGAGCCTCATGTTGGCCGCTCAGGAGGATCTTGGTCTCGATGAGGTCGATGATCACGACCCTGGTGATCTGATCGTTGGCAGAGAGCAGTCGAAGCCTGACCGTGAAAGTCCACGGCTGTCCGCTCCGTGCAACTGAGACCAAAACTGAGACCACGAACGTCGAAGGGCCCCACCGCGAACGGTGGGGCCCTTCGACATCGTGCCCGGTGAGAGCACTGGCGGAGGATACGAGATTCGAACTCGTGAGGGGTTGCCCCCAACACGCTTTCCAACTGTCCGCACGGTCGTTCGGGGGCGTCCGTGGGGGTTCGGGCGGCAGGTCCGACGGGGCGGGCGTACGGCGGTGAACGGTGGCGTCCGTCAGTGCACTGGACAAGGACCAGGACAACGAACGGCGCTGAACGGGCCCGGGGCAGTCGAGGCAGAGAGCCAAAGAGTCCCGGGCTATCCGGCCCTGTTCATAACCGCCCGTGCGAGGTCTCCCATAGAAGTAACCACCGCCACGGCTCCAGCCTCGGCCAGTGCCGCGTCTTTGCCGGGCTTGTTCGCGTACCCGATCGCCTCCATGCCGGCAGCGTGGGCTGCCTCGACGTCGCGCACCGCATCACCAATGAAGATGCAGTCGCCCGGTTTCGCCTCGGCCGCCGCCATGGCTGCGGAGAGGAGCCGGGGAGACGGTTTCATGGACTTCGGCTCACCGTTTACCCTGCCGAACTGGCCGGCAACAAGCCGGTCAAGCCCGTGGGCGCTCAGGTAGCGCTCAATGGCGACGGTGGCGTTGTTGCTGACCATCCAGACCGAGCGCCCGCTCGCTGCACACGCCTCAAGGAAGTCCGAGCCCCCCGGTGTAGGCCGCGCCCTGTCGACGGCTTCCACCTCCAACTGAGCCAAGGTCTCGTCAGCGGCGGAGACCAGGTCTTCCCGCTCGTCAGCGATCCGACGAAGCATCGCCAGGGGGTCGGACTCCTCATGCCCTGGGGGCGGCCCATCGGGCCCCGACAACAGCTCGACCAGACGCCGTGCGACATCAGCCGCCGGGAAGCCCGCGAAAACCGAGCACACGGGACCGTCGAAGTCGAGGAGCACGTGCCGTGCGGGAGCGAGGACGGAGGCCAGTTCCTCCGGGGTCGCGCCGCTCATGCTTCACGCTCGAACGCGATGGTGTTCCAGATGCTCTCGAACCACCTTGTGGCCTGCTGGACGTACTGCGATCCCATGGACTCGCCGTCGGGGCCTGCCGCGTGGTGGAACAGCGAGGCGTCCTTGCCGGTGACGTCGTAGAAGGTGCGCGACTCGCCCGCCACCTCCATCGTGCGGTCACGCAGCGGATAGAAGCCGAAGAACACGTCGCGGCGGTTGAGGATGTAGAGCTTGAACAGGGACGTGGCTCGGTAGACCTTCACGTTCACCGATGCCTTCTCGACCAGCCCGAGCTCAGCCAGCACCTCGACCGAGTGCCGGATGCCGGCCGCGTTCGTCAGCGCGATGTCCCGGGCCCTATCGCGCAGCGCAGGATCATCTGCAAGCCCGTCGACCAGTGTCGGCACGGCCATCGGCGCCGTGGTGTCCGGCAGAAGAAGCCGGACCTCAATCGACTCGGGCCGGAGCCGACCAGCCCGGATCTTGTCGAGAGGTTCCTGCATAGCGCTGTGCAGCGTCTCGCTGCTGAATCCGGCGAAGTCGACCGTGACGTGAGGGTCAGCGAACGCCATTTCCAGGTGCGGCCGGAGGCCGACCGGCCGTTCTGTGCGCTCGCGCACGAAGGAGCCGGACCCCTTGCGGGTCACGATCAGCCCTTCGTCCCTGAGCATGTCGAGTGCTCGGGTCACCGTTCCACGGGCCACTTCGAATCGCTTGGCCAACTCGGGTCCTGAAGGCAACTGCTTCCCGGGCTCGAACTTCTTCGTGAGGATTTCCGCGCGAAGCACGCTGCTGACCTGCAAGTACGGCGGGCGGTCGTCGTTCGGGTCGAGGCTCATACCCCCATGCTACCCACCTGCCCAACCTGAGCGGCCTTGCCAACCATCTTGACCTGCTTAAGCAGGTTGCCTATGTTGGACACGTCGCCACCAAGGAAACGCGGAGGCGGCCCGGAGGCCCTTCTTTGGGCTGCACGGATGCGTGACCTGCACAGCAATGGGCTCCGCTTCGGCGGGGTCATGAGGCCCCGCTTTGGCGGGGGCGAGGGACCCCGGGCCCTTTGCATCCGGGAGGGCTTAGACCGAAAGGTCACGTCTCCATATGCCTGAAACGGGAGCTCGCTCCCGAAGGAGACACCGCATCACCGCCCCGATGGTCGTAGGCAGGGTTCGACTCCCTGCCGGGGTGATCGGGCGACCGCTTCTTGCGGTGTCGGCCCTCATTCCCAGTGCGGCGGCACTCCCGGACAAGGACAGCCCGCCGTGCCTGGTCTCTCTATCCCGACGCAGTCAGGAGTTCTTTCGATGACCGAGCGCACGATCCCTGTGGACGCCATCGGCCCGATCGCCCTGGACCTGGCGATGAACGCGGGCAGCATCCGCGTCGCCGTCGATCCGACGCTGATGCAGGCGCGAGTGGTGCTGAAGACCAACGCCACCTCGGGTCCGTCGGCCGATGCGATCCGCGACACCGCAGTGAGCCTGAACGGGCAGAACCTCAGGGTCCGTGTCCCGGACGCGGCCGGTGGCGTGAGCGGCAGCACCACCATCCGCATGGGTGGCAGCACTATGACGTTCTCCGGCGGCAGCGGCGTGCAGATCGTGGGCGGCAACGTCTACGTCTCCGGCAACGGCGGCGGCAAGGTCTTCATCAACGGCCGCGAGGTCACCGCCACCGGCCCGGCCGGCGACGCGGTCACCCCGATCACCGCCGAAGTCCACCTGCCTGCCAAGTCGGTGGCGCTGATCAGCACGCACACCGCCGACACCGTCATCACGGGCACGCTGGCGCGGCTTGAGTACGACGGCACCTCCGGCTCTCTGATCGCTGACCGCGTCGGCGACTTGGACGTCACGGCTACCAGCGGCAGCGTCATCGTCAACGAGGTCACCGGCCCGCTGGACGCCAACCTGACCTCCGGCAACCTCGGCATCGGCGCCTACAGCGGCCATGCCGCCCGGCTGAACCTCACCTCCGGCAACGTCCGCATGGCCGCGACGGAGCAGGCCACCGGCCGCCTCACGGTCAACGCCACCTCGGGCTGCGCGCGCATCACGGGCGCCTCGCACCTGAACGTCCGCCGCCGGGTCACCAGCGGCTACGTCCAGATCAGCTAGCACCCGCCCCGCGCCGTCCACCCCTTCACTCGGACAGGAGTCCGCCACCGTGCACGCTGCCACGTTCGCCGCTGTCTTCATCGCCCTGTACGTCGCCCACAGCGTGGGTGACCACTGGGTGCAGACCTCGCACCAGTCCGCACACAAGGGCCGTCCCGGTTGGGTCGGCCGCCTCGCGGACGCCCGGCACGTCGCCACCCTGACACTCACCAAGCTCGCCGTCCTCATCCCGGCCGCCGCGCTGCTGGGGTTGCACCTGTCGGTTCTCGGCATCGTCGCCGGGCTCATCGTCGACGCCGTCACGCACTGGTGGGCCGACCGGCGCACCACGCTCGCGTGGCTGGCCAAGGTGACCGGCAAGGGCGAGTTCTACCGGCTCGGTGCCCCGCGCGCCGGCCACGACGACAACCCGCACATCGGCACCGGCGCGTACGCGCTTGACCTTCTCTGCACCAACTCGGTTGCCGGACGCGTCGTGCGCTAGCGTGATGATGCACTCGCGCACGACCACGAATTAGCTGGTCAGAACTGGCAAGATCGATCCGAAACGGCGTTGGCCAGCGTGCTGCTCTCCTTTGATCCTTCCTCGATGCCTGACGCCGATGCATCTACGGCTGGCGGGGTGGTGGAGCTCACCCTCGCGACCTCGTCGGTGACCTCTACGAGCTTCCTGTTGAGATCGATCGATGCGGTGAGAGCATCCTGGAACTCGGCTAGACCTTCCCGCACGAATCGATCCATCTCGGGCGTGTACTCAGGCTCGGACGCAGTCATGTCACAACATCCCGTTTTTCTTGATCAGTTGGGCCAGATTAGAGCGAGCTCGACGCAGGTTCTGCCGTACGTTCACAGCTGGTACCCCCATCACCTCTGCAGTTTCGGCCGGGCTGCATCCGTCGAACTCGAATGCCATCACAGCCTGCTGCATTGGCGGCAACTGGCGCAGCAGCTGAATGATCTGAGACTGGCCGACAACATCATTGGTAGCGTCCTTCGCAGGATCCTCCGGTAGGCAGAAGACCAGCTCGTCTTTGCGGGTTTTGTGCAGCATGCGCTTCCACTTGCGATAGGCCACCGTGCGCAGCCAGGCGGTCCGCTCGCTCACCGAGTCCCACACGCCTGCGAGTTCGACGAAGGCGGATTGGACGGAGTCCTCCGCGTCCGGCTGTCGGGCACCACCTCTGATGAGGAAACCCACCAACCGAACGAACCACTCGCGGAACAACATCTCAAAGTCTTCATCGAAGTCGGGCCCCGGGCGCTCACCGACAGAACGCTCGTACTCCAGCCGTGCGTGCCTAAGCAGGTTGGCCCACGACGTCACCGTGCGTCGTCTATGGAGCAAGTTTCGGCGCTCCCGCTCCGTCATCCCACCCCACACGCCGGACGTGACGCGGTTGTCGAGAGCGTCGGCAAGGCATTCCATGCGCACGGAACAGCCGGTGCAGACTGCTTTGTCAGGAGTCAGCTCCAGTTCGCCGATGTACAGCTCGCCAGGGTTCGAGGTCTTGCAGGCGGCCTGGCGCGGCCAGTCATTCACCCACATGCTCAGCCCTCTTTTCCCTTCCCTGGTAGCTGGGGCCAACCTCGATAGTCGTCGTACCTTCTGGCTTCTCGATGATCCGGCTGCCCGCAGGCAGGGTCCGCACCACATCACGCCGCACGGTGCCCCGGAGCCGTTCCACCTGGACGCGGCCACGCACTCGTACCCATGTACGCAACAGATGCATCACATACCCCGCAACCGTAACGATCGCGGCGATCTCCAACTCTGACAACGCCTGCTCCGATCTCCAACAGAAGGACCAATCGGAGGTAGTGGCTTTAGGCACCGCGCCGCGTGACCTCATGTACCAAGATTTTTTGCAGGCTGACGGTCTGGCAGACCGAGTCATCCCATGGCCGACGTTGTTCAGCCGGGGCGATCTCGTCGGGGTGGGCGGTCTCCCAGGCCAGCACGGCCAGCCGAAGCCGGTCCAGCGCTCCATCTTTCCTGGGCCGGGTTGGCTGCCGGGTTCGCCTTCTCGGCAGGGACCCACGCGTTCTTGGAACGCCGCTGGCCGGTGCGCTGGATCCTGGAGCACACCGGCGCGACGAAGTTCGCCGCGCTCCGCGCGGCTGGACTCAATGGAATGTATTTGGCAGATCAGGCCCTGCACTCCGGAGCACTGCTCGTCTCCGCGCTGCTGATCACCCGTCTGTGACCTGGGGCCCTTGATGAGGAACAGCGGGAAGCCCGAGCGAGACAGGACCCTTGCGCTGGAAGCGTCGCGCCTGCTCGCGTTTGCTCCGCAGGAAGGTGAGGGTGAGGTCGAGTCCTTCGATCTCACCCTGCCAGCCCTCGGCGGTCGCCCGCTCGCGTCGGGTGAGGAGATCCTGCTCCAGTTCATCGAGCCGCGGGATCATCTTCGGGTTGATCGAGAGCATCGGGCAGCGGATGCAGGCGTGCTCGTGAGCGCAGGGTGTCCCGTAGGGCCGGCCGCAGGAGCCGAGTTCGACTCGCCGCTTGTCGAAGTGCTCCTCGAACTCCGTCCATTCCTCGGGGCTGGGCCGACGGTATTCCTCCTCGGGCCGTTCGGCCCGGCGCCGGGCGAGGAACTGGTGGTAGTTGCTGATCACGTCCTCGTCGAAGACCGCGACGTAGCCACGGGTGGTCCGGATATCGAGATGCCCGAGCAAGGCCGCGCCGATATGGATCGGCAGGCCGTTGTTGACCAATTCGGTGGCGAAGAGCCTGCGGAAGTCGTGGGGCGCGAACCGTACGTCCTTGAACTGCGGGTGGGTGAGGGCGAGTTCGTCGCAGGCTCTTCCGATCACGCGCCAGAGGGTGGTGCTGGACATGCCTCGCTGTGTGCCTCCGTGGAAGCTCTGGAACAGGTAGGGCAGTGGGTCGCTCCAGGTCTTTTCGTGCGGGTCATAGCGGACGCAGACCGGGACGGTTCCGTGCTCATTGCGGTGGCGGCGGATGACCTGGGCGATGACGTGGAAGAGCTCGGCGGGCATGGGGATGATCCGTTCGCGGTCGCTCTTGGACGGGGTGACGACGAGCAGAGCCACGACTTCACCGTTGGGCCGTTGGTATTGCCGGACGCTGAGATGCGTCAGCTCGGTCAGTTCTTCGGCCCGCAGGCCCGCCAGTCGCAAAGTCTCGACGACGGCCCACTGCCAGAAGGCAAGGCCCTCGTCCCGGGAGAGATGGACCAGTTCACCCGAGACACGGTTGACCGCGCGGACCGGCGGGCGGTTGTGCCGTTGGTCCTTGGTAGAGACCCGAAGCCAAGTGGCACCCTCGGCGGTGAATTCCTCACCGAGCTCGACCATCAGGGCCGCGTCCAGAAGGGTCCGCAGGCGGTGCCACTTGTCGTTGACGTGCTTCGACAGGATCGGCAGGAGAGGCTGGCGATCGCGGGTGCGGTTGGCCATACGCTCTTGCAGTCTGCGTCTGCGGACCTGGAACCATCGCAGGTCGGCGTCGCGGATCGGGCAGGGAGCGACCCACTTCGCCCAGCGCTCCGGCTCGGCGGCAGCCCAGCTTTGCAGGTCGAGGTAGAGCGCGCGGACGGCCATCATCGGCCCGTCGACGTCAAGCCGTGGCTTGCCGTCGGGCAGCACCATCAGCCATTCCTTCCACTGCGTGAACGTCTCCTCCGACAGCTTCAAGTCCTTCTGGCCAGGGTTGATCTTCTCGATCTGCTTCCAGAAGACCCGGACCAGCAGATTCGTCAGCTGCCGCAGGGTCGAGTAGTCCAAGCCCGCGGAGCGGCGGCGGATGTACTCGACCAGCAGGTCCCTCATCGCGCCGTTGTGGAGTTGGTGGCGGTCCACGGCCTCTTCGACGGGGACCTGGCCGCGGGTGACGGCACCGCGCAGGCTGCGGGGTGCCGACGCGGGGAAGTGGCCCATCTCGTGCAGGATCGGCCAGGCCAGAGTGCCGGCGAAGCTGGTCTTTTCTCCGGCCAGCTCGTGCTTGCGGGACTCGACGGCGTAGTGCAGCAGGGCCTCTGGGGTCAGGTCCTTCAGATCGATGCCGAAGACGGTCAACGCGCAGCAGACATCGAACTTGGTCCGGGTCCGGCGGGCCTGGCTGAGCGGCAACTGGTCGGCGCGTCGGCAGAACGCCTCCAGCAAAGGGTCTTGGGCGACCCCACGGAACCAGGGCGAGTAGTTGGAGAAGCGGTTGGAGCGGAAGCCCAGCAGGGTGGGACGCACCAGCCGCAGGGCGAAGGACTGCCCAGCCGCGCAGTTCAGCTTCCTGCGCAGTGGGGCGTCGTCGCCCGCGGCGTCCCCGACCGGCCGCCCCTCGTCATGCCCGGAGGCTTCCCACCGCTCCTGCCACGTCTCTCCCGGGAACGTGGCGAGGTAGCTGAGGAAGGCCCGCATGGAACCCCGTTGAACCCACTTCAGGGCCTCGGACTCCGAGAAGTGGTCAGCCGCGACGTCGACGATCTCCTCTATCGGCGCCGTGTCGAAGTCGCCCAGCGAGCGTGGCGGCCTGGACGGTGGCGGAGGCGGGGCCGGCAGGATCGCGGTCGGTGTGAACTTGCCGTCCGGGACAGGCCCCTCGGCCTGATGGCGGCGGACCCGATTGGTCGTCGGGCCCTTCAGCCGCATGCTGTTCCCGACCTTACTGCCCGGCACCGAACGCCGCCTCGATGTCGTCCGCCGCGTACTGGGTCGGCCACGAAACCGGCTGAACCGGCCGGGCGTAGTAGGCCCCGAGCTTGTCCAGCAGGTCGTCCAGGCCGACCGCCGTGTAGAGCTCGGTGGTGCTGATATGTGCGTGGCGCAAGATCGTCTGTACTTCGTGCAGCTTCAGCTCCGGATCGCGGGCCATCCGCTTCGCGGCCGTGTGTCGCAGGTCGTGCAGGGTCCAGTTCGCCCCGAGTACCTCGCAGGCCCGCTGGAAGATGCGGCGGGCCGCCCAGTAGGTGAGCGGGCGGGGCTCGCCACGGCGGGTCCGCCAGACCGGTGTCCCCTCCGGCGGCAGTCCGTCCTCTTCCAGGTAAGCGGCCAGGTAGGCCAAGCCCTCTGGGGAGGTCGGGACCGGCTGCCGGGCCCGGGTGCCCTTGGAGATTACCCAGAGCTGGCCCTTGGTCCAGTCGATGTCACCGAGGCCGACCCCCAACAGCTCGGACGCCCGGGACGCGGAGGCGAGGTAGTTCGACAACAGGGCCTTGTCCCGAACGCACTTCATCTGCGTGAACAGCTCGTCCCACTGGTCATCCGGGATGGACCGCGGATGCCGGACAGGCACCTTCGGACGCAGCCGGGCCCGTCGGTGCTGCTGGCGGACCTCCAACGGCGACCGGTGGGCAAGCGCGGCTCGTCGAGCCGCGCTCTCCGGGACCGGGTTGACCAACGGACCACGGCCGAACGGCTGGTGAAAGGCGTAGAAGCCGTGGACCACCGTCAGGTTATGGGCGATCGTCGACGGCGCGTATCCGGCCCGCAGGGTGGGCTTGCCCGTCTTCGGGTTCACGGATCCGGCCGGGTGGCTGCCGGGGCGTCGCCGTTGACGTTGAGGGTTGCGGGCGTGCCTCAGCCAACCAACCAGGGCGGCGGTCTCGGCTTCGGTGACCTGTTCCCACCCCACATCCAGGGCCCAAAGCACGCGGTGCCAGCGCAGCAGGTCATAGCCGTAGCTCCGACAGGTCGCCGTACTGGCGTCGCCGAGCATCCGGTCCCGCAGGTAGGCGCTGACCGGCTCGATCTCACGGTCGGCGGCGTCCACCACCAGCCACGGCAGCGACGGCGTCGTACCTACGATCACGGCGCCGACCTGCGGCAGCCGTACCCGCCCGTCAATCAGATCGCGATGAAGCGAAGGAGTCTCGTGCATCCCAGCATGCTCACCAAACACCGCCCCCGGGGCGACCAGATCAACCAGATAGTGCAGTTAACAGACCAGTCCTTCCACCACCTGTGGCTGCTGGTCGCCGCGCTGGTCATCGCCACCGTCTGACCTCTGATTCTTCGTGGGGCGGTCGCACTCCCGGACAAGGACAGCAGACCGCCCCGCGCCATCCCGACGTACCTGACAAGGAGAGATCCACCATGCGCATGCGCACTTTCGTCGCCGGTCAAGAAGCCGCAGACGAGAACGAGTTCGTGGAACTGGCCCTCGGCATCGACGTCGACCTGTTCCGTGGCCCGCTGGAGCAGGAGACGGCCGAGGAGCGGCGCGCTCGCCGGGACGTGGCTCGCGAGGTGCTGCGGGACCTGCGGGAGTCGGCGGACGCCGGTGACGAGGTCGCCGGGTGGGACGCCCTGTACGCCGACGCGCTGACCCGCACGGTGCCGTTCATCCGGGCCGCCCGCGACCAGCGAGCGGGAACGGGGGCAGCAGCGTGAAAGGCAAGACGGTCCTGCCCGCCGTGGCGATGACGGCGGTGTCGATGGTGCTCACCTTGGCCGTGGTGGTGATGTGGCTGGGCACGGCCGTGCCGTGGATGGTCGCGCTGGTCGTTGGTCTCGGCATCGACGGCGGTTGGCTGGCCACCCTCGCCTACGAGCGGCGGCTTGCCGCGCAGGGCGACCACTCCACGCCCGTCACGGTCGTCGGCTGGGCGTTCGGCGCGGTGGCGACTGGCGTCCTGGTCGCCCACGCGCTCACCAGCTCGTCGTCCGCTGCGTGGCTGGCGGTCTCCTGGCTCCCCCTTGCTGCCAAGGCCCTGTGGCTCGTCCATGGGCTGTGGGAGCGCACGGCCCTGACTCCGAGGGCGCTGGAGTCGATCCGGGGGATCCAGCAGGAGGCCCGGGATGAGGCGGCCGTGGCACGGGCTCGACTCCGGGCCGATGCGGCTACGGAGGAGACTCGGTTGACGGCCGTGACGGGTGCCGGGGCACGCGTCGCACGCGTCCAGGCCGCGACCGCCGTGACGCTTTCCAAGGCGTGGTCGACGCTGGAGACGGCGCGGGCGGGCGAGGAGACCGGCAAGGCGCTGACCAGCGTGACGACCCCCGTCACGCCGGGCGTCACACCGCGTTGGGAGCTTCCCGTGTGGGGCCCTAGCGAGCCGGTGCGGGTGCCCGCCCTGGAGGCAGTCGCCACCGACTCGGATGACGCGCTCGACGTGCTGGTGGAGGAGATTCGCACCAGCCGGACCCCGCCCCTGTCCTATCGCGAGATGTCCGCGCGGTTCCGGGCGGCCGGGCACTCCGCTTCCGAGGTTCGCTTGCGTGCCGCGTGGAAGCGCGTGGCCGCCTGATGGGCGCGCTGCCGGTGTTCCGGTGGCGCCTTGCTCCGGACGGCTACGCCACGCGCCGCCAACTGCGCGCCCGTGGCCTGCGGCCCGGTGGGCAGCCGGTGGTGGCGCAGCTCGAACGGCCGCGACGCCGCCGGCCCCCGCTGGTCGCCTACCTCTACCGGGTCGACTTGGCCAAGCCGGTCCGCCCGATGACGCCCGCCCGGTGGGCGGCGCTGGCCAAGGCCAATCGCGCCCGCCGCATCTGCCCGCAGTGCCGCGCTGAAGCGGGCTACGTGATCCCTCCCTCGCTGGGCGCCTGCGTGCCCTGCGCCTTCCCTGATCCCTCCCGCGCTGTGAGGAGTGCCTGATGGGCAAGCCCGACACCCGTCGCCTGGACAAGGCGATACAGCAGATCACCCGCAAGCTCGAAGCCGTCCGCAACCGCGAGTTGTGGCCGCTGGAGGGGCGTGAGCGCCGTGCCGTGCTGGGCGCCCTTGCCTCCGGCTCCTACAGCACGCACCGGGGCAACGGCTCCGGCCGCGCTGAACGCAAGCTGGACACCGCTTGGACGAGTGCCGAGACCCGGCTCGTCAGCGAACTCGCCGCCTTGAACACCGAGCGGCAGCGCGTGGTCAACGAGGCCGCCGCTGACCGCGCGGCGAAGAAGTCCTCGGGGTGGTGGTGAGCATGTTCCAGGCCGGAGACATCGTGCACATCGTCGCCTGTGAGGACGACCCCCGCGCCGTGGGCCGACGCGGCCGGGTCATCGATGAAGTCCCGCCGGGTCCGCTCACCGACGGCCGCTGGACCGTCCACGGCGCTGGCCTGCTGATCGGTCCCTTGCTGTGCCACACGCACGAGCTGCGCAAGGTCAGCGGCCAGCGCTAGCCCCCGCGCTGCCTTCCTGCGGCGCGGGGCTCCCCACGTGATGGGTTGAGCCCCGCGCCGCTCCCGCACACCTCCCGCCCTGATCAGGGCAGTTCAGGAGATCCTGTCGTGAGCAGCAACGTCGTTCGCCTGCACAAAGACCCCACCCCCGACCCCGACCGCGAACCGGCCCCCGTGACCACGCTGACCGTGGTCCTCGACCAGCCCGCCGCACCCCCGGTCCCGCTGTGGGTCCGCTCCGGCCGTGCCCTCAAGACCGCCGTCACGCACGAGAAGACGCGCACGGCCGCCCGTGGGGTGGCCCGGCACTCCCTGTACGTCGCCGGTGGCACGCGCATCGTGGCGCGCCGGGCGTGGGACGGTCGCACTGCCGCCCGCTACGAGCGCTACATGCGCACGGCTGAAGCCGCGGGGAACATCGAGGCGGCGGCCGAGTGGGAGGAGCGCGGGCAGCGCTTCCGCGAGGCCCGTCACCGCCGCCGCATGGACCTTCTTCACTCCCCGGTCGACGCTGCCAAGAGCGTCCTGGTCGGCACCTGCATGGGCGTCGGTGGCCTGGTCGCCCTCGGGATCGTCCTCGCGATCGCCAACAAGGACGTCACCGACGTCATCACCCCCATCAAGGCGGTGATCGACTTCATCGCCTTGATGATCACCATCGTCCAGGTGGTGTGGCCCTACGTGATCACCCTCGGGCCGCTGTTCGCCCTGCTGGGGCTATGGGCGGTGGGCCAGCATCAACAGGCCGCACCGCAGTGGGCGCTGCCCGCCAACGTCCGCTCCAACGAGGGTGAGCCGATCACCCCGTCGATCGTGGTCAAGGCCCTGCGGGACCTCGGGGTGCCCGCGCTACGCAACGCCATCAAGGAGATGGGCGACTCCGGCGCCTCGATGCTCGGCCCGATCACCATCGCCGGGTGCGGCGTCGAAGTCGACGTCACCCTGCCCTCCGGAGTGTCGACGAACGAGGTGCAACAGCGCCGCCGCAAGCTCGCGGAGAACCTGAGCCGGCACGAGCACGAAGTGTTCATCACCATCCCGACCGCAGCCCGCACGGTCCGGCTCTGGGTCGCCGACTCCGGTGCGCTCGATGAACCGATCGGCCCCTCTCCGCTGGTCACCGACGACACGCTGACCGCCGACTACGCCAAGGGTCGCGCCCCCTGGGGTCAGGATCTGCGCGGGGACGCGGCCGCGCTGAGCCTGTATCAGCGCCACCTGCTCATCACGGGCCTGTCCAACCAGGGCAAGACCGTCGCCTTGCGCTCCCTGGCCCTGTGGCTGGCGCTGGACCGGTCGGTGCAGTTCCTCATGGGTGACCTCAAGGGCGTGGGCGACTGGAACATGTTCGACGGGCTCGCCACGACCCTGATTCAGGGGCCGACGGATGAGCACGTGATCCAGGTGACCGAGATGGTCGAGGGCGCGGTGGACGAGATGAACCGCCGCATCCAGGCGCCGCCCGGCACCGTGTTCCCGCCGCTGATCGTGCTGGTCGACGAAGCGCAGGTGGCGTTCATGTGCCCGGCCAAGGACGCCGAAAAGCGCCCGTACGGCGGGTCGAAGGCCAACTCCCGGTACTTCATGGCCGTCCGGAAGATCCACAACCAGGGGCGAGCCGTGAACGTCCTGATGTGGCAGGGCACCCAGGACCCGACCAACGAGAACCTGCCCAAGCTCGTCCGCGAGGGCGCCCACACCCGCGCCTCCCTCGCCCTGGGCACCGAGTCGCAAGCCCGCATGGCCCTGGGGGACAAGGCCGTTGACGGAGGCGCGGCACCGAACCTGCTGCGTCCGGGGCTGGACCGGGGAACCCTGGTCGTCGCCTCCGACGGCATCACCATCCCGGCCGGACAGTCCTCCATCACAGTGCGCACGCACTACATCGACGACGACGGCGCCGAGAACCTCACCAACCGGGCCAAGGCCCTGCGCGATGGCGTCACCACCCTGCACGCCATCGCGCGAGAAGAAGAGCACGACGCGCTCGCCGACATTGCCGCCGTGGTCGGCGACGCGCCCCGCGTGCGGACAAAGGACGTGCTGGCGCGGCTCGCCACGCGGAACACGAACGCCTACGGCGGCTGGTCGTTCATCGACCTCAAGCGCGTCCTGGACGCCGCCGACGCGGAGCCGTACAAGTCCGACGGCGTCATGGTCGTCGCCCGCGACCGCATCGCCCGCGCCCTCGCCAACCGCGACGGAGACGGTTCCGCTTCCACCGCTGGATGACAGGGAGCGCACCGCCGACGGGTCAGGGAGGCAGGGAGAACTCCCTGACCGCCTCCCTGACCCACCTCCCTGGACCTGACCTGCGCAAATGATCGTTCAGGGAGTCAGGGAGGCGCGCAGGTCAGGACGCCCGAAACCCCCTCCACAGCGCCCCCGGCAGGGGGCGCCGCTGCCTCCCTGGCCCTGCGCCGGAAGGGATTCCGCATGTACCCCGAGCACGCCCGCCGCCCGCCTGCCGAGTGGGCCGTGGAAGTCCACCAGCCCACCCCCATCACCCCCGTCGCCATGACGCCGGCACCGCTCGTCCCCATCCAGCCGGACGCCTTCCCGGCCGTGGCGAGCATCGCGCTGCCCGACGGCCGCGTCGTCACCGGCTACGCCCTCGAACCCACCAAGCCCGAACAGGCCGTGGCCAAGCCGCCGGTCTCCCGCGCGGCGGTGAACATCGCTCTCGGGGGCATCGGGTTCGGCGCGGTGTGCGGCGGGCTGTTCCTGCTGACCACGTTCATCGCGGCGCTGACCACGCTGATCACACAGCTCATCACCTTCGCCGCCGTCTGCTTCGGCGGGTTCGTCGCGGTCCAGATCTTCAAGCCCAACGACGCCAAGAGCGGGACCACGTTCCACATCCGCAAGGCCGTCTTCAAGCGCAACCACTTCAACGGCTGACAGGAGACCAATCACCCATGCTCCGACTCCGTTTCAAGGTCGTCGGCTGGACCCGGCGGGCGCTGGCCCTGACCGACACGCCCCGCCCCGACTGCCCCGACTGCCAGGGCGACGGTGGCACCGCTCACGACTATGGCGACCACAACGGCGAGTACGCCGGCACTGAGTGGGAGCCCTGCACCTGCTGGAACGAGAACCGGCGGTGGGTCTTGCTGCCGCTGCCGCGCCTGCCCCGCGCGCTGCGGCGGACCCCGCCCGGCGGCTACAGCGACGAACCGCCCTTCTAGCTATGCCGAGGGCGGCGGCTCCCGGACAAGGACAGCCCGCCGCCCTCGGTCTCCGTATCCCGACGTAGCAGAACAGGAGACCTACAGCATGACATCTGACTGCAAGGCCCGAGGCCCCCGCACTGGAGATCATCCGGTAGAGGGCCACCTGTGGACCGCGTTGGACCTCGCGGCGGCCGGCGTGCCGGCGCTTCCCCTGCGGGAAGGCAAGCTACCGTTCGGCAACTGCCGAGCCTGCACGAAGAGCGCGTGCGGGGACCGGCCGCACATGAAAGCCGCCGGCCCCTGCCAGTGCCCCCGGCCGTGCCATGCCTGGGCCGCCGCCACCACCGACCCCCGCGTCCTCACCTCGCCGGCATGGGCGTCCGCGTGGCGTGAGGCGGCGGCCGTCGCCTACCACCCCGGTGGGGCGGGGCTGACGGTGGTCGACCTGGACGACGCGGCAGCCGTCGCATGGGCCCGTGAGGCCCTGCCCGCCACCCGCACGGTGCAGACGACGCGGGGCGAGCACTGGATCTACCGGGGTGCGATGCAGTCCGCGAACGCGGTGCGGCCCGACGTCGACATCAAGTCGCTCATGTCCTACGCGCGGTGGCTGGGTCCCGGAACCGGCACCATGACCGATCTGCCCGGCGCCGTGCGCGCGCTCGTCATGAAGAAGCCCTCCGCTGTCCTGCCTGCACAGTCTGTCGTCACCGTGCCCGCGCTCGCCGGGGGCGGTGAGTGCCGTCACCGCAGCCCCGCCTACCTGGACCGTGGCATCGCCATGGCCGAGCAGCGCATCACCGACGCCCCCAGCGCGGTCCACACCACCGTCTACCGGACGTTCCTCGCTGTCCTGTCCGCCCATGGCCGGTGCGGCTGCCTCACCGACGCGCACATCGCGCGTCTGTTCGCCGCCGCGCACGCCAAGGGTGAGTCGCCCCGGCACTGCACCGACGCGTGGACCAACGCCCGCGCCGCGCTGGGGCTGTGAGGTGTGATGTCCGAGGAAGAGAAGACTCCGGCCCGCGAGATCATCACCGACTACGCGCAAGCGCACTTCCGGTACTTCCGGACCGCCGACGGAACCGTGTACGCGCAGAAGAACGGCCATCCTGTGGCCCGTCCGATCCGCTCCCAGGGCACGACGGGCAGCCACCGTCAGGAACTCATGGTCGGCCTGTTCAAGGACGGGTGCGGCGTGTTCAACGGGACCGCCCTGAAGGAGGCGTTGGACTTGATCGAGGCGCTCGCGCTGACCGAGGACGTGCAGCCCGTCCACATCCGCGTCGCCCCCGGGTTCGACGGAGCGACGTGGCTGGACCTGGGCCGCGATGACGGGCAGTCGGTCCGCATCCACCCCACCGGCTGGGACATCGCCATCCCCGACCCGCGCGAGGTCTGCTGGCGGCGCACCCAGCTCACCGGCGAACTCCCCCTGCCGGCCAAGGACACCGACGGCAAGGGCATCGACCTCCTCATGAGGCTGTGCAACTTCGCCAACGCCGAGACCGAGTGCTTGGCCATCGCCTGGCTGATCGGCTGCCTTGGGCCGTCCGTGCCCGTCCCCGCCCCGTTCCTCACCGGGCCGCAGGGCGCGGGCAAGTCCTCCGGGGGCCGCATGCTCATCAGGATCATCGAGGGCATGAGCGGAGACCTGCGCCGCGCTCCGAAGGACGAGGAGAACCTCCTCGCGGCGGTGGCCGCCGGATGGATCACTGCCCTGGACAACCTCTCCCACATGACCCCGGACCTGTCCGACGCCATGTGCTGCATCGTCACCGGCGCCGAGAACGTCAAGCGCGCCCTGTTCACCGACGGAGACGTGTTCCGCGTCGGCTACCGCCGCCCCCTGCTCCTGACCGGCATCGACGTGGGCGTCATCCGGCCCGACCTCGCCGAACGGCTCCTGCCGCTGCGGCTGGAACGCCCGCCCGTCCGGCGGACCGAGGCGGAACTGTGGGCGGACTACGCGGAGGTGCTGCCGGTCGTGCTCGGGTCTCTCCTGGACCTCACGGTCCAGGTCCGCGCCGCTGAGGCGGAGACCCCCACCGACCTGCGGATGGCCGACTTCGCGCACCTGTGCGCGCAGCTCGACGCGGCAACCGGCCTGGGAGCGCTGAGCGCCTACCGGGCCAGCCTGGATGACCTCAACGACGACGTCATCGAGGGCGATCTCCTTGCGCAGACGGTGCTGAAGCACGCTGACAGCATCGAAGCGGGCGCAGAGCAGCGCATGACCTCCACCGAGTGGCTGCACCTCCTCAACCGCCTCTACAGCGGCGACGAACTGCGCCCCCTGCCTAAGGGCTGGCCGACCACGGGCAAAGTCCTCTCCGACCGCCTCAAGCGTCTCCAGCCGACCCTTGCGGCTCGCGGTCTGCTCATCGACACGGGCCGCACCAGCGAAGGCCGCTACCTCGAAATGGCCCGCCGGCCCACCTCGCCCCCGCATGAGCAGAGGCCGATGCTCTGACCGCGACCACGCCATCGTCTGGACAAGCAAGAGGAGCACCACCGGCCAGGCGTGCTCCTCTTGCTGTTCGGCGGCTCGCCGCCGCCTGATGGTCGTGCCGCGCAGCGGCTCCTTCTTCACGCTGTGAGGCGCACCGAACTACAACAGGCACCCCCTCTTTTGTCCTAAGAGGGAAGACGCTGCGTCATCTGCGTCATGCGGGCCGAAAAACGGCCCCTGACCTGCGGCTACAGCCATGACGCAGACGACGGTCCCTGCGTCATCCTGCGTCATCTGCGTCATTCGATGACGCAGCCCATGACGCTGCGATGACGCACCCCCAAACCGCTGCGTCACGCAAAACAGCAGGTCAGAAGCTCAAGTGACGCTGATGACGCAATGACGCAGAAATCCGCACCTCGGACAGCTCGCCCTGATCGAAGGGGATCTCTACATGGACATGGTCGACATCGCCGCTGTTGATTCCACCCTCGTCCTACTCACTGTCGAAGAGGCCGCCCGCCGACTCCGCATCGGCCGCACCACGTGCTACGCGCTCATTCGCTCCGGAGAGCTGGAGTCCATCGACATCGGTCGTCTCCGTCGCGTCCCGGCCGATGCGCCGGCCGCGTACCTTGCCCGCCGACGCTCGGCCAAACGAGCCGCTTGACGACGCCCGGGGCGGCGGCACTCCCGGACAAGGACAGCCCGCCGCCCCGGTCTCCAACCCGACACCTGAATAAGGAGTCTGCCTGTGGCAGAGGAAAAGAAGCGCACCCGTCGCGCCAACGGTGAATCCGCCATCTACCTTGGCAAGGATGGTCGTTGGCACGGTCGTGTGCCGATGGGTTACAAGGATGACGGGACGCCCTACCGCCGTCACCTGACCCGCCCGACCCGCAAAGATCTGGTCGACGAGGTCCGGCGGCTGGAAAAGCAGCGCGACGAAGGATCGGCTCAACAGCCCGGAAAGCCTTGGACCGTTGAGAAGTGGCTCCAACACTGGGTCGAGAACATTGCCAAGCCGGTCGTCAGCGAGAACACCTACGACGGCTACGAGGTCGCGGTTCGAGTGCACCTCGTTCCTGGTGTGGGCAAGCACCGCATCGACCGTCTGGAGCCGGAACACCTGGAAAGCCTCTACCGGCGAATGCAGGGCGGTGGGAGCAAGGCTGGCACCGCTCATCAGGCGCACCGAACGGTCCGAACCGCACTCGGCGAGGCGGTACGGCGTGGTCACGCGGCGAAGAACGCCGCCGCGCTAGCTAAGCCCCCGCGAGTCGAGGAAGACGAGACCGAGGTAGAACCGTACTCGGTCGATGAGGTGCAGAGCCTGCTGCTTGAGGTCAACAAGCGGCGGAACAGCGCCCGATGGATGCTCGCGCTCGCGCTCGGGCTGCGACAGGGCGAGACGCTCGGACTGCGGTGGTCTGACGTCGACCTGGACAACGAGTACCTGAAGCTGCGCCGGAATCGCCTACGGCCGAAATATGAGCACGGATGCCCGGAGGTGGTGCCCTGCGGCCGGAAGGCCGGGTACTGCCCCGACCGCGTACAGGTACGTCGCGAGACCAAGAACACTAAGTCGCGCGCCGGCCGCCGCGCGGTGCCTCTGCCCGGCCCGCTGGTCGTGATGCTGCGATCACACGAGGAGACGCAGGCTCGCGAACGCGAGGCCGCCGGGAATCTGTGGGTCGAGTCGGAGTACGTGTTCACGAAGCCGTTGGGAGGGCCGCTAAGCCCGAACACGGACTACCACGATTGGAAGCGGCTACTTGAAGACGCTCAGGTCCGCGACGGTCGGCTTCATGACGCCCGTCACACCGCCGGAACGGTGCTGATGTTGCTGGGCGTCCCGGATCGGGTCATCGACCAGATCATGGGGTGGGAGCCGGGCGGCGCCGCGAGGATGCGAGCGCGGTACCTCCACGTGCCTGATCACTTGCTCAAGGAGGTGGCCAAGAAGATCGGCACAGCGATCTGGGGAGCCCCGGAGACACCCCTTGTGGACAAAGACCAGGACAACGAGGGCTGAGGAACGTCGAAGGGCCCCACCGCGAACGGTGGGGCCCTTCGACATCGTGCCCGGTGAGAGCACTGGCGGAGGATACGAGATTCGAACTCGTGAGGGGTTGCCCCCAACACGCTTTCCAAGCGTGCGCCCTAGGCCACTAGGCGAATCCTCCGCCGCAAACAATACAAGACGTTGGGGAGTGCTCGCGAACATGATCCGGGGGAGGGGGTCGGCGGGGGGATCCGGCGAGGGGGTCCGATGGGGGCGGGTCGTTTGTTGGGCGGGGGATCCGCTAATGTGGGGCGCAGCCCCTCACGTGGCGCTATCTGACTGAACTCCCCCAGGGCCGGAAGGCAGCAAGGGTAGGTCGGCTCTGGCGGGTGCGTGAGGGGCGCTTGCGTTCGCGGGTGCCGCCTTCCCCGCTCGTGAGCGGCCGGGAGCTCGGGGAAGCCCGGTTGTCAGTGGGGCCCGATATCGTCGTAAGCGTGTCGTCCCTTGCGCTGTACCGCCGCTACCGCCCCGAGTCCTTCGCCGAGGTCATCGGGCAAGAGCACGTGACCGACCCGCTGCAGCAGGCGTTGCGGAACAACCGGGTCAACCATGCGTATCTGTTCAGTGGGCCGCGCGGCTGCGGCAAGACGACGAGCGCGCGGATCCTGGCGCGCTGTTTGAACTGTGAGGAAGGTCCCACTCCGACGCCCTGCGGGACCTGCCGGTCGTGCGAGGACCTGGCGCGCAACGGGCGCGGCTCGATCGATGTGATCGAGATCGACGCCGCCTCGCACGGTGGCGTGGACGACGCCCGCGAGCTGCGGGAGAAGGCGTTCTTCGGGCCGGCCAGCAGCCGCTACAAGATCTACATCATCGACGAGGCGCACATGGTGACCTCGGCGGGCTTCAACGCCCTGCTGAAGGTCGTCGAGGAGCCGCCGGAGCACCTGAAGTTCATCTTCGCGACCACGGAGCCCGAGAAGGTCATCGGGACGATCCGGTCGCGGACGCACCACTATCCGTTCCGGCTGGTGCCGCCGGGGACGCTGCGGGAGTACCTCGCGGAGGTGTGCGGGCGGGAGGAGATCCCGGTCGAGGACGGGGTGCTGCCGCTGGTGGTGCGGGCCGGTGCGGGCTCGGTGCGTGACTCGATGTCGGTGATGGACCAGCTCCTGGCCGGGGCCGGCGCGGACGGTGTGACGTATGCCATGGCGACGTCGCTGCTGGGGTACACCGACGGGTCGCTGCTGGATTCCGTCGTGGAGGCGTTCGCGGCCGGGGACGGGGCGGCGGCCTTCGAGGTCGTCGACCGCGTCATCGAGGGCGGGAACGACCCCCGCCGGTTCGTCTCCGACCTGTTGGAGCGGCTGCGGGACCTGGTGATCCTGGCGGCGGTGCCGGACGCGGCGGAGAAGGGGCTGATCGACGCCCCGATCGATGTCGTGGAGCGGATGGCGGCGCAGGCGTCGGTGTTCGGGGCGGCGGAGCTGAGCCGGGCCGCGGACCTGGTCAATGCCGGGCTGACGGAGATGCGCGGGGCGACCTCCCCGCGGCTCCAACTGGAGCTGATCTGCGCCCGGGTGCTGCTGCCGGCGGCGTACGACGACGAGCGGTCGGTGCAGGCGCGGCTGGACCGCCTGGAGCGCGGCGCGGGCGCCGGGGCGGCGGCGCTGGCGCTGGGCGGCGGGCTGCCCGCGGGCGGCGCCGGTCCCGGTGGGGCCGTGCTGGAGTCCGGCGGGCCCGCGGTCGGGTACGCGCCGGGGCCCCAGGCGCATCCGCCGATGCCGGCCGGGCCCTCCGGACCTGCGGCGGCGCGCGCCGCCGTGCGGGGGGCGACGAGCGGCCAGGGCGCGGACGCGGGGGCCGGCGCCGGTGCCCCGGCTGCGACCGGTGCGCCTGCTGGTCCTGTTGGTTCCGGGGGTCCGGCGAGTCCTGCTGCCTCCGGTGCGGCGCCGGTCGGTCAGTCGGCCGGTCAACCGGTCGGGCAGGACGAGGGCGGCCCGCAAGCAGCGGCGGCCCCGGCCGCACCCCAGGGTGGGGCGGCGCGGCCCGGGGCGTGGCCCAGTGGCACCCGGGGTGCGACGGGTGCCGGGCAGGCGCCCGGTGCGCGGCAGCCCGGGGAGTTGGCCGTCGGCCGCGGCGCCGGGGCAGGGCGGGCAGCCCTCCGCCGCGGCGCCCAGCGCGCCCGCGGCGCCCACGCCGCCCCCCGCGCCCGCGCCCGCCCGCGCCCGGTCCCGCCGGCGGAGCTCCCGCGGCGCCGTCCGCCGCGGCGGCGCAGGGGGCCGCGCAGGCGCGGCAGCTCTGGCCGCAGATCCTGGAGGCGGTCAAGGGCCGCCGCCGCTTCACCTGGATCCTGCTGAGCCAGAACGCCCAGGTCTCCGGCTTCGACGGCACGACGCTGCAGGTCGGGTTCCCCAACGCCGGTGCCCGGGACAGCTTCGCCAACGGCGGCAGCGAGGACGTCCTCAAGGACGTGCTCGCCGACACCTTCCAGCTGCGGTGGCGGGTCGAGGCGATCGTCGATCCGTCCGGCGGGGCCAACCCGCCGTCCGGCGGCGCCCGCGGCGGCGGTGGCGGCTTCGGCGGCGGGGCGACCGGCGGCTATGGCGGTGCGCCCCAGCAGTCGGCACCGGCGCCGGCCCGGCCGAGCGCCCCGCCGGCCCCCGAGCAGGGGTCCGGCGGCGGCGGTAGCCAGGGCGCCCGGATGGCGCGCGAGGCGGTGGCCCCGTCGCCGTCCACGGGCGGCGGCCAGGGCAGCCCCGCGCCGGAGCCCTCGTACGCCCCGCCGGAGCCCCCGGTGTCGATCGAGTACGACATGCCGGCGGAGGACGACGCGGATCTCGTCGACTCCGCGCTCAGCGGCCATGAGTTGATCGTGCGGGAGCTCGGGGCGACGGTGCTGGAGGAGTTCGACAACGAGTGACGCGGGGGCGGCGACGAGCGACGTCGAGCGGTGCTGAGCGGCGCCGGGTGCGCGGCTGCGGCCCGGTGACCGCACCGCCGTCGCTGCCGTCCCGGGGGCGTACGGGGCACATCAGTGCTCCTCCCTGCGGCGTAGGGCGCCGGGCGCGCGGAACACGTAGGCTCGGGCTACCGCACAATCGTTGTCGTACGGCAGGAGTCATGTCGTGATCCCCGGTGGTCAGCCCAATATGCAGCAGCTGCTCCAGCAGGCCCAGAAGATGCAGGAGGATCTCGCGGCCGCCCAGCAGGAGCTGGCGGAGACGCCCGTGGAGGGTTCCGCGGGGGGTGGCCTGGTCAAGGCGACGGTGACCGGCTCCGGTGAGCTCAAGGGGCTGGTGATCGACCCCAGGGCGGTCGACACCGACTCCGCGGAGGACACCGCCGAGACCCTCGCCGACCTCGTTCTCGCCGCGGTCCGCGACGCCAACGCCACCGCGCAGAAGCTCCAGCAGCAGAAGCTGGGCCCGCTCGCCCAGGCGCTGGGCGGCGGCGGTGGCATCCCCGGTCTCCCGTTCTGAGGGACCCGAGGGGCCTCCCCTTCTGGGGAGTAGCCAACTAGCGTACGCAGCACGGCAGAAGAGAGAGAAGGCGTTCCGTGTATGAGGGCGTGGTCCAGGACCTGATCGACGAGTTGGGCAGACTGCCCGGCGTCGGTCCCAAGAGCGCGCAGCGGATCGCCTTCCACATCCTTCAGGCCGAGCCGACCGATGTCCGCCGGCTCGCGAACGCGCTGATGGAGGTCAAGGCCAAGGTCCGGTTCTGCACCGTGTGCGGCAATGTCGCGCAGGAGGAGCAGTGCCGGGTCTGCCTGGACCCGCGGCGCGATCCGGCGGTCATCTGCGTCGTGGAGGAGCCCAAGGACGTCGTGGCGATCGAGCGGACCCGGGAGTTCCGCGGCCGCTATCACGTCCTCGGTGGGGCGATCAGTCCGATCGAGGGCGTCGGCCCCGACGACCTGCGGATACGGGAACTCCTGGCCCGGCTCGCGGACGGCACCGTCACCGAGCTGATCCTGGCCACCGACCCGAATCTGGAGGGCGAGGCCACGGCCACGTATCTGGCCCGCATGGTCAAGCCGATGGGCCTCAAGGTGACGCGACTGGCCAGTGGGCTGCCGGTCGGAGGCGATCTGGAGTATGCCGACGAGGTCACGCTCGGGCGGGCCTTCGAAGGGAGGAGACTTCTCGATGTCTGACGCCACGCTGCACGACACGACACAGAACCCGGACGACTTCGCCGTTTCGATCTCCGACTCGATCGAGAGCTTCATCGTCGCGGTGACCGAGGTCGCCAAGGGCGATGAGCCGGACAGCGCGGTGCCCTTCCTGCTGCTGGAGGTCTCCCAACTGCTGCTCGCGGGCGGCCGGCTGGGCGCCCACGAGGACATCGTTCCCGACGAGCGTTACGAACCGGACACCGGCCCGGAGGCGGACGTGGACGAGCTGCGCGAGCGGTTCGCGCAGCTCCTCGACCCGGTGGACGTCTACTCCGAGGTCTTCGACCCGTACGTGCCGCGCAGCGAGCCGGTGGCCTGCCGGATCTCCGACGATCTCGCCGACATCATCACCGACCTGCGGCACGGGCTGGCGCACTACCGGGCGGGCCGGGTCTCCGAGGCCCTGTGGTGGTGGCAGTTCTCCTACCTCTCCAACTGGGGGCCGACCGCCTCCGCCGCCCTCCGGGCGCTGCAGTCGCTGGTCGCCCATGTCCGCCTGGACCAGCCGCTGGACGCGCTGGACGGGCTGGACACCGACACCGGCGCCGCCGGCGACGAGGAGCGGCTGGCCGAGGAGGCCGGCAAGGTCATGGCCGCGGAGATCGCCGGCCCGTTGGGGCTGCGCCGGGCGTGACTCCCGGGCCACGGGCCGTCCCGGGGGTGTGAGCTGGGTTACGTTTCCGTGTGCCGCTGGGCGGAACGGGAAGGTGCTCGCCGAGCCGGTGCGATGGAGCACCGCGCTGGACCGGAGAGGGACACGGTGTTCACGGACCGCGTTCGGCGCGCTCATCGGCCGCCGCCACCGGCGTCGGCACGAGGGCGAGTTGATCACGACGCGGGTTCGGTGTCTCACGATGCGGTAGTAGCGGGGCGGTTTCCGCCCGCTCGTTAGACTGAGCCGACCGCAGTACCCCCATATCAGGGGGTCCGGGAGGGATCCCCTCCCGCTCAAGACAGTTGCGAGGAGCGCACGTGGGCCTTGTCGTGCAGAAGTACGGCGGCTCATCCGTTGCGGATGCCGAGGGCATCAAGCGCGTCGCCAAGCGAATCGTTGAGGCCAAGAAGAACGGCAACCAGGTTGTCGTGGTGGTCTCGGCGATGGGCGACACGACGGACGAGCTGATCGATCTCGCTCAGGAAGTGTCCCCGATCCCGTCGGGGCGCGAGTTCGACATGCTGCTGACCGCCGGAGAGCGGATCTCTATGGCCTTGCTGGCGATGGCGATCAAAAACCTCGGTCACGAGGCGCAGTCCTTCACCGGCAGCCAGGCCGGCGTGATCACCGACTCCGTGCACAACAAGGCACGGATCATCGACGTCACGCCGGGCCGCATCCAGGCGTCCATCGACGAGGGCAACATCGCCATCGTCGCCGGCTTCCAGGGTGTGTCCCAGGACAAGAAGGACATCACGACGCTGGGGCGCGGCGGTTCGGACACCACCGCGGTGGCGCTGGCCGCCGCGCTGAACGCCGATGTCTGCGAGATCTACACCGACGTCGACGGCGTCTTCACCGCCGACCCCCGGGTCGTGAAGAAGGCCCGGAAGATCGACTGGATCTCCTTCGAGGACATGCTGGAGCTGGCCAGCTCCGGTTCCAAGGTGCTGCTGCACCGCTGCGTCGAGTACGCACGCCGTTACAACATCCCGATCCACGTCCGCTCGTCCTTCTCGGGGCTGCAGGGCACGTGGGTCAGCAACGAACCGCAAGGGGACCAGCCGATGGAGCAGGCAATCATCTCGGGCGTCGCGCACGACACCTCCGAGGCGAAGGTCACGGTCGTCGGGGTTCCGGACAAGCCGGGCGAGGCCGCGCGGATCTTCCGTGCCATCGCCGACTCCGAGGTCAACATCGACATGGTCGTCCAGAACGTGTCGGCGGCCTCCACCGGCCTGACGGACATCTCCTTCACGCTGCCGAAGGCCGAGGGCCGCAAGGCCGTCGCGGCCCTGGAGAAGACCCGGGCCGCGGTCGGTTTCGACTCGCTCCGCTACGACGACCAGATCGCCAAGATCTCGCTGGTCGGCGCGGGCATGAAGACCAACCCCGGCGTCACCGCCGCGTTCTTCGAGGCGCTGTCCAACGCGGGCGTGAACATCGAGCTCATCTCGACCTCCGAGATCCGCATCTCGGTCGTCACCCGGGCCGATGACGTCAACGAGGCCGTCCGGGCCGTGCACAGCGCCTTCGGGCTCGACAGCGAGAGCGACGAGGCGATCGTCTACGGCGGCACCGGGCGATGATTCCGGCCGAGGCGGGCCGTCCGTCCCTCGCCGACACGGCGGGGACGGGGGCCCGCCCGGTCACCAAGCCGCATCTCGCGATCGTCGGCGCCACCGGTGCCGTCGGCCGGGTGCTGCTCGGGATCCTCTCCGAGCGGGCCGACATCTGGGGCGAGATCCGGCTGATCGACTCCTCCCGTTCGGCCAGTCACGGGCTGACCGTGCGGGGCGAGGAGATCGAGGTCGTCGAGCTGAGCGAGGACGCCTTCGACGGCATCGACGTCGCGATGTTCGACGTGCCGGACGAGATCGCCGCGCGATGGGCGCCGGTCGCGGTGTCCAAGGGCGCGGTGGTGGTGGACAATTCGGGCGCGTTCCGGGGAGACCCGGACGTGCCCCTGGTCGTGCCCGAGGTCAACGGGTGCGCGGCGCGGATCCGGCCGCGCGGGATCATCGCCAATCCGCACTGCACCACGCTGTCGATGATCGTCGTGCTCGGTGCGCTGCACGCCGCGTACGGGCTGAGCGAGTTGGTCGTCTCCTCTTACCAGGCGGCGTCCAGCGCCGGGCGGGCCGGCACCGAGACGCTGCGGGCGCAGCTCGCGATGGTGTCCGGCGAGGAACTGGGCGCCGCGCCGGGCGATGTGCGGCGGGCGGTCGGCGACGCCCTCGGGCCGTTTCCGGCGCCGCTCGCCCTCAACGTCGTGCCGTGGGCGGGCTCGCTCCAGGAGGACGGCTGGTCCTCGGAGGAGCTGACGATCCGCGAGGAGTCCCGGAAGGTGCTCGGGCTGCCGGAGCTGCCGGTCACCGCGACCTGCGTGCGCGTCCCGGTGGTCACCGGGCACTCGATGGCGGTGCACGCGCGCTTCGAGAAGGAGATCACGGTCGCCGGGGCGCACGAGATCCTGGCGGTCGCCCCCGGGGTCGTGCTCTGCGACGACCCGGCCGAGGGCGAGTACCCGACCCCGTCGGACGTGGCGGGGACGGACCCCACCTGGGTGGGGCGGGTGCGGCGGTCGTTGGACGATCCGCGGGCGCTGGAGCTGTTCGTGTGCGGGGACAACCTCCGCAAGGGGGCGGCGCTGAACGCGGCGCAGATCGGGGAGTTGGTGGTGGGGGATACCGGGGCGTAAGGGACTTAAGGGTCTCCGGGGGTGGGTGGCGTTGGTCACGGCGTGCGCTCCGCGGGGGCTGAAGTGCGGGCCGGAGGCGGCGATTTGCCGTTTGCGTTTTGCGATGTGTGGGGCGTGATGGGTGGTTTGCGGACGCGGTTCGAGATTTGTGGGCTTTGTTTCGGAAGTCGGGATTTGGGTGGCACCGATACGGGGCGTTTTGGGGGCGGCGCGGGCCAGTTTCCGTTGCGGGGGCGGCAGTTGGCGGGAGTGGCTGCGGCGGGGTGGGGGCCTGCGACATAATTTGTGGGCCGTGTGAAGATTTGGTGTATGGAGTGCTGGTACGGACCACTTGATCTGGGCTGATGTTCTGTTCGATCATTCGCATCCCGTGACGCTGCAACCGGTGAGCCGGTGGGCGGCGTCTCTCCGGATCGCCCCCTTGGATGGTCCGTGGTGTGCGCGGGCCGCTTCCGGGGCCCTGGGGTGGCGGGACGATTGCGACAGGGCAGTCGTATCAGGGCAATTGGGGCGTTTGAAAGAGTTGGTGCGCATGAGGGCATTTGACGCATCGCCACAAGCGGGGCCTTGCGCGTACAACCCTTTTGGGGGGAAGCGTGTCCAACAGGCGTGGCAGAGGTACTCGGATTCACCATCGCCCCGGTGGCAGGGGCAGGCGCGGCAGTGCGCCCCCAGCGCCCACGGGTGCCCGGGGGGATGCCGGTGATCGCCCCCTGGTCCGCCGCGCGCCCCGCGCAGTTGTCGACACAGCGTGGGGACACTGACGACGCGATGGCAGCCGGCACCACAGTCGACCACCTCACCGAGACCTATCGCGCGCACTACCGCTCACTTCTCGGCCTGGCCGCCCTGCTGCTCGACGACACCGCCTCCTGCGAGGACGTCGTGCAGGAGGCGTTCATCCGCGTGCACTCCGCCCGCAACCGGGTGCGCGACCCCGAGAAGACGCTGGCGTACCTGCGGCAGACGGTCGTCAACCTCTCGCGCTCCGCGCTGCGCCGCCGGATCCTCGGGCTGAAGCTGCTCTCCAAGCCGATGCCCGACATGGCGAGCGCCGAGGAAGGCGCGTACGACCTGCTGGAGCGGGACCAATTGATCAAGGCGATGCGCGGCTTGCAGCGCCGCCAGCGCGAGGTGCTGGTGCTCCGCTACTTCGCGGACATGACGGAGGCTCAGGTCGCCGAGACGCTGGGGATATCGCTCGGCTCGGTGAAGGCCTACGGCTCGCGGGGAATCGCGGCGCTCCGCGTCGCCATGGAGGCTCCGGCGTGAGTGCGGCAGGTCCCAACAGCGGGAACGGCGGGCGTGACTGGGGGGACGAGACCGGTCGGGGGGCCGGCGGCACGGCGTACGACGGTGGTCGGGGCGCCGGTGGCCGTAGTGGCGTGAGCGACCGCGGTGACGCGGGCGTTCACGGTGACGCCGGTGATCACGGCGGCGCGGGTGAGCGCGATGCCAGCGGCCGGGGCGCGGACGAGCGGGACGCGTCCCGGGATGCCGGCTTCGGCGGCGAGGACGAGCTGAGACGGCTGCTGCGGTCCAGCGTCGCCGACCTGGAGCCCACGCCGGACGCGTTGGACCAACTGCGGCGGGCGGTGCCGGCCCGGCGCCAGCGGCGGCGGCACGCCGTGGTGGGCGTGGCCGCGGCGCTGCTGCTCGGCGGTACGGCGGTCCCGGCGATGGTGCACGTCGCCGACTTCAGCGACGACCCCGGCGACCGCCCGGCCAACGCCGCCAGCAGTCGGGACGTCACCCACGACACCAGCGGCGCGCGCGGCGAGGGCCCCGCACGGGCCAGCACCCGGCCGATCGGCGGGAACGACGCGAGACCGGGCCCGGATCGACCGTCCGGCAAGGCGGACAAGGGCGCCGAGCAGACCGGGACGGGCCTCGGCGCCGGCGACGACACACCCTCGCCTGACGCGACCATGGACGTCACCTCGCCGGTCTGCGGGCGCGAACAGCTCGGCAAGGGGACCGGGACGGTCGGCGCGGCCGACTCGGCGGGCCGCGTCTACGGCGCGTTCCGGCTGGTGAACACCTCCAACGCCGCCTGCACCGTGCAGGGCGGCGGGACCGTGGACCTCACCCCGCAGGGCGCCACCAAGGCCGACAAGATCCATGTCGTCGACCACACGTCGGGCGACGAGGCCACCGGCCTGCCGGACCCGGCGACCACCCCCGACCAACTGGTGCTCAAGCCCGGGCAGGCGTACGAGGTCAAGTTCGCCTGGATCCCGGCGGCCGGCGGCGGCAAGACCGGGTGCACCGGCCCGGGACCGTCGCCGACCCCCGATCCGTCCAAGCCACCGGGGGCCTCGCCGGCCGCCGCGGCGACGACGGGCGACGGCGGCACCGAGGGCCAGGCCGGCGGCGGCGAGGGAACCCCGAACGGCGGGGCGGCGGCCGGCGGGGTGCTCCTCACCCACACCCCGGAGGCGGGCGAGCCCGTGGCGGCCGACGCCAAGATCCCGGATGCGTGCGCCGGCACGGTGTACCGGACGGCGCCGGTGGCGATGCCGTAGCGGCGGTGGCGACGCCTTAGGCACGGCGGCGGCACGGTCGGCCGTGGCCGGTGCGGCCGGAGTTCGTACCGTGGTCCGGGGCGTCGCTGGCGGTGCCCGTCGTCACGGCAACCGGCCAGGTCCCGGGGGCCGAGCGGCGGCGGGGAGGGGGCGGTGCGGCCGTGCCGGGCGGGCCCCGTACCGTTGATGGGGTGTACCGGTTCCTGCTGACCCCGCGGTGGTGGGGAATCAACGTCTTCGCCGTACTGGCGATCCCCTTCTGCATCTTCATGGGGAGCTGGCAACTGAGCCGCTTCGACGACCGGGTCGCCTCGCACCAGCAGCAGGAGAACCGGTCCGCCGATGCCAAGGCCGCGGCGCCCCGGCCCCTGCAGAGCCTGCTGCCGGTCGACCAGGTCACCTCCGGCCGCCAGGCGAGCGCCCGCGGCCGCTACGACGCCGAGCACCAACTCCTCGTGCCGGGACGCACCTTGCAGGGCAAGCACGGCGACCGGCAGGGCTTCTACGTCCTGACCCTGCTGCGCACGGACGGCGGCAAGGCGCTGCCGGTCGTGCGCGGCTGGCTGCCCGGTGACGCCAACTCCACGGCCGATGCGGCGAAGGCGCCCGCGCCGCCGAAGGGCGAGGTCACGGTGGTCGGCGCGCTCCAGGCGTCGGAGAACCAGGGCACCGCCGGCGTCCAGGCGGGCGGCGGCCTGCCGAAGGGGCAGCTCGGCATGATCAGCGCGGCCTCGCTGGTCAACATCGTGCCGTACGGCGTCTACGACGCCTGGATCACGCTCACCGACCCGCCCGCCCCGCTGCACGCTGTCCCGCCGGCCGCTGCGGAGGGCAGCGGCCTGGACATGAAGGCGTTCCAGAACCTCGGCTACACCGGCGAGTGGTTCGTCTTCGCGGGCTTCGTGCTCTTCATGTGGTTCCGCCTGGTCCGCCGCGAGGCCGAGGCCGCCAGGGACGCGGCGTTGGGCATCGCCCCGGAAGAGCCGAGCGGCCCGGGGGGCCCTGGTGGCCCTGGTGGCTCGGGTGGCGGAGAGGCGGCCGAGGGGGCGGAGAGCCTGGAGGAGACGCGGGAGCCTCAGGGGGCGTAGCGGGCGGTAGGCGGGGGCGTGAGGCCGGCCCTGGGGCTTTCCCCCTCCCCCTCCCCCTCCCCCCCCCCCCCCCCCCCCCCCCGCGCCGCGTCGTCGCTAGTCGGCCCGCGCTTCCGTCTTCAGGTGGCGGCGGGCGAAGTCCAGTTCCAGGCTGACCTGCTTGATGCGCTCCTCCACCACGAGGGAGCCGTGGCCGGCGTCGTAGCGGTAGACCTCGTGCGGGTGGCCGCGCTCCTCCAGGCGCTGGACGTAGTTCTCCACCTGCCGGATCGGGCAGCGGGGGTCGTTGACGCCGGCGGAGATGTAGACGGGGGCCCGCACCGCGTCGACGTACGTCAGCGGGGAGGACGCCTCGAAGCGCTCGGGGACCTCCTCCGGGGTCCCGCCCAGGAGGGTGCGGTCCATGGCCTTGAGGGCTTCCATCTCGTCGTGGTACGCGGTGACGTAGTCGGCCACCGGGACGGCGGCCAGCCCCAGCGCCCAGGCGTCCGGCTGGGTCCCCATGCCCAGCAGCGTCAGATAGCCGCCCCAGGAGCCGCCGGCGAGCACCAGCCGCTCGGGGTCGGCGAGGCCGGAGGAGACGGCCCACTCGCGCACCGCGGCGATGTCCTCCAACTCGATCAGTCCGACGCGGTGCTTGAGCGCGTCCGTCCAGGCCCGGCCGTAGCCGGTCGAGCCGCGGTAGTTGACGCGGACGACCGCGAAGCCGTGGTCCACCCAGGCCGCCGGTGACGAGGCGAAGGCGTCGCTGTCGTGCCAGGTCGGGCCGCCGTGGATGTCGAAGACGGTGGGGAACGGGCCGGCGCCGGGCGGCTGTTGGACCAGGGCGTGGATGCGGCCGCCGGGGCCGTCCACCCAGGCGTCGGTCACCGGGACCGAGCCGGGGGCCTCCAGGCCGGGCGGGTCCAGGACCACCGTGCCGTTCGTCGACCGCACCTCCGGGGGCTGGGCGGCGGACGACCACAGGAACTCCACCGTCCCGTCGGGACGGGCGGTGGCGCCCGAGACCGTGCCGGCGGGGGTGTCGACGCGGTCCAGGGGGGCGCCCGGGGCACCGGCCAGGGCGTAGCGCCACAGTTCGCTGCGGGCCTGGTACTCGTGCTCCACCAGGAGGGCCGAGCCGTCCGGGTACCAGTCCGCGCCCACGTCGCCGGGCAGGTCGATCTCCAGCGGGGTCTCCACGCCCGTCAGCGGGTCCCAGAGCATCGGCTCCCAGCGGCCCCGCCGCTGGTGCCCCACCAGCAGCCGGCTGTCGCCGTCCACGGGGGCGAAACCCATGACCGACAGGCCCAGTTCCTCGGTGCCGCCGCGGGTGTCGTCGAGCTCGGCGACCGTCGAGCCGTCCGGCCGGACGACGCGGATGGCGGAGTGCATCGCGTCGCCGTGCTCGGTGTGCTCGATGGCGATCAGCGAGCCGTCGTGGGAGAGGTCCCCGACGCCCGCCGACTCGCGGTGGCGGTAGATCTCCACGGGCTGCTCCCCGGGCCGCACGACGTGGATCGTCGAGCCGTCCTCGTCCGTGGAGCGGCCGATGACCGCCGTGCCGTCGCGGTGCAGCGCCAGGCCGCCCGGGTAGGAGGCGGCGAGCCCGGGTGCGGCGGGCTCGTCCGGGCCGCCGGCGAAGGGCTGCCGCATCCAGACGCCGAACTCGTCGCCGTCGGTGTCGGAGAACCACCAGATCCAGGCGCCGTCGGGCGAGAGGGTGCCGTCCGTCGTGCCGTGCGGGCGGTCGGTGGCCTGCCGCTGGGCGCCGGTGGCGCGGTCCCACGCGTAGAGCTCGAAGGTGCCGGTGGCGTTCGAGACGAACAGGGAGCGGTCGGGGGCGTACTCCGCCCACTCGGGAAGCCCGATCCGCGGGGCGCGGAAGCGCTTCTCCCAGTCCGGCATGCCGGCCGTCGTCGCGTCGGTGGCTTCCTGCGTTTCCCTGGCGTCGGCGGAAGAGGAGGAGGCGGGGGTCGGGGCGGCGGGGGTGTGGCCGGGGCCTGTGGTCTCGTCAGTCATGGGGCCATTCTGCGCCCGGCCGCGGAAATCGCGTTGGCGAGGCCGGCGGGCTGTGGATAACTTCGGCCCATGGCAGATCAGATGGGGCCCGACGACTGGCGCGAGGTGAATCGCGCGCGGTGGGACGAGCGCGTTCCACTCCACACCGCCAGCGACTTCTACGACCAGGACGCATTCCGGCGGACCCGGGACGTGATCCGGGACTTCGAGGTCGAGGAGGTCGGGGACGTCACGGGTCGCAGCCTGCTCCACCTCCAATGCCACTTCGGCCAGGACACCCTGTCGTGGGCACACCGCGGCGCGGCCCGCGTCGTCGGCCTGGACTTCTCCGAACCGGCCGTCGAGGCGGCCCGCGAGCTGGCCGCCGAACTCGGCTACGGCCCGGACCGGGCGGCGTTCGTCACCGCCGACGTCTACGACGCCGCCGAGGCGGCGCCGGACCCTGCCTACGACATCGTCTACACCGGAATAGGAGCGGTGAACTGGCTGCCGGATCTGGTCGGTTGGGCCGAGACCGCCGCGTCCCTCGTCGCGCCCGGCGGATTCCTGTACCTCGCCGAATTCCATCCGCTGGGCGACGTGCTGGACGAGGAGACCGGCTCGAAGGTGGCGCACGACTATTTCCGCCGCGAGGCGTGGGACGAGGAATCCCCCGGCAGTTACACGGATTTCGAGGCGCACACGGTCCATAACAGGGGCGTCGAATGGCAGCACTCCCTGGGGGAGGTCGTCAGCGCGTTGGCGGGGGCCGGGCTGCGCCTCGATTTCCTGCACGAGCACGACATGACGCTGTTCCCGCGCTTCGGAACGCTGCGGCGGGGCGAGGACGGCTACTACCGCTTTCCGCAGGACCGGCCCCGTATTCCGCTGATGTATTCGCTGAAGGCGACGAAACCGGCCTGAGGGGCGGGGCGCTGGGCCGGGCGGTCAGGGCTGGCCGAATCGCCGCGCCCCGGCCCGGTTAGTGTGGCGGACGACCGGTCGGTTTCGGCCAACGGCGCTCCGTCACGCCAACCGTGCCAGCCGCGCCAGTTGTGCCGACCAGGCCGAGTGAGCCGGCCGGGCGGGCCACGTCGACCGCGGCACCCGTCCCAACGGGCCGGTCGGAACGGCCGGTTCGGCCGCCCCGGCTCGGGGCGGGCCTCGGGAGGGCGGCGCGGGTGCCGCCCGGAGACGGGACGGATGACAGTGCAACGGGGGATCACCGTGCAAAGACGCAGGCGGACGGCTGGTGCCGTGGGCGCGGGCGTGCTGATGCTGCTGGCCATGGGATGCGGCGGGCCGGCCGGAGACCAGGCGAAACCGGGGGCGTCGCCCGTGGCCACGCCCGCCAAGCCACTGCCGATGGAGTCCGCGTCCCGCGCCGCCACGTGGACCGGCGGCGACCACAAGGCGCACCCGCTGAAGCTGAAGCCCACCCGCCTGGCCCTCGGCCACCCACCGGACTTCGCGCACATCCGGCTCGACGACAACCTCAGGGGGACGGTCCCGTACTACCTGACCGTCTCGTACACCAACACCGGCAAGGGCACGGTGAGCGGGCTGGCCCCGGAGCGGAACTTCTCCCTCAACGGGGTGGACGGGCAGGCCGGTCAGCAGCTCTCACTGTTCCGCAGCAACCCGTTGGCCACCGACAACGGGTTGCCGCCGGAGTGCCGGGAGGCCGGCAAGACCCAGTTGGCGGCCGGCGAGACCGCGGTGTTCTGCCAGATCTTCATGCTCCCCAAGGGGCAGAAGCCGGGGAACGTCTCCTACAAGGACGACGGCGGCGACACCCTGCTCTGGCAGATCGGCGGCGCCCAGAAGGGCGCGACCGGCGTGCTGCCCGCCCATCAGCCCGCCGACGCGGTCACCACGGACAGCGAGCGCCGCACGGCGACGGTCCTGGCCACCCCGAAGACCGTCCGCACCGGCTCGCTCGCCGACCTGAGCCGCTTCGACCTGAGCGTGGACCAGAAGAAGCAGGTCCCGTATTACGTGACGGTCACGTACCGGAACACCGGGAAGTACGACCTGCTGCCGGACCTCAACGACAGCCTGCTGCTGAAGGGCGTCAGTGGTACGCAGGCGCGGAAGATGCTGCTGCTGGACATCGGCGGCCCCGGGGTGTCGCAGTGCCCCGAGGCGGTGCCGCACAAGATGGTCAAGCCGGGCGCCACGGTGACCGAGTGCACCATCCACATGCTGCCCAAGGGGGACCCGCCGGCCTCGCTGACCTTCCTCGGGAGCGGGGACGGCGCGCCCTCGGTGACCTGGCGGGCGCCGGCCGACGACGGGAAGTAGGGGCGACGGCCGGAGGCCCGGGGCGGGCCTCCGGCACCCGACGCCTACGGGGCGGCCGTGGCCCCGCGCCGTTCCAGCAGCGGCGCGAAGTCCGGATCGCGGCCGACCACCGCGCGGAACGCCGCCATCGGGTCGATGCTGTTGCCCCGGCTGAGCAGTTCCCGGCGGAAGACCTCGCCGCTCTCGCGGATCGTCCGGCCGTTCTCGCGGAACCAGCGCACGGTGTCCGCGTCCAGCACCTCCGCCCAGCGGTAGCCGTAGTAGCCGGCCGCGTAGCCGCCGCCGAAGACATGGGCGAAGTAGCCGGTCCGGTAGCGCGGGGGGATCGCCGGGTGCGCCAGGCCGTGCCGCTCCAGCGCGGCCGCCTCGAACGCCTCCGCGCCGTCCGCGCCGGGCAGTTGGTCGGCGGGCACGGTGTGCCAGGCCCAGTCCAGGACGGCGGCGGCCAGGTGCTCGACGCTGTCGAAGCCCTCGCCGAATCGTTCCGCCTCGCGGAGTCTGGCCGGCAGTTCGGGCGGCATCGGCTCCCCGGTGCGGTGGTGCCGGGCATAACGGGCCAGCACCTCAGGCCACTCTGCCCACATCTCGTTGACCTGTGAGGGGAACTCGACGAAGTCGCGCGGCACTTCGGTGCCGGCCAGCAGCGGATAGCGGACGTCGGAGAACAGGCCGTGCAGCGCGTGCCCGAACTCGTGGAAGAGCGTGGTGACCTCGCTCCAGTTCAGGAGCACGGGCTCACCCGGTGCCGGTTTGGCGATGTTCAGGTTGTTGACCACCACGGGGCGCTGTCCCAACAGGTGGGACTGGAGGACCAGTTCGTTCATCCAGGCGCCACCGCGCTTGGACTCCCGGGCGTGGAAGTCGCCGATGTACAGGCCGAGGGGGCCGCCGTCGGCGTCGTGCACCTCGAAGACCCGGGCGTCCGGGTGGTAGGCGGTCAGGTCGGGGCGCTCGGCGAAGGTGATCCCGTACACCAGGGTGGCGGCGTGGAAGACGCCGTCCCGCAGGACGGCCTCCAGCTCCAAATAGGGACGCAGCGCGGCCGCGTCGAGGTCATAGCGCCGCCGGCGGACCCGCTCGGCGTAGAACGGCCAGTCGGCGGCCCGGACTTCCCCGGTGCCGGCGGCCTCGGCCAGCGCCGCGGCCTCCCGCTCGGCGTTGGCCAGCGCGGGCCCGATCAGCCTGTCGAACATCCCCTCCACCGCGTCGGTCGTCCCGGCGGTCTGGTCGGCGACCTGCCAGGACGCATGGGTGGGATGGCCGAGCAGGGCCGCCCGCTCGGCCCGTAGCCGGGCGATGGTGACCGCGACGGCCCCGTTGGCGCCGCGGCCCCGCCCACTGGAGGCGTCCAACAGGCGCTCCCGCAGCGCGGGGTCCTCCAGGGCGGCGAGCTGCGGCTGGCTGGTGAAGTTCAACAGGCTGAGCACATAACCGTCGTCACGCCCCAGGGCCCGGGCGTTCTCGGCGGCGCTGGCGATCTCGTCATCGGGCAGCCCGGCCAACTCCTCGGCGCGGTCCACCACCAGGGCCGCGGCCGCGGTGTCGGCCCGCAGGTTCCGCCGGAACTCGGTGCACAGGCGGGCGATCTCGGCGTTCAGCTCCCGCAGCCGCCGCTGCCGCTCCGGGCCGAGCCGCGCCCCGGCCCGCACCCGCGCGGTGTACAGGCGCTCCAGCAGCCGCAGTTGCTCCCCGTCCAGCCCGAGCCCGGCCCGCGACCCGTGGAGGGCCTCCAGGCGGGCGAAGAGGGCGGGGTCGAGCAGCAGGGCGTCCTCGTGGGCCGCCAGCCGCGGGACGATCTCGGCCTCCAACTCCTGGGTGGCCGCGTCGGTATCGGCGTTCGCCTTGTTGAAGAACACCGCGCACACCCGGCGCAGCACCGCACCGCTGCGCTCCAGCGCCTCCACGGTGTTCTCGAACGTCGGCGGCCCGGGGGCGGCCCCGATGGCGGCCGCCTCCGCCAGTTGCTCGGCGATGCCCCGTTCGAAGGCGGGCCGGAAGTGCGCGTGGTGGATACGGGCGAAGGGCGGTAGCCCGTAGGGAAGTTCACTCGTGGAGAAGAAGGGGTTCGGGGGCGCGGGGTCCGGGTGCCGCCCCGCCGCGTCCGAAGCCGTCGCGGACCCCGCGCCCGCCCCCGGCTCCGGAGCCGTCGCTGTAGCCGGACTCGTCTCGGAACTCTTCGCAGAAGTCACGGAGACCGACCCTACGCGCGCCACCGCCGGATGGTCCGGCGCTTGCCCGGGCCGACCGGCCGGTGTCGGACACCGCGGCGCGAACGCCCCGGCGGGCGCCCGACGTCGCGCGGGATCCGGGGCGCGGGCCCCGCGCGGCACACGGAAACGCCCGATCGCTGGCGACGGGGGATGCACCAGCGATCGGGCTGTGATCAAGCGTAGCAAGGCTGCCGGCCCAACGGGAGTCAACTGGCCGATTGCGCGACAGAGTTGTGACCGGCGTCACGCGTCCTGGTCGATGAGCGGCGCCCGGAGGCCGGCCCTCACCTGCCGCACGGCGGGTCGTACGCGAGCTGCGGGAGGTACTCCTTCCAGTTCTCCGGCGTCAGCACGCCCCGGGTGGTCGCGCAGATGCGGCGGATCGCCCCCTCGGTGTCCAGGTCCCACAGCCGGACCGTCCCGGCGCCGCTGGACACCCCCAGCAGATGGCTGGTCGGGCTGAACGACAGGAAGTTGCCCGTTTTGGCGTTGGGGCTCGTCGACTGCCCGATCGGCTTCGCGGCAGACGGGAGCGCGACGTTCCAGAACCGCACGGTGTTGTCGTTGCCGCCGCTCGCCAGGGTGTGGCCGTCCTTGCTGAACGTCAGCGACACCACCGCCTCGGTGTGGCCCGTGAGGGGAGCGCCCAACCGGCGTGCCCTACCGGGGTCGGTGGTGTTCCACAGCCTGACGGTCTCGTCGTCGCTGCCGCTGGCCAGGGTGTGGCCGTCGGGGCTGAAGGCGAGCGCGTTGACCGGCCCCAGATGCCCCGTCAGGGGCGCGCCGAGCTGGGTGGTGTGCCGCGGGTCGGTGGTGTTCCACAGCCGGATGGTGGCGTCCGCGCTGCCGGTGGCCAGGGTGTGGCCGTCGGGACTGAAGGCGAGCGCGTTGACGTAGCCCTTGTGGCCGGTGAGGAGCGGGCCGAGGGGGCGGATGCGGGACGGTGAACTGACGTCCCACAACTGGACGGTGTAGTCGTCGTAGGCGGTCGCCAGGGTCCGGCCGTCCGGGCTGTAGGCGAGCGCCGCGGGGCCGGAGAACCGGATCCGCAGCGGCAGCGCCGGCCCGTAGGGGACCGGGTGCGCCGGGTCGGTGACGTTCCACAACTGCACCGCGGGGGAGGGGGTGCCGGTCCGCACCGCGAGGGTGCGGCCGTCGGGGGAGTACGCCAGCGCGTGCACCATGCCGTCCCCGGGCTGGAACGGCTCGCCCACCGGGACGGGCCGGTTGGGCGTCGTCACGTTCCACAGCCGGACCTTCTTGTCCTTGGAGGCCGTGGCCAGCACCCGCCCGTCCGGACGGAACGCGCCGGCCTGGCCGACCATGTTGGACGTCGGGATCGACCACAGGCGCACCTTGCTGTCGCCGCTCCCGGTGGCGAGGGTGTGCCCGTCGGGGCTGAACCCCACGGCGTACATCTCGCCGCTGCTGCCCGCCAGGCGCTCGCCGACCTGCGACGGGTACGCCGGATCGCTGACGTTCCACAGGCTCGCGGTGCTGTCCGCGCTGCCGGCGGCGAGCATGTTCCCGTCCGGACTGAAGGCCACCGACCACAGGGGGCCGGTGTGGCCGGTGAGCGGCGGGCCCAGGGGCGCCGGATGGTCCGGATCGGCCGTGTTCCAGAGCCGGATGGTGTTGTCCGCGCTGCCGCTGGCGAGGGTGCGGCCGTCGGGGCTGAACGCCACCGAGTGCACGGTCGCGGTGTGGCCCGTCAACACCGGACCGACCCGTTCCGGCGCCCGTCGGTCGGTCATGTCCCACAGCCTGATCGTGGCGTCGTCGGCGCCGACCGCGAGGGTGTGGCCGTCCTTGCTGAAGGCCACCGACCGCACGGCCGCGGAGGGGCCGGTCAGGGTGCGGTACGAGGTCGGCCGGCGCAGGTCGGACACGTCCCACAGCCGGACCGTGCGGTCTTCGTCGGCGGCGGCCAGGGTGTGGCCGTCCGGGCTGAAGGCGAGCAGGTAGACCGTGCCGTCGTGGCCGGTCACGGGCGCCCCGATCGGGCGCGGGTGACCGGGGTCGCGGATGTCCCACAGCCGGATCGTGCCGTCGTCCGAGGCGCTGGCCAGGGTGCGCCCGTCGGGGCTGAAGACGGCGGTGCTCACCCAACTGGTGTGGCCGGTCAGCGGCTTGCCCAGGGGGCGGGGGCGGGCCGGGTCGGACACGTCCCACAGCCGGACCGTCCGGTCGTAGCTGGCGGTGGCCAGCACCCGCCCGTCCGGGCTGAACGAGGTCAGGTAGACGGCGCCGGTGTGGCCCAGCAGGGGCGTGGCCAGCGGTGCGTTGACGATCGAGGCCAGCCGGTTGTTGGTGCCCTCGTCCTGTGGCCGCAAATGGTGTGCAACCAGATCGAGTTGGGCGGAAAGGGATGGATCGGTGTACTGGGCGCGGTCGGCCTCGGCGAGCACCTGCTGGAAGACGGTGTCGTCCCGCTGCTGCCAGGCGACCACCGCCGAGCCGATGGCCAGCAGCGCCATGACGACCAGGGCGGCCACCGCGCCGCGGCGCAGCCGGACGGTGCGCTTGCGCAGCCGCACCGAGGCGGCCAGGAACTCCACCGCGCTACGGGTCAGGAAGGTGTCCCCGGCCGACTGCGCCCAGGCGCGGGCCTGTTCCAACCGGGAGCCCCGGTACAGCAGCGACGGATCGCGGTGCGAGCCCTCCCAGGCCCGGCCGTCCTCCTCCAGCCGCTGGCGCAGCAGATTGCCGTTGCGGTCCTCGTCGATCCAGTCCCGCAGCCGCGGCCAGGCGTGCAGCAGCGCCTCGTGGGTGATCTCCACGGCCTCCGCGTCGAGCGTCACCAAACGGGCGTGGACGAGCGCTTCGAGCGACTCCTCCGTCTTGTTGGGGTCCGTGGACTCCTCCGCCAGTTGGCGCCGCGTCCCCCGCCTACGGGTGGCCTGGGTGTCCTCGCCGAGCCGGACCAGCCGGAGCAGCAGCAACCGGGCGGCGGTGCGCGCCGTCGGGTCGAGGCCGGTCCAGGCCCGCTCGGCGGTCGCCGCCACCGCGCCCTGTATGCCGCCCGCCGCGCGGTAGCCGGCCAACGTCAACCGGCCCGCCTTCCGCCGCTGCCAGGTGGCGAGCAGGGCGTGCGAGAGCAGCGGCAGCACCCCCGCGTCGTGCGCCCCACCAGGGCCGTCGGCGCTCACCTCCCGGACGATCAACTCCGCCAGCCCCGGCTCCAGCTCCAGCCCCACCGCCTTGGCCGGCCCGGTCACCGCCTCCCGCAACTCCGCGGTGGACAGCGGGCCGAGCACCATGTGCCGGTGCTGGAGCGCGTCGGCCAGTTCGGGATGGCCCAGGCACTGCTCGTAGAAGTCGGCGCGGATCCCCACGATGACGAGGACGGGCGCGGGGTCGGCCGGATCGGCGGGGGTGCAGGCGGCGTTGAGGAGCCGGATGAAGGCGCGCCGGTCCGCCTCGTCGGCGCAGAGGGTGAACGCCTCCTCGAACTGGTCGACGATCAGCACCGGCCGGCCGGCGCCGGAGGTCCGCGGCTTCGCCCACGCCGCGACGGCCGCCCGTACCGCCTGCCCCGCGCCGGGCTGCTCCGCCGCCGTCTCCCGGGCGGCCGCGACGACGGGTGCGAGCTCGGGTATCCGACCGGTCAGCTCCCCGAGCGGATCGCCGCCCGGCACCAGTTGCACCACCTCCCGCTCCGGGCCGTCGCCCGCGCCCGGGTCGCCGTTCCGCAGCGCCGGCACCAGCCCCGCGTTCAGCAGCGAGGACTTCCCCGCCCCCGAGGCGCCCACGAGCATCACCACGCCACCGGTCCCCTCCGCCGCGCCCAACTGCGCGACGAGGGCCTCGGTACTGCGCTCGCGACCGAAGAACCACCGGGCGTCCTGCCGCCGGTACGGAGCCAGCCCCCGGTAGGGGCAGACGCCGGTGACGGCCGGTGGCTCGGCCGGGACGCGCTCCTCAGGGGGCGCGGCGGCCGCGGCGCGCTCGGCGACCGGGTCGGCCACCGCGCGCTCCCACAGCCGCTGCCACTGGGCCAGGTCGTACAGGCCGGGGGACACCGGCGCCGGCCGCAGCCGCCGCGCCTGCGGGATCAACACCTGGAGCACCGCCGCCAACGCGGCGAACTGGGCCGGCACGTTCTTCGCCCGCCGCCAGTCGCTGATCCGCTGCACGGACACCCGCACGGGCCGCCCTCGTTCGTCGACCCGCTGGAGTCGGACGACCGCCTCCGCGACCTTCTTCAGCGGAGGGTTGCCGGCCTCCCTGTAGAGCAGCGCGAGGCGTTCCGCGAAGGTCGTGCGTGCCCCTGAGTCGGAACTCAAGGTCTCCACCCCTTACTTCCCCCGCCTTAGGACATCCGGACCGGAAAACTCACCTTAGCCGCCTGACCTGCGAGAAAGACCCCCGCCCGACTCCGGAACCTCCTCGTCCGGAGCCGTAGCTGGCAGGATCACCACCCAGCGGCACAGCAACCGGTTCCTACCCGGACAAGCCGCCGGTACAGCGCTCGGAGACACCTCTCTTGACGCCGTCGACCGCAGGTCCCGCCCTGCGATCCGCCGCTCCGGCGCGGATCGACGCCCGAGTGCCGTTCGGGACCGGTCCCCACGAGGGGAGGGACCGGCCCCGAACGGCCCGGGCCGTTCCCCGCCCCGCCGAGACGCTCAGGCTCTCCCGCCTTCTCCGCATCTTCTGCACCCTCTGCATCTTCCGCGCCGACGAACGCCCCTGAGGGCCCGTCAACGCCCGCCCCCAACGAAGCCCAGCACCAGACGCCCAACACCGGGCGCCCGCATCAGGCATCAGGCACCTTGCACCAGAAAATGCATCAGGCCCGGTTTCCGTTTCCGAAAACCGGGCCTGATTTGCTACTTCTCAGTCGGGGTGGCGGGATTTGAACCCACGACCTCTTCGTCCCGAACGAAGCGCGCTGCCAAGCTGCGCTACACCCCGAAGCAACGAGCTCTACTTTAGCGGACTGATCCCCGTAGGTGAAATCCGGTTTCGTTCGGTGGCGGAAACCGCTCTGACCTGGTGTTTTGTGAGGCTGGCAGGGAGGGTGCGAGGGGCGGGGAAGCGGCGGTGGGGGCGACTGGAGAGGGCAAAGTGACCGAGGTCACCACGGATTCGGGGTGTTCGGGGTGGGGTGGGCGGTCGTGGTGCTCCCGCGAACGGCTCGGCGCCCGGTCCCCGAGGTGAGGGGCCGGGCGCCGAGGGAAAACGGGAGCGGGGTCAGTCCCGTGCGGTCAGGGTCAGGAGGGTGGCCTCCGGGGGGCAGGCGAAGCGGACCGGGGTGTAGCGGTTGGTGCCGCAGCCGGCGGAGACGTGGAGGTAGGAGGTGTGACCGTCGGCGGTGTGGGCGGAGAGGCCCTTGGCGCGCCGGGTGTCGATGTCGCAGTTGGTGACGAGGGCGCCGTAGAAGGGGACGCAGAGCTGGCCGCCGTGGGTGTGGCCGGCGAGGATCAGCGGATAGCCGTCGGCGGTGAAGGCGTCCAGGGTGCGCAGGTACGGGGCGTGGACGACGGCCAGCGAGAGGTCGGCGCCGGTCTCCGGGCCGCCGGTGACCTCGGCGTAGCGGTCGCGCTTGATGTGCGGGTCGTCCAGGCCGGTCAGCGCGATCTCGGCGCCGTCCAGCTTGAGGTGGCCGCGGGCGTTGGAGAGGTTGACCCAGCCGGCCTGGTCGAAGGCGTCGCGGAGGTCCTCCCACGGGTTGTGGACGGCGCCGACGGCCGGGGCGTTGCCGTTGAGGCCGTGCCGGCCCTGGGCCTTTTCGAGGAGGTAGCGGGCGGGGTTCCGCAGCCGGGGGCCGTAGTAGTCGTTGGAGCCGAAGACGTAGGCGCCGGGGAACTCCATCAGGGGGCCGAGCGCGTCCAGGGTCTCCGGGACGCCGTCGGGGTCGGAGAGGTTGTCGCCGGTGTTGACGACGAAGTCGGGGCGGAGCCCGGCGAGCGACTGGAGCCAGCGCTGTTTCTTGCGCTGCCCGCTGACCATGTGGATGTCGGAGACCTGCAGGACGCGCAACGGCCGCATGCCACGGGGCAGTACGGGCACGGTGACGCGTCGCAGGCGGAAGGAGCGGACTTCGAAGCCGGCGGCGTAGGCCACACCGGCCGCGCCGACCGCGGCAATGGACAGGGGGACTCCGTATCGCGCGCGCATGGGTCCATGGTCGCAGAGTGCGGGTGGCCCGGGGGAGGGGTGATCTTGGTGGGCCGCGCGCTTCCGGTGAGGCGCGAGCGGGAAAAGGCGCGCCGGTTGTCAGTGGGTGGGGGCATACTCGACGGCATGACCACGCTCAAGGCCAAGCTCCAGGACGACCTCACCACCGCGATCAAGGCGCGTGACGAGCTGCGTTCCTCCACCCTCCGTCTGACGCTGACCGCGATCCAGAAGGAGGAGGTGGCGGGCAGCAAGGCGCGCGAGCTGTCCGACGGCGAGGTCGAGAAGATCATCGCGCGGGAGGCGAAGAAGCGTCGCGAGGCCGCCGAGGCGTTCGACAAGGGCGGCCGCGCCGAGCAGGCCGAGCGGGAGCGGGCCGAGGGCGAGTTGCTCGCCACCTATCTGCCCAAGCCGCTGACCGACGGCGAGTTGGAGGAGCTGGTCGCCGAGGCGGTCGCGGAGGCCACCGGCGCCGGGGCCGAGGGTCCGAAGGCGATGGGCGCCGTGATGAAGATCGTCAACCCGAAGGTGGCGGGCCGGGCCGACGGTGGCCGGGTCGCCGCGATGGTGAAGAAGCTGCTCGCCGGCTGACGCGAGGCGGTGGGCGGGCGGCGCGGCCGTCCGCCCCGGCCGGTGCGGACACCGGCGCACGCGGAAGGGGCGCCCTCGGCAGGAGGGCGCCCCTTCTTCTCGTTCCGGGACCGCGGTGCGGACGGGACCGCGACCGGACGGCCGGCTCAGTCGGTCACCAACCGCCGTCCCCGCCGCCCAGGATGTCCGGGAAGCCGGGGATGTGCCAACCGCCGCCGGGCTTATCGCCGTTGCCGGGCTTGGGCGGCTTGGGGGCGTGCGGCTTGCCCTTGTTGGCGTCGTCGCCCTTCCCCTTCGGGTCGCCGATCGGGACCGTCGGCAGGGCCGGGGCCGGGCGGCCGGCCAGCGCGCCGGACATCATGTCGCGCCAGATGGGGCCGGGGGTGTCGGCGCCGTAGACCTTGTCGTGCGGGACGCCGCCGATGGTGATGTTGTACATCTGGCGCTGGTGGCGGGGGTCGCCGACCCAGACGGCACCGGCCGCGTTCGGGGTGTAGCCGACGAACCAGGCGGCGTAGCGGCTGTCCGTGGTGCCCGTTTTGCCGGCGCTGTCGCGGCCCTTGAGGCCGGCCTGCTTGCCGGTGCCGTCCTCGACGACGCCCTTGAGGAGGGTGTTGACGGTGTTCGCGGTCTTCTTCGACATCGCGCTGTGGCAGCGCGACGTGGGGACGTTCAGCGCCTTGCCCTGCGCGTCGGTGATCGACTCGATGGCGACGGGCGAGCAGTAGGTGCCCTCGTTGGCGAAGGTGGCGTACGCCGCGGCCATGTTCAGCGGGGACATCTCCTGGCCGCCCAGCGCCATGGAGGGAACCTGCTTGAGCGGCTTGCCGTCGGCCCGTTGGAGCCCCATCTTCTGGGCCATCGTGACCGCGGGACAGATGCCCATGTCGCTGATCAACTGCACGTAGTAGGTGTTGACCGACTTCGCGGTCGCCTCCTTCATGTCGTACGGGCCGACTTCCTTGGGGTCCTCGTTGTTGACGGTGTCGTCGCCGTTCCAGGTGCCGGTGCAGGTCTGGACCGGCTTCGGGTACGCCATCTTGAACGGCGAGGAGTACTGCTGGTCCGGGCCGATGCCCTGCTCCAGGGCGGCCGCCGCGATGATCGGCTTGAAGGTCGAGCCGGGTTGGTAGCCGGCGCCGCCGCCCATCTTGCGGTTCACCGAGAGGTTGATCTGGGTCTGGTTGGTGCCGAAGCCGTACGGGCGGGACTGGCCCATGCCGAGGATCTTGCCGGTGCCCGGTTGGACGACGGCGCCGGTGCCGGCGACCGGGTCGTCCGCGTAGACGTGCTGGCTCAGCGACGCCTGGATCGCCTTCTGGGACTGCCGGTCCAAGGTGGTGCGGATGGTCAGGCCGCCCTGCATCCAGCGCTGCGAACGGACCTCCCGGGTCGCGCCGAACGCCTTGTCGTTGAGCAGGACTTCGCGCACGTAGTCGCAGAAGAAGCCGGCGCCGTCGGTGGCGGTGATGCAGCCGTTCTGCGGGCGGCTGATCTTCAGCTTGATCGGCCGGGCGGCCGCGGCGTCGGCCTCGGACCGGCTGATGGCCTTGAGGTCGGCCATCCGCTTCAGGACGGTGTTGCGCCGGGCGGTCGCCGCCTGCGGGTGGTTGACCGGGTCGTAGCGCGTGGGCGACTGGACGATGCCGGCGAGCAGCGCGGCCTCCTCCACGCTCAGGTCCTTGGCGTGCTTGCTGAAGTAGCGCTGGGCGGCGGACTCGACGCCGTACGCCTGCTCCCCGAAGAAGGTGATGTTGAGGTAGTTCTGGAGGATCTTGCGCTTGCCGAGCTTCTCCTCCAACTTGATCGCGTACTTCAGCTCCTTGACCTTGCGGCCGAGGGTCTGCTGGGTGGCCTGGGCGACCTTGTCCGGGTCGTCGCCGGCCTCCTCGATGAAGACGTTCTTCACGTACTGCTGGGTCAGCGTGGACGCGCCCTGGGAGACGCCGCCGGACTGCGCGTTCTTGTTGACCGCGCGCGCGATGCCCTTCAGGTCGATGGCGCCGTGCTGGTAGAAGCGGGCGTCCTCGATGGCCACGATCGCCTTCTGGATGTACGGCGACATGTCCTTGAGGGCGACGACGGTGCGGTCGCGGGAGTAGACCGACGCGATCTCGCCACCGTCGGCGTCGAGGATGGTGGTGCGCTGACTGAGCGGCGGGGTCTTGAGGTTGGCCGGAATGTCGTCGAAGCCCTCGACGGACGTCTTGGCCACGAGGCCGAGTGCCCCGGCGGCCGGCAGCGCGATCCCGGCGAGCACGGCTCCGGAAAGGACGCTGACACCCAGGAACTTGGCGGCCTGTTGGGTCCTTGACCGACCCCCGCCCTCGCGCTTCTTAGCCATGAAGGGAAGCCTACGTTCTCATTCGCCGGACAGGGGCGCACCTGTTCGCTTAGCCTGTTCCCATCTGCCGCAGCGGAACGGTTACACCTCGGTTCGTCAACCCTCACCCCCGACACGGGCACTGTCCCAGATGCCCGTTGTGCGCCAGAAGTCCCTTGCCATTACGGCGAAGTGTCCCGCTTGGGAGGGAAGCGACGTATGTCGCACGGTCACTCCGTTGGGTGATCTGCCGCGTACGCATAGTCCGTTCGGGCCATTCAAGATTGGGCCCGAAGGGGGTGTTGCGCCCTGCCTGGCTTCCGTAACGTCCTCAACTGGCAACGGTGAATATGCCGTTAGCCGCCGTGGGGGAGCCTCGATTCGGGAGAGGACGGCGCCAGCATGGGCTGGGTAACCGACTGGAGTGCACAGGCAGCCTGCCGCACTACCGATCCGGATGAACTGTTCGTGCAAGGGGCGGCGCAGAACCGCGCCAAGGCGGTGTGTACCGGGTGTCCGGTGCGCACGGAGTGCCTGGCCGACGCCCTGGACAACCGGGTGGAGTTCGGAGTGTGGGGCGGGATGACGGAACGCGAGCGGAGGGCGCTGCTGCGCCGCCGCCCGACAGTGACGTCCTGGCGCCGGCTGTTGGAGACGGCGCGGACGGAATACGAGCGCAGCACGGGCCTGTTGCCCGTGGAGTGCTCGGACGACGCCTTCGACGACGCGTACGCGGCGGTCGGCTAGCGCCCACCGTCCGACCGGCGACGGGCCCAACAGGGGCCGCTCGTCGGTCAGTCGACGCTCTCGTCCGGCCGCAGCGCCAGGCGGTCGCCGATGGCGCGCAGGCCCGCGAGGTCGTGGACGTCGCCGGGCAGCGCGGCGACCTGCGCCACCGGCACCTCGGGGTGCAGCGCGGTGAAGCGGTCGCGGGTGCGTCGTTCGCGGGCCAGGACCTGCATGCGTTCGGCGTGCAGGCGCAGTAGTCCGGCGGCGAGCCCGGCCGCCGAGGCCGGAGGGGATGCCAGGTGCTCCGCCGCGGCGGCGGGGGAGGGACCGCCGGGCGTACCTGCTCCAGTCTTCCCGCCGGTGAGATCCACAATGCCGTCCGCGGCAAGATTTTCCGATGCCGGTGAAGTGGCGTGGTGAGGGCGGGAGTTGGTGGCCTCCTCCGGGGTCTTTGGGGGCGCGGGATTCGCCAAGTCCTCGGCGTCCACCGGGTCGTTGGTGTCCGTCGAACCGTCGGTGTCCTCCGACGCGGGGTCGGCGAAGTTCTCCGTCAGCGCCTCCGCGGCGGCCAGCGCGCGCTCGGCGCTGAGTTGGGCCGCGCCGCTGCCGTGGACGCGGTTGAGCACCAGCCCGGCCAGCGGCATCTGCTCGGCCGCCAGCCGCTCGACGAAGTACGCCGCCTCGCGCAGCGCGTCCCGCTCCGGCGCGGCGACCACCAGGAACGCCGTGCCGGGCGCCTGGAGCAGGCGGTAGGTGGCGTCCGCGCGGGTCCGGAAGCCGCCGAACATGGTGTCCATCGCGGCCACGAACGTCTGGACGTCGCGCAGGAGTTGGCCGCCCATCAGCTTGCTGAGGGTGCCCGTCATCATCGACATGCCGACGTTGAGGAACTTCATGCCGGCCCGCCCGCCGACCTTCGCCGGCGCCATCAGGACCCGGATGAACTTGCCGTCCAGGAAGGAGCCCAGCCGCTTGGGCGCGTCCAGGAAGTCCAGCGCGGAGCGGCTCGGCGGGGTGTCCACGACGATCAGGTCCCACTCGTCGCCGGCGCGGAGCTGGCCCAGCTTCTCCATCGCCATGTACTCCTGCGTGCCGGCGAAACCGGCCGACAGGGACTGGTAGAAGGGGTTCTCCAGGATGGCGCGGGCCCGCTCGGCGTCCGCATGGCCCTCGACGATCTCGTCGAAGGTGCGCTTCATGTCCAGCATCATCGCGTGGAGTTCGCCGCCGCCGGCCTCGTCCACGCCCTTGACCTGGCGGGGGACGTTGTCGAGCTCGGAGATGCCCATCGACTGCGCCAGGCGGCGGGCCGGGTCGATGGTCAGCACCACGACCTTGCGGCCGCGCTCGGCGGCGCGCACGCCCAGCGCCGCGGCGGTGGTGGTCTTGCCGACACCGCCGGAGCCGCAGCACACCACGATGCGGGTGCCCGGGTCGTCGAGCAGGGCGTCGACGTCCAGCCCGGGGGCCGAGGCGTCCAGCGTCGTTACGTCCGAGGTCATATGGGCCCCTGTTTCCGCAGGTCTCTGGCCAGGCCGTAGAGCCCGGCGAGGTCCACTCCCTCGGGGAGCAGCCCCAACTCGTAGGTGGGCAGGCCGAGATCGGTCAGCGCGGCGTGCTGGGCGCGCTCCAGCTCGACCCGCTCGGCGTGCTCGCGGGCCTGCTCCAGCAGGGGGTCGATCAGGCGCTCGGCCAGGCCCCCGCGGCGGGCGCCGCCCAGGCCGGCCTGGGAGAGCGCCTTGGCGATGCCGGCCCGGGCGCCGCGGGCGGCGACCTCCAGATCGCCGTTGTCCAACAGGGCGGGGCGGGTCATGTTGATGACCACGCCGCCCACCGGGATGCCGGCCTCGCGCAGCTCGGCGATGCCGTCGGCGGTCTCCTGGACGGGCATCTCCTCCAGGAGCGTCACCAGGTGCACCGCCGTCTCGGGGGACTTCAGGACCCGCATCACGGCCTGCGCCTGATTGTGGATCGGGCCGATCTTGGCCAGGCCGGCGACCTCGTCGTTGACGTTGAGGAAGCGGGTGACGCGGCCGGTGGGCGGGGCGTCCATCACGACCGCGTCATAGACGAACGCGCCGCTTTTGTCCTTGCGGCGGACCGCCTCGCACGCCTTGCCGGTCAGCAGGACGTCCCGCAGGCCGGGGGCGATGGTGGTGGCGAAGTCGATCGCGCCCAGCTTCTTCAGCGCCCGGCCGGCGCTGCCGAGCTTGTAGAACATCTGGAGGTAGTCCAGCAGGGCGCGCTCGGCGTCGATGGCCAGGGCGTGCACCTCACCGCCACCGGGGGCCACCGCGATCTTGCGTTCCTCGTAGGGAAGCGCTTCGGTCTCGAACAGCTGGGCAATGCCCTGCCGGCCCTCGACCTCGACCAGGAGGGTGCGACGCCCCTCGGTGGCCAGGGCGAGGGCAAGTGCAGCGGCGACCGTGGTCTTGCCGGTGCCGCCCTTGCCGCTGACGACATGGAGCCTGCTCACGGCTAGGAGCCTAACCAGTCCGCGTCCGGCTCACGCACGGGATGCGCCTGGGAGCACCCGGAGATCCGCTCGCGGACGGTCGGGGACGGGGTCGGGGATGCCCCCTAGGGGTCGCGGGCCCAGGGCGCCCGGCGCAGGCATTACGCTCGGCCCATGACCAAGTGGGAATACGCGACCGTGCCGCTGCTCGTGCACGCGACGAAGCAGATTCTGGACACCTGGGGCGAGGACGGCTGGGAGCTGGTCCAGGTCGTGCCGGGCCCGAACAACCCCGAGCAGTTGGTGGCCTACCTGAAGCGGGAGAAGCCGTGAGCGTCGTAGAGGACAGGATCGCGTCGCTCGGCCTGAAGCTGCCGGAGGTCGTGCCGCCGCTGGCCACCTACCAGCCCGCGGTGCGCTCCGGCTCGTACGTCTTCACCTCCGGCCAGTTGCCCATGGTGGACGGCGCGCTGCCGGCCACCGGCAAGGTCGGCGCCGAGGTCACCCCCGAGCAGGCCAAGGAGCTCGCCGCGACCTGCGCGCTGAACGCGCTGGCCGCCGTGAAGTCCGTCGTCGGTGACCTCGACAAGATCGTCCGGGTCGTGAAGGTCGTCGGATTCGTCGCCTCCGCGCCGGAGTTCACCGGCCAGCCGGGCGTCGTCAACGGCGCCAGCGAACTGCTCGGCGAGATCCTCGGCGAGAAGGGCGTGCACGCCCGCTCCGCGGTCGGCGTGGCGGTGCTGCCGATCGACGCGCCCGTCGAGGTCGAGATCCAGGTCGAGATCGCCGACTGACGTCGCGCACGCGGTGCGCTCGCGCCCGGGGTGGGCCCGCTGTCCACAGAGGACCCCTCGAACATCCGCGCGCGAGCGCATAGCATCCGGCCATGGCGTCGACGACCAATGGCCAGTGGTACCCGCCGGAATGGCCGGCCCGCATCCGGGCCCTGACGAACGGCGAACTGACGCCGCCCGCGCCCCGCAGGGCCGCGACGGTCCTGCTGCTGCGGGACACCGACCGCGACGGCCCCGCCGTCCACATGCTGCGCAGACGCGCCTCCATGGCCTTCGCCGGAGGCGCGTACGCCTATCCGGGCGGATCCGTCGACCCGCGTGACGAACGTCCCGTGGGATGGGCGGGCCCCTCGCGCGCCGAATGGGCGGTGCGGATGGGCGTCGACCCGTCCACCGCGCAGGCCGTCATCTGCGCCGCGGTGCGCGAGACCTTCGAGGAGTCCGGGGTGCTGCTCGCCGGCGACTCCGCCCACACGGTCGTCGCGGACGCCACCGGCGCGGGCTGGGAGGCGGACCGGGCGGCGCTGGTCGCCCACGAGCTGTCCTTCGCCGACCTGTTGGCCCGCCGCGGCCTGGTGCTGCGCTCCGATCTGCTGGCCGCCTGGGCGCGGTGGATCACCCCGGAGTTCGAACCGCGCCGCTACGACACCTTCTTCTTCGTCGCCGCGCTCCCGGAGGGCCAGCGCGCCCTCGACGTCTCCACGGAGGCCGACCGCACGGTGTGGCTCCGCCCCGGGGAGGCCGCGGCCGGCTACGACCGCGGCGAGCTGCTGATGATGCCGCCGACCATCTCCACCCTGCGCTCGCTGGAGCCCTACGGGAGCGTCGCCGACGCGCTGGCCGCGGCCGGTGCGCAGGACCTGACGCCCGTACTGGCCCGCGCCCGCCTCGTGGGCGGCGAGATCGTGCTGAGCTGGCCCGGCCACGACGAGTTCACCAAGCACATCGCGACGACGGACGACGCCTCCGGAGGTACCCCCGCATGACCGAAGCCGCGGCCCTCCCGGGCCAGCCCCGTGGCGGGGTCCTCTCCGGGCCGGCCACGCCGCGCGCGCACTGCGTCCTGGCCCCGAACCCGTCCGCGATGACGCTGGACGGCACCAACACCTGGATCGTCGCCGAGCCGGGCTCCCAACTGGCCGTCGTCATCGACCCCGGGCCGCTCGACGAGGGCCACCTCCAAGCCGTCATCGACACCGCGGAGCGGGCCGGGCAACGGGTCGCGCTGACCCTGCTCACCCACGGGCACCCGGACCACGCCGAAGGGGCGGCCCGGTTCGCCGAGTTGACCGGCAGTCCCGTACGGGCGCTGGATCCGGGGCTGCGCCTAGGGGGCGAGGGGCTCGGCGCGGGCGACGTGATTACCACCGGGGGCCTGGAGCTGCGCGTGGTGCCCACCCCGGGGCACACCGCGGACTCGCTCTCCTTCCATCTGCCCGCCGACCGGGCCGTCCTGACGGGGGACACGATCCTGGGGCGCGGCACCACCGTGGTCGCGCACCCCGACGGTCGGCTGGGCGACTACCTCGACTCCCTGCGCCGGCTGCGCTCCCTCACCGTGGACGACGGGGTCTCCACGGTCCTACCGGGCCACGGACCGGTGTTGAACGACGCCCAGGGGGCGGTGGAGTTCTACCTGGCGCACCGGGCCCACCGGCTCGCCCAGGTGGAGACGGCGGTGGAGGCCGGCCACCGGAACCCCGCCGAGGTCGTGGCGAGCGTCTATGCGGACGTGGACCGCTCCCTGTGGCCGGCCGCCGAACTGTCGGTGCGGGCGCAGTTGGACTACCTGGGCGAACACGGGCTGATCTAGGGCCCGTACGCGCCGCTCCGGTCCTTACGGGACGGGCGCCTCGGCGCCGTCCCGAGGCGTAGTGCGGCGTCAGGGCTCCTCTGGGCGAGGGGCCTTGGCCCCGTGGACGGCCAGGTACTCGTCGGCCAGCCAGGGGGCGAGGTCCGTCAGCAACGCGTCGAGGAGCCCGGGGTGCGCGCCCGGGTTCCGGGCGGCGCGGGCCGCGGCGCGCATCTGCTCGGCGCGCGCCGGGTAATAGCGCCCGAACACCTCGGCGGATTCGGCGAGATCGCTGGTCCAGCCGCCCCAGCGCGGCATGACCAGGGTGAACCCGGTGCGGACGAGGTTCCTGGTCACCGCCCGGGTCAGCCGGGCGCGCTCCTCTGGGCCGGTGACCGCGGCGGCCCGCCGGCGCAGACCGGGCAGCCGCCGGAAGAGGTCGCCGTTGGTCTCCCGGGCCAGGAGCGAGGTCGGGCGGTAACGGGGCAGCGCCGCGGCCAGATCGGGCCCGCTCAGCGGCGTGCACAGGCAGGCCACGAACCACCCCAGGTCGTACCGCTCCAGCTCGCTCAGCAACCGGTCCGCGGTGACCAACAGGAGGCCGGCACCGTCGATCTGCGGGAAGGCGGCGTCCAACTCCGCCTCGACGGCCCGCGCGGCCGCCCGGTCGGCGTCGGTGGGCCCCGGCCGTCCCGCCCGCAGGACGAGCAGCGCATCGAGGTCGGACACCCCGGGGACGGCGGTGCCGCGCGGGATGCTCCCGAACAGGTAGGTGCTGACGACCCGGTCGGGCGGGAAGTGGGCGGCGAGCCGGTCGGCCAGCGCCGCCACGACGGGCGCGAACGGCGCGGGCACCTTCCCCAGGGCCCCCTCCCGTACGAAGCAGCCGTCCTGGTCGAGGCCCTTGCCCCCGGATTCTCCACCGGTCGTCATGGCGCCCACTATGGGGCGGTGGAACGGCGGGCCGCGAGCCAATTACCCGGCGGCCGCCGGGAGTTCCCGTGACGCGCCGAGGGCCCCGCCGCAGCGGGGCCCTCGGAACGGTCGTGGTGCGCGCGGCGTCAGCGCGAGCGCTTGGCCAGCCGCTCGACGTCCAACAGGATCACGGCGCGCGCCTCCAGGCGCAGCCAGCCGCGGCCCGCGAAGTCCGCGAGCGCCTTGTTGACGGTCTCCCGGGAGGCGCCGACCAACTGGGCCAGCTCCTCCTGCGTCAGGTCGTGCACGACGTGGATGCCCTCTTCGGACTGCACGCCGAAGCGGCGCGACAGGTCCAACAGGGCGCGCGCCACCCGGCCTGGCACGTCCGAGAAGACCAGGTCGGACATCTGGTCGTTGGTCTTGCGCAGCCGGCGGGCGACCGCGCGCAGCAGGGCCGTGGCCACCTCCGGGCGGGCGTTCAGCCAGGGCTGAAGGTCACCGTGGCCCAGTCCCAGCAGCTTGACCTCGGTGAGCGCGGTGGCGGTGGCCGTGCGCGGTCCCGGGTCGAAGAGGGACAGCTCGCCGATGAGCTCGCCGGGCCCGAGGACGGCCAGCATGTTCTCGCGGCCGTCGGGTGAGGTGCGGTGGAGCTTCACTTTGCCCTCGGTGACCACGTACAGGCGGTCGCCTGGGTCCCCTTCGTGGAACAGGGCGTCGCCGCGTGCGAGCGTGACCTCTCCCATCGAGGCGCGAAGCTCGGCCGCCTGCTCGTCGTCGAGCGCCGCGAAGAGCGGGGCGCGCCGCAGAACGTCGTCCACGAGTTCTCTCCTTGTCGACATGCTCCGAGGGACTGTGGTCCCCATCATGCCGGAATGCAAAACAGTGCGATCAATCACAAGTTTGCCGGACCCGTGGCCCAAGCCATACGGCAGGGGGCCGATTGGGGTCACGAATCCCGGTGATCGGGTCGGATGTCAGTGGGTGGCCTTAGTCTGGCCGAGTGTCCAATACGCCGGTGAGAGCAGAGGACTGGGGGCCGACAGAGTGAGCGCCGGGCGCGATTCCGCTGTGGGCGAACAGCCGCTCGCGGGCGCCTCAAATACCGACAAAAGTAACAAATCGCTCTTCGGGGCGATGACCGGGCGGAATGCGACGGATGGGGCCGGCGCGTCGCCCACCGAGGCGAAGGAGGCGGCCGTGTCCGAGACCCCCGCGAAGCCGGCGGCGAAGAAGACCACGACCAAGAAGGCCCCGGCCGCGAAGAAGACGACCACCGCGAAGAAGGCCACCGCGGCGAAGAAGACGACGACCAAGAAGACGGCCGCCAAGGCGACGGCGCCCGCGAAGAAGGCCGTTCCCGCGCGCAAGCGCGAGTCCCGGGCCGCCATGGTGCGCCGGGCCCACGAGATCAACCGCGAGCTGGGCGAGCTCTACCCGTACGCCCACCCGGAGTTGGACTTCACCAACCCCTTCGAGCTGCTGGTCGCCACGGTCCTGTCCGCCCAGACCACCGACCTCCGGGTCAACCAGACCACCCCCCGGCTCTTCGCCGCCTGCCCCACGCCCGAGGACATGGCCGCGATCCCCCCGGAGCAGTTGGAGGAGCTGATCCGCCCCACCGGCTTCTTCCGCGCCAAGGCGAGGTCCCTGATCGGGCTGTCCACCGCGCTGCGCGACCGCTTCGACGGCGAGGTGCCCGGCCGCCTGGAGGACCTCGTCACGCTCCCCGGTGTCGGCCGCAAGACCGCCAATGTGGTGCTCGGCAACGCCTTCGGAGTCCCTGGCATCACCGTCGACACCCACTTCGGCCGGCTGGCACGCCGCTTCGGCTGGACGACCGAGCAGGACGCCGTGAAGGTCGAGGCCGACGTCGCCGCGATCTTCCCCGAGAGCGAGTGGACGATGCTCTCGCACCGCGTGGTCTTCCACGGCCGGCGCGTCTGCCACTCCCGCAAGCCCGCCTGCGGGGCCTGCCCGATCGCCGCGCTGTGCCCGTCGTACGGCGAGGGCGAGACCGACCCGGAGAAGGCGAAGAAGCTGCTCAAGTACGAGCTCGGCGGCCAGCCCGGGCAGCGGCTGAAGCCGCCGGCCGACTATCCGGGGCGGCCCGCGCCCCCGTTGGCCGTCTCGTAGGGCGACGACCACGACTCCACTGGGGGACCGATCAGCCACGTATGCCTGAGGGGGCGCGGATGACGAGTGCACGGGAGCAGTACGGCGAGACGAGGGACCCGGGCCCGGTGGCGGCCGGGCCGGAGGTGACGGTGACGACCGAGGACTTGCCCGAGTGGCTGGCCCCGGTGGCCCGCGCGGCCGCCAGCGTGGAGCCGCGCCAGCTCAGCCGCTTCCTGCCGCCGGAGCGCGGCGGGCGGCAGTCGGCGGTGCTGATCCTCTTCGGGCACGGCGTCCGAGGGCCCGAGCTGCTCCTGATGGAGCGCGCCGGCACCCTGCGCTCGCACGCCGGACAGCCCTCCTTCCCCGGGGGGTCGCTCGACCCGGAGGACGGCGATCCGGAGGGCGCCGGTCCGATCCGCGCGGCGCTGCGCGAGGCCCAGGAGGAGACCGGGCTCGACCCGTCGGGCGTCCAGGTCTTCGGCGTGCTGCCGCGGCTCTACATCCCCGTCAGCGGCTTCGTGGTGACGCCCGTGCTGGGCTGGTGGCGGGTGCCGAGCCCGGTGGCCGCGGTGGATCGCGCGGAGACCGCCCGGGTCTTCACGGTTCCCGTGGCGGATCTCACGAACCCCGCACATCGGGTCACCTCCCGTCACCCCAGCGGCCACATCGGCCCCGCCTTCCTCGTCAAGGACGCCCTGGTCTGGGGTTTTACCGCCGGGGTGATCGACCGGATCCTGCATTACGCGGGCTGGGAGATCCCATGGGACCGCGACAAGCAGGTCCCGCTCGACTGGCGCTCGTGAGACGGTGTCCGGCGTGAACGTCCTGGACATCCTGCTGCTGGTCGCGGCCGTATGGTTCGCGATCGTCGGTTACCGGCAAGGCTTCCTCGTCGGCATCCTGTCCGTGATCGGCTTCCTCGGGGGAGGTCTGATCGCGGTCTACGTGCTGCCGGTGATCTGGAACGAGATCACCGACGACGCCAAACCGGGCACCTTCGCGGTCATCGCGGCGGTCGCCATCGTGATCGTCTGTGCGTCGGTGGGCCAGGCGCTCACCACCCACCTCGGCAACAAGCTCCGCCGGCACATCACTTGGACACCCGCGCGGGCGCTGGACGCCACCGGCGGCGCGCTGGTCAACGTCCTGGCGATGCTGTTGGTCGCCTGGCTGATCGGCTCCGCGCTGGCCGGCACGTCCCTGCCGACGCTCAGCAAGGAGGTCCGCAACTCCAAGGTGCTGCTCGGGGTTTCCCAGGTCATGCCGCCGCAGGCCAGCACCTGGTTCGCCGACTTCTCCTCGGCGCTGGCGCAGAACGGCTTCCCGCAGGTCTTCACGCCGTTCGCCAACGAGCCGATCCGGCCGGTCCGGCCGCCGGACCCGGCGCTGGCCAACGGCCCCGTGGCGGCGGACGCCCGGCGCAGCATCGTCAAGATCGTCGGCCGGGCGCCCGGCTGCGGCAAGATCCTGGAGGGCACCGGCTTCGTCTTCGCCCCGCACCGCGTGATGACCAACGCGCACGTCGTCGGCGGCGTCAACGACCCGACGGTCCAGGTGGGCGGCGAGGGGCTCCCGGTCAACGCCAAGGTGGTGCTCTACGACTGGGAGCGCGACATCGCGGTGCTGGACGTCCCGCAACTGCGCGCCCCGGAACTGAAGTTCGCCGACAAGGACGCGGGCAGCGGCAAGAGCGCCATCGTCGCCGGCTTCCCGGAGAACGGCGGTTACGACGTCCGCCCGGCCCGCATCCGCGGCCGCATCCAGGCCAACGGCGCGGACATCTACCACCGGGGCACCGTCGGCCGGGACGTCTACTCGCTCTACGCGACGGTCCGGGAGGGCAACTCCGGCGGCCCGCTGCTCACGCCCCAGGGCGAGGTCTACGGCGTGGTCTTCGCCAAGTCGCGGGACGACGCGCACACCGGCTACGCGCTGACGGCCGACGAGGTCCGGCAGGACGCCGTCCGCGGACGGGTCGCCTCCCAGCAGGTCGACACCCAGGGTTGCGCGATCTGAGGCCGGGTGGGGCCGCGTACCGATCCTGCGGGACGGGGCGCGGCCCGGTGGCCGTTGGGGAGCGCGCCGGGGTCAGCTACGGGGATGGCGCAGGCGCGCGCTCATCCAGCGCGCTCTGCGGCGCAGGATGCGGGGGATGCCCATCGGGTGCGCCGCGTCCGGGGACCTGGAGGATTCGAGATCCGGGGTGCCCCTGTCCTGTGTGCCCACCGCAGCGGCGCTGCTGCGGCGGTTGCGTGCCACGTCACGGTAGTCGTGCGTCCAGCCCATACCCTCGACTCTGCCCGTGGCCCAAGGTCCGTAACCGCCTCGGGGAGGGCCAATTGGCCTATGCGGGAGGCAATTGGCTGTTCGTCAGACGAGCGTTCGTGCGAACGCGACGGGGCGGACCGGGCGCCGTGGGGAGACGCCGGGCGACGGGTGGTGCGCGCGGGACCGCGGACCGTCAGCGGTCCGGTTCCGGGTCCTTCAGCCAGTTGATCAGCTCGGTGGAGAAGGCCGCGGGGTCCTCCTCGTGCGGCCAGTGCCCCAGGCCGTCGAAGAGCCGCCAGCGGTAGGGGGCCTCGACGTACTCGCCGGAGCCGGCGGCGCTGCGGGTGCGCATGACCGGGTCCAGGGAGCCGTGCAGATGCAGGGTCGGGACCCGCACCGGCAGCTTCATCCGGCGGTTGAACTGGATGCCGTCGGGGCGCGCCATCGAGCGCACCATCCAGCGGTAGGGCTCGATCGAGCAGTGCGCCGTCGACGGGATGGCCATGGCCCGTTGGTAGACCTCGATGGTCTCGTCCTCCGGGAGCCGGGGGCCGGACCAGTCGCGGATCATCCGGCCCACCAGCGCCGCGTCGTCCGCGGTCAGCCGGCGCTCCGGCAGCCAGGGCCGCTGGAAGCTCCAGATGTGCGAGCTGCGCCGGACGTCGGCGAGCATCGCGGCCCGCCAGCGCCGCGGGTGCGGCATCGACGACACCACGAGCCGGCGGACCAGCTTGGGCCGCATCACCGCCGCCGTCCACGCGAGGTAGCCGCCCAGGTCGTGCCCGACCAGCGCGGCGTCCGGCTCGCCCAGGGAGCGGATGACGCCCGTGATGTCCAGGGCGAGGTTGGCCGGGTCGTAGCCGCGCGGGGTGCGGTCGCTGCCGCCGACGCCGCGCAGGTCCATGGCGACCGCGCGGAAGCCCGCGTCGGCCAGCGCCGGGAGTTGGTACCGCCAGGTCCACCAGAACTGCGGGAAGCCGTGCAGCAGCAGCACGAGGGGGCCGTCGCCCATCTCGGCGGTGTGGAAGCGCGCACCGTTGGCCGAGACGTCCCGGTGCGTCACCTCGTGGCCACCGGGGATGTCGAGCCGCACGACGGCGGCGGTGCTGTCGGGGGCCGTCATACCGAGGAGCGGGGCACAGAGGCGAGGGCCGGGTGCTCCTCGTCAACGCGCGGGTGCGGCTTGGCCTTCTGCAGCACGGCCGCGGTCTCCTTGGCGGAGGCGATCGACTTCTCCGGCTTCTTGATTTTCTTGATCTTGGCCATCGCGACCAGGATCAGCAGCGCGGCGATGATCAGGAAGGCGCCGCCCACGATCAGGAAGGACCAGGCGAGCCCGAGGCCGAGGTTGTGGATGCCGTAGGCCGCCGCAAAACTCAGCACCGGCAGCGCGAACAGCGCCAGCACCCCCGCCACGACGAACGCGGCACTGCCGATGCCCGCCCGCTTGGCGTCCTGCCGCAGTTCCGCCTTGGCCAGCGCGATCTCGTCGTGCACCAACGCGGACATCTCGGCGGTCGCCGTGGCCACCAGTTGCCCGAGGCTGCGGTCCGCACCGTCGTCGGCTGCGCTCATCGACGTCTCCCTCTTCTCTTCGCCTGGATGCAAAGCCTCTCAGATCATGCCGGACCATCGTCCCCGGACCGGGCGCCGGCGGCCATTTCGGCAAGCCTGCGATGCTCGGCGGCCTTCGCTTCGAGGATCGCGGCCATCCTCAGGTGGTACGCGGGCTGGTCCTTCTCGTAGACGTCGGGGATGCCGTCCTGGTCCTCGTCCCGCTCCTCCTCGTCGCAGAGCTGCCGGTACTTGTTGTTGCGGATCTTGAGGAGGATGCCCGCGAAGACAGCCGCGAGCAGCGAGCCGATCAGCACCGCCGCCTTGATCTCGTCGGTCAGGACCGGGTCGCCGGCGAAGGCCAGCTCGCCGATGAGCAGGGAGACGGTGAAGCCGATGCCGGCCAGGGCGGCGACGCCGAAGACGTCCGGCCACTTCAGATCGGGGTTGAGCTCGGCTCTGGTGAAGCGGGCGGTGCACCAGGTGCCGCCGAATATCCCCAGCGCCTTGCCCACTATCAGGCCGAGGACCACGCCGAGCGTCTCGGGCCGGGTGAAGACGTCGTGGACCGCGCCGCCCGAGATCGACACCCCCGCGGAGAACAGGGCGAACAGCGGCACCGCCAGCCCCGCCGACAACGGGCGGACCAGGTGCTCGATGTGCTCACCGGGGGACTGCCGCTCGCCCTCGTGGCGGTGGCAGCGCAGCATCAGGCCCATGGCGACGCCGGCGATGGTGGCGTGCACGCCGCTGTTCTCCATCAGCGCCCAGATCACCGCGGCGAGCGGGACGTAGACGTACCAGCCGCGGACGCCCTTGCGCAGCAGGACGTAGAAGAGCACCAGGCCGGCGACGGACAGGCCGAGGGCGACGAAGTTCAGCTTCGAGGTGAAGAAGATCGCGATGATCAGGATCGCGAAGAGGTCGTCGACGACGGCGAGGGTGAGCAGGAAGGCGCGCAGCGCGGACGGCAGGGAGGTGCCGATCACCGCGAGGACGGCGAGCGCGAAGGCGATGTCGGTGGCGGTGGGGACCGCCCAGCCCCGGAAGGAACCGCCGCCGGCGACGTTGACCAGGAAGTACACCACGGCGGGGGTCGCCATGCCGCAGATCGCGGCGATCACCGGGAGGGCGGCGGCCTTGGGGTCGCGCAGCTCGCCGGCGACCAGTTCGCGCTTGAGCTCGATACCGGCGACGAAGAAGAAGACCGCGAGCAGGCCGTTGGCGGCCCAGTGCTGGAGCGAGAGGTCCAGGCCCAGCGACGCCGGGCCGAGGTGCAGTCCGCGGAGCGCCTCGTAGCTGCCGCCGAAGGTATTGGCCCAGATCAGTGCGGCGATGGCGGCCACGAGGAGGAGAACGCCGCCGACGGTCTCGGTACGCAGTGCGTCGGCGATGAAGTTCCGCTCGGGCAACGGCATCCGGCCGAGGAATATGGAGCGGCGGTTGCTGGATGCAGTCACGCGTTGACCTCCGGCAGCTGAGAACGGCTGTAGCAGTTGCCGACCAGACTTCCCGGCGCACCCAGAGTTTCTTAGCGTCTCGTTGACGCCCCCTAACCCTAACGGGTGGGTGCAAGGGGTTAATGCGTGGGGTTAACTTTACGGGCAATTCGGGCTTCGGGCCGCCGGGCGCCGAGCCGGCCCGGGCCGGCGACGGTGTGGGAACGCCGGAGGCCCGAGAACGCAGCAGGGGACACCGGCCGCAGTGGCCCGGTGCCCCCTCCTGGAGCGCGTCGGCGCGGAGCGCCGCGGTCGCGGCGTCAGCCCTCGCCCGGCGCCGTCAGTCCTCGCTCGGTGCGCTCGGCAGCTTCGACTGGATCAGGTCCATGACGGAGGAGTCGGTGAGCGTGGTGACGTCGCCCAGGGCGCGGTTCTCGGCGACGTCGCGCAGCAGGCGGCGCATGATCTTGCCCGAGCGGGTCTTCGGCAGCTCCGCGACCGGCAGGATCCGCTTGGGCTTGGCGATCGGGCCGAGCTGCTGGGCCACGTGGGCGCGCAGCTCGTCGACCAACCCCTCGTCCTCTGCGGTGGCGCCGCCGCGCAGGATCACGAAGGCGCAGATGGCCTGGGTGGTCTGCGGGTCGGTGGCGCCGACCACCGCGGCCTCGGCCACCTTCGGGTGCGAGACCAGCGCGGACTCCACCTCGGTGGTGGCGATGTTGTGCCCGGAGACCAGCATCACGTCGTCGACCCGGCCGAGCAGCCAGATGTCGCCGTCCTCGTCCTTCTTGGCGCCGTCGCCGGCGAAGTACTTGCCAGCGAAGCGGGACCAGTAGGTGTCGAGGTAGCGCTGGTCGTCGCCCCAGATGGTGCGCAGCATCGACGGCCAGGGCTCGGTCAGCACCAGATAGCCGCCGGCGCCGTCGGGCACCTCGTGGCCGTCGTCGTCGACCACCGTGGCGGCGATGCCGGGCAGCGGCACCTGCGCCGAGCCGGGCTTGGTCTCCGTCACGCCCGGCAGCGGGCTGAGCATCATCGCGCCGGTCTCGGTCTGCCACCAGGTGTCGACGATCGGCGCCCGCTCGGCCCCGATGTGCTTGCGGTACCAGATCCACGCCTCGGGGTTGATCGGCTCGCCCACCGAGCCCAGCACCCGCAGCGACGACAGGTCGAACTTCGCCGGGATGTCGTCGCCCCACTTCATGCAGGCGCGGATCGCGGTCGGCGCGGTGTAGAGGATCGTCACGCCGTACTTCTGGACGATCTCCCACCAGCGGCCCTGGTGCGGGGTGTCCGGAGTGCCCTCGTAGAGCACCTGGGTCGCCCCGTTGGAGAGCGGGCCGTAGGTGATGTACGAGTGGCCCGTCACCCAGCCGACGTCGGCGGTGCACCAGTAGACGTCGGTCTCGGGCTTGAGGTCGAAGACCGCGTGGTGGGTGTACGAGACCTGGGTGAGGTACCCGCCGGTGGTGTGCAGGATGCCCTTGGGCTTACCCGTCGTCCCGGAGGTGTACAGGATGAACAGCGGGTGCTCGGCGTCGAACGCCTCGGGGGTGTGCTCCGGGCTCTGCCGCTCGACGAGGTCGTGCCACCACACGTCGCGGCCCTCGGTCCAGCCGACCTCCTGGTCGGTGCGGCGGACGACCAGCACGCTGCGGACGTGCTCGGTGCCGGGCTTGGTCAGGGCCTCGTCCACGGCGGGCTTGAGGGCGGACGGCTTGCCGCGGCGGTAACCGCCGTCGGCGGTGATCACCAGGCGGGCGTCGGCGTCGTTGATCCGCGTCGCCAGGGCGTCCGCGGAGAAGCCGCCGAAGACCAGGGAGTGCGGGGCGCCCAGCCGGGCGCAGGCCAGCATGGCGATGACCGCTTCCGGGATCATCGGCAGATAGATGGCCACCCGGTCGCCGGCGCCAACTCCCAGCTCGGTCAGGGCGTTGGCCGCCTTGGCGACCTCGCGCTGGAGCTCGGCGTAGGTGATCGCCCGGCTGTCGCCCGGCTCGCCCTCGAAGTGGATCGCGACCCGGTCGCCGAGGCCGTTCTCCACGTGGCGGTCCACGCAGTTGTAGGCGACGTTGAGTTTGCCGTCGGTGAACCACTTGGCGAACGGCGGGTTGGACCAGTCGAGGATCTCGGTGGGCTCGGTCTCCCACGTCAGGCGTTTGGCCTGCTCGGCCCAGAAGCCCAGCCGGTCCGCCGCGGCCTCTTCGTACGCGGCGGCCGTCACGTTGGCGTCCGCGGCCAGCTCGGCGGGCGGTGCGAACCGCCGCTCCTCCTTCAGGAGGTTGGCCAGGCTTTCGTTGCTCACGACATCTCCCATATTCCCGGGGCGTGCGATGTGTCCCAGGCCATAGCTCATCAGCCCGCGAGGGACCCTGACAAGGGCTGTGGACAACTGATGGTGTAGACCTGTCGCAATTCTTTCCCTCGCACCGCCGTTCGGGGGTTGCCGTGCAGGTCAGGCGCCCACTGCCGGGGCGTCGGCGCGCACCGCCCGGAACCGCCCGGTGGGCTCGTCCAGCAGATACGCCTGGGCCTCGGCGACGTGGAAGTACATGCCGTGGAGGGAGAGGGAGCCCTCGGCCATCCGACGGGCCACGCAGGGGTGCGCCCGCAGGTGGTCGAGCTGCTGCCGGACGTTGACCAGCGCCAGTCGCTCCTGGTCATCGGCCACCGGCCGCTCGGCGAAGGCGACTTCACCCCGGCCCAGCCGCCCGATGCGCGCCATACGGGCCAGGCTCGGACGGCCGTGCCGCAGCCAACGGGCGAGCGGGGTGGCCTCGTTGGCCGGTGGCGGGGCGGCGGTCGAACCGAGCAGCGCCGCCATGGCCCCGCAGCCGGAGTGCCCGCACACGGTGATCGACTCCACCCGCAGCACCTCGACCGCGTACTCGACCGCGGCGCTCACCGAATCGCAGGAGGTGTCCGAGCCGGGCGGCGGCATCAGATTGCCGACGTTGCGCACGGTGAACAGGTCGCCCGGCCCGCTCGACGTGATCATGCTCGTCACCAGCCGGGAGTCGGCGCAGGTCAGGAAGAGCTGAGTCGGGCGCTGACCCTCCCGCGCCAGCCGGGCCAGCTCCTCGCGCACCAGTGGCGCGGTGTGCCGCTGGAACGCGCTGACGCCGCCCAGGAGTTGGCCGGCGCCCTCGTGGGCCGCGGTGTGGTCCGGTGCGGGGCGGGTGCAGTGGTGGTTGCGCCAGGGCGTCCACGGCCGGCAGGAGTGGGCGTCGGTCGGCTCGGCGATCGGGCGGCCCGAGCGGCCCACGAGGGTCACCTGGCCACCGTCCGCCCGATGGGCGGCCGTCCAGGACTGCAGCGCCTCGTAGGCGGCGTGGTCCATGAAGGACCCGCACAGCTCGACGACGGCGTCGGCGGCCGGCGGCACCTGTGCCAGCGCCCAGGTCATCCGCGGCACCGCCAGGAACGTCAACTGGCCGCTGACGCGCACCCGGTGGCGGCCGGACTCCTCCGTCACCTGGACGCGGGTGTGGGTCAGCCGCCGCAGCGCCAGGAAGACCCCGACCGCGATGCCCACCAGGACGCCCCGCAGTACGCCGAAGAGCACCACCGCGCCCAATGTGGCCGCGTACACCGGGAATTCGCGGTGCCGCTGCACGTGCCGGAGGTGCGCGAAGCTCACCATCCGTACGCCGACGACCAGCACCAGGGCGGCCAGCGCGGCCAACGGGATCAGCTCCAACACCCCGGCCAACAGGCCCGCGCAGAGCACCACCCAGACGCCGTGCAGCACGGTCGCCCGACGGGTGGTCGCACCGGCGCGCACATTGGCCGAACCGCGGATCGCGCCACCGGAGACCGGCAGACCGCCCAGCAGGCCGGAGACGACGTTGGCCAGGCCCTGGCCGGCCAATTCGCGGTTCAGCCGCGGCCGTTGCGGCGAAGCTCCCGGGCGCTCGGCGGCCAGCCGGTCCACGGCCACCGCGGACAGCAGCGACTCCATACTGGCCACGAGGGTGACCGTCAGCACCGCGGTGACGAGGGCGGCGAGCGAACCGCCGGGCAATACGGGCGACTCGGGCAGCCGCCAGGACGGCAGCGCGACCCGCGGAACCGTCGCGCCCGCGCTGACCGCCGTGGCGGCGAGCACCGCGGCCAGCGGCGCCGGCACCAGCCGCGCCCGGCGCCCGGCGCGGCCCGGCAGCCGCGGCCAGCCGACCAGCACGGCGACCGCGACGGCTCCGGTCAGCAGCGCGGTGGTGTGCGGCTGCGCCAACTGGGCGGGCAGCGCCGCGACGTTGTCGACGGCCGAGCCGTCGGGGCTGCCGCCGAGCACCACGTGGAGCTGCCCGACGGCGATGGTGACGCCGATGCCGGCGAGCATGCCGTGCACGATCGCCGGGCTGACGGCGAGCGCGGCACGGGCCACCCGCAGCGCCCCGAGGGCGAGTTGGGCCAGCCCGGCCAGGACCGTGATCGCGCACGTGGCGCGCCAGCCGTAGCGCTGGACGAGGTCGGCGGTGACCACCAGGAGGCCGGTGGCGGCGCCGGTCACCTGGAGCGGCGCGCCGCCCAGTAGCCCGGCGACGATCCCGCCGACGGCCGCGGCGACCAGGCCGGCCTGGAGCGGGGCGCCGGTGGCCAGGGCGACGCCCAGCGAGAGCGGGACGGCGAGCAGGAAGACCACGACCGAGGCGGAGAGGTCTCCCCGCCAGCCCGGGCTCGCCCCCTTTCCCGGGTGTGCGGCCCTGGAGGGCGTACTGGGCTCGGGCAAGAGCTCGGACAGCGGCTGCGGCGACTTCTGGAGCTGCGTCATTCCCGTCTCCTCCGGGGCGGCGCGGTCGGCCCTTCGGGCGCGACCGCGGGGCGGCGGTGTGCTGCGGCGGGAGCGGATCAGGCCGGCGGGCGTCGCGGTGGGTGACGGGCCGGTGACCCTCAAGCATCGGTAAATGAATCGTAATGACGCGTAAAGACCCTGAGAAGGCTTTCCGGGCGTATGGCGCAGTCATTCCGTCTATCGAGTGAATAAAACGACTTTTGCTCCAGCTCTTTTCGTCATCTGTCAATGGATATGTGCGTTTCTTCAGGTCTGCCCTGATTAATCCGCATGGTGCCTCGCGCACCAGGAATGAGGTGGCTGATGGCGGTCATATCGAAGGCGACGGTGCGCATCGCGGTGGCGGTGGCGCTGGCGGCGATAGCCGGCTGCTCCGCGGCGACCCAGGACGGACCGCCGCAGAGCGCGAGCAAGGGGCGCATGGCGCCCGCCAAGGTTCCGGCCACCCGCCCGGTCCGCCTGATAGGCGACGGCTCCACCGCGTACACCGGGGCGCAGCCCCACCAACCCAGGCCCGCCCGCCTCAAGCCGGGCCGGAAACCACCCCAGTTCGTGGTGTTCTCCTGGGACGGCGCCGGCGAGGACAGCCAGAAGCTGTTCTCCCACTTCCGTGCCGTCGGCAAGAAGTACGGCGCGACGATGACGTACTTCCTCAGCGGCGTCTACATGCTCCCCGCCGACAAGGCGGAGCTCTACGAACCTCCCGGCCACGAGCCCGGCGCCTCGGCGATCGGCTTCAACGACGTCCGCGGGATCAAGGACACCGTGGCCCAGATGCGCGGCGCCTGGGAGGACGGCAACGAGATAGGCACCCACTTCAACGGCCACTTCTGCGGCCGTAACGGGGTGGGCAGTTGGACGCCGGAGGAGTGGCGCAGCGAGATCGAGCAGGCCGTCTCCTTCGTCCGGAACTGGAAGACCAACTCCGGCCTCAAGGGCGAGCCGCCGCTCCCGTTCGACTACGCCAAGGAGTTGGTAGGCGGCCGCGCGCCCTGTCTGGAGGGGCAGCGCAATCTGATACCCGCGGCCAAGGAGATGGGCTTCCGCTACGACGCCAGCTCATCGGGCGGCCTGCAGACCTGGCCGCGGAAGATCGACGGCATCTGGGACTTCCCGCTCCAGGAAATACCCTTCCCCGGCCGGGACTTCGAGACCCTCTCGATGGACTACAACTTCCTGGCCAACCAGTCCGGCTCCACCCATGGCGACCGCGCGATGCACACCGCCTGGGGCCAGCAGATGCGCGACGGCATCCTGGACGCCTTCGACCGCGCCTACCAGGGCAACCGCGCCCCCCTGTTCGTCGGCGACCACTTCGAGTCCTGGAACGGCGGCACGTACATGAAGGCCGTCGAGGAGGCGATCAAGGAGATCTGCCCGCGTAAGGGCGTGCACTGCGTCAGTTTCAAGCAGTTGAGCGACTGGCTGGACGCGCAGGACCCGGAGACGCTGGGCAGGCTCCAGGACCTGCCGGTGGGCCGGGCGCCGGAGGACGGCTGGTCGGCGTACCTCTCGGATACCCCGGGAGCCGCCTCCGGCCCGACGCCAGCGGCCCGGATCATGCCGGTTGCGGGGTAGCCGTCCCCTCGAAGAGCACAAAGGCGGGGTCGACCTGGGCAGCCAGGTCGGCCCCCGTCTTCGCGTTGCCCCAACTCTCCGCGTTCTTCAGGTGGAAGTGCACCATCTGGCGCGTGTAGCGCTCCCAGTCGCGGTCCTCGTAGGAGGCGTCGGCGGCGTCGTGCAACGCCTCCAGGGCGCGGCGGTTGGTCTCCTCCAGGAGGGCGAAGGGGGCCGGGCGGCCCTTCTCCACGGTCCGCACCCAGTCGGAGTGGCCCACGCACACCAGGAGGTCCGCGCCGACCTCGGAGCGGAGGAACGCCAGATCGTCGGCCCCCTGGACCTTGTTGCCGACGACCTTCAACGGGACGCCGAAGTCCTGGGTGTACTCCTTGTACTGGCGGTAGACCGCGACGCCCTTACGGGTCGGCTCGGCGACCAGGAAGGTCATGTCGAAGCGGGTGAACATCCCGGAGGCGAAGGAGTCCGACCCCGCGGTCATGTCGACGACGACGTACTCTCCGCGGCCGTCGACGAGATGGTTCAGACACAACTCGACCGCCCCGACCTTGGAGTGATAACAGGCCACGCCCAAGTCGGCCTCGGTGAACGGGCCGGTGGCCATCAATCGCACCGTCCCGTCGTCGAGCGGCACGGTCCGGGCGCAGGCGTCGTAGATCGGGTTGCCCTCGCCGATGCGCAGCAACCGGGAGCCCTCGCCGGGCGGGGTCGTCTTGATCATCGTCGCGGTGGACGGGATGCGGGGGTTGCTGCCGCGCAAGTAGTCCTTGATCAAGGGGAGATGGGCGCCCATCGCGGGCAGCGCGGCGGCCTGGGCCTCGGCCATGCCGAGCGCGACGCCCAGGTGTTGGTTGATGTCGGCGTCCACCGCGACGACGGGGACCTGGGTCGCGGCGAGGTGCCGGATGAACAAGGAGGACAGCGTGGTCTTGCCGCTGCCGCCCTTGCCTACGAAAGCGATCTTCATGTTCGGGGAGCGTAGGTGTGGCCAACCTCTCGACGGGTGGTTTACGTGAAGAAGACCACTCCTTCGAGGGGTTCGGGCTGGCGGTGCGTAGGGTCGTTCCCATGGCTGGAATCTCCCGGGGGACGCCCCCCGAACCACCCCAGGCGAGCACCGACCCGCTCGCGGCCCTGGCGTCGCTCCCGGGGGTCGCCGACTCCGTGGACTCCGTCCGCAAGGCCGTCGACCGGGTCTACGGGCACCGGATCATGCGGCGCCGCAGCACCGAGATCACCGCCGAGGCGGCGCTGCGCGGCGCCCGGGCCTCCGCGGCGCTGTCCGGGGCCGATTGGGCGCTCGAAGAGGTCCGCCGGCGCACCGACTTCGGCACCGGCGACGAGCCGCGCACGGTCGGCGCCGCGCTGCGGTTGACCGCCGAGGCGGGCCAACTGCTCAGCGTCTGGCGGCAGTCGCCGCTGCGGGTGCTGGCCCGGCTGCATCTCGTTGCGGCCGGCGGTGGAGTGGACGATGACACCGTGGGCCGGCCCCGGCGGAACGACGAGCCGGTGGACGAGCCGTTGGTCGAACTGCCGCTGCCGGACGCCGATGAGGTCGCCGGCCGGCTGGACGGGCTTTCGCGGCTCCTCCTGGCGGGCACCGAGGCGCCGGCCCTGGTGACGGCCGCCGTGGTGCACGGGGAACTCCTGGCGCTGCGGCCCTTCGGCACGTACAACGGGTTGGTCGCGCGGGCGGCGGAGCGGATCGTGCTGGTCGGCAGCGGGCTGGACCCGAAGTCGATCTGCCCGGCCGAGGTGGGGCACGCGGAACTGGGGAGCGCGGACTACGCGCGGGCCCTACAGGACTACGTCTCGGGCACGCTGGACGGCATGGCGCGGTGGATCGCCCACTGTGGACGCGCGGTCGAGCTGGGCGTACGGGAGAGCACGGCGGTCTGCGAGGCGTTGCAGCGCGGAGCGGCGTAACGGCGTGGTGCCCGGCCCCTGACACGGGTTGCGGCGGTACCAACCCTTCGGTACCGCCGCTGGCACGTCCGCCGAGTTACCAGGCGTGCTCGGTATTTGCCCATCAGGTCGGATTCCTTGTCCGCTTACCTGGTGCGGCTGGCCCGTAATCGACGGGTCGGCGTCGCGTGGGTGCTCGGCATTCATGCGTCGGTCCGTGGGCCTTGATGCGGTAAAGGCGTTCCTCTCGGATGTCCTTGGTCTCGCGGGCCGTTACGTCCTTTGTACTACTCATATGGGGTGAACGGAACCCCGGCCCGTAGATCTTTACGTTTGCGCGCAAATGCGGGCATTACGGCGAGTCGATTCTTTCCGGTACTGCGACGGGTGGCGTACCAGACCAGCGTCGCGGTGGCGGCGGCCGCGCCGATCGCGGCGACGGCGGTGAGCACCGGGCGGGAGGGCAGGGTCAGCGTCGGCAGCCGCTTCTTGAGCGGGACCGGCCGGTTGAAGGTGACCACCGGCCAGCCCCGGGCGACCGCTTCACGGCGCAGCGCCCGGTCCGGATTGACCGCGCAGGGGTTGCCGACCGTCTCCAGCATGGGCACGTCGGTGATCGAGTCGCTGTACGCGTAACAGCGCTGGAGGTCGTACCCCTCGGACGCGGCCAGTTCCCGGACGGCCTCCGCCTTCGTCGGGCCGTAGGCGTAGTACTCCACCTCTCCGGTGAAGCGGCCGTCGTCGCCGACCACCATCCTGGTGGCCACCACCCGGTCCGCGCCCAGGAGTTCGCCGATCGGCTCGACGACCTCGGCGCCGGAGGTGGAGACGATCACCACGTCCCGGCCGGCCGCGTGGTGTTCCTCGATGAGCGAAGCCGCCTCGTCATAAATGATCGGGTCGATGAGATCGTGCAGCGTTTCGGCGACGATCTCCCGGACCTGGGCCACGTCCCAGCCGCGGCAGAGCGACGAGAGATATTCGCGCATCCGCTCCATCTGGTCGTGATCGGCGCCGCCCGCGAGGAACACGAACTGGGCGTACGCGGTGCGCAGTACGGCCCGCCGATTGATCAGGCCGCCTTGGTAGAAGGACTTGCTGAAGGTCAGCGTGCTCGACTTTGCAATGACGGTCTTGTCCAAGTCGAAGAACGCGGCAGTACGGGGAGTCGAGTGAGGCACGGAGTGGTTTTCCACGGGGGCGAGCATAGGCGCCCACCATTCGGCGTAAGGTGTGGCGCGTGGGTTTGCCTGAGAAGGCTCTCGGGTACACCATGGAAGTCACGGATCGTTCGCGACCGTGCTAACCCGGTCCGGCTCCTCCCCCCCCCCGAGTCGGCCGTGGGGACGACCCCCGCTCTCCCCCCCGGCGGGGGTCGTCGCATGTCCGGGCGCGTTTTTCGCCGTGGGCCCTTGATTCACTTGGATTCCGCGCGTTGTTGGCGTGCGCTTCTGTCATGCATATGCCATCACTCAGGGTAGTCGTTGCACTGCTCTGTGGAGCCTTCACGTGCGCCTCAGAAGCCCTCCCGCGTCGCTGGAATAGGTGACGGGGATATTCACAACCGCTGAGTTGTCCACAGTTTTGGGTCAAGATCCACGCGGATTTCCCGATCGCTGCACCGTAAAAGTCCGCGAAGTTCGCGGAAGCGCGAGTTGCGTAGCGATAGGGGGACAGAACGTGTCCGGATCATCTACTTCCGACCAGCCGGTGCGAAGCGGTGAAGAGCGGGACGGGCCGCTGCTGATCACCGAGGACGAAGAGCTCCTCGACGACCTTCTGCGGCTCTGTGCGGCGGCCGGTGCGCTGCCCGAAGTGGCACACCGTCCTCCTCTTTGCACAACGGAGTGGGAATCGGCGCCGTTGGTGATCGTCGGCGCGGATTGTGCCGCCCGACTGTCCGGCACCGGGCGGCGGCCCGGCGTGGTCATCGTCGGGCGGAGCGCGGACGACGTCGCGGTGCTGCGGCAGGCGGTGGCGGTCGGGGCGGAGCGGGTGCTGGCCCTTCCCGAGGGCGAGTGCTGGCTGGTGGATCGGATCGCCGACGCGGTCGAGGGGGCGGGCGCGCCGGCCTTAACGGTGGGGGTCATCGGCGGGCGGGGCGGTGCCGGGGCGAGCACCCTCGCGGCGGCGCTGGCCGTCACCGCCGCCCGCGCGGGGGAGCGGACCCTGCTGGTGGACGGCGATCCCCTGGGCGGCGGTCTGGATGTCCTGCTCGGCGGCGAGCAGGAGAAGGGGCTGCGGTGGCCGGCGTTCGCCGAGTCGCGCGGCCGGGTGGCGGGTGGTGCGCTCGCCGAGTCGCTGCCCAGGCTGCACTCCTTACGGGTCCTGAGCTGGGACCGGGGCGCGGAGGTGGCCATTCCGCCGCCGGCGATGCGGGCGGTCCTGGCCGCGGCGCGGCGGCGCGGCGGCGTGGTGGTCGTCGACCTGCCGCGCCGGGTGGACGAGACCGCAGCCGAAGCGCTGGCGCAGGTGGACGTGGGGCTGCTGCTCGTGCCGGCGGAGCTGCGGGCGGTGGCGGCGGCGCGGCGGGTGGCCGATGCGGTGCGGGCGGTGCTCCGTGACGTGCGGGTGGTGGCCTGCGGGCAGCCCGGGGTGGGGCACGGCGGCGGGCCGGGTGCGGAGGAGACCGCGCGCCTGGTGGGGCTGCCGCTGGCGGGCGAGTTGGCGTGGGATGCGGGGCTGCCGGAGGACCTCGCGCGGGGGACGGTGCCCGGGGCGCGGGCGCGGGGGCCGTTGGCGCGGTTCTGCGCGGGCTTCTGGGAGCGGGCGCGGGGCGGGGGCGCGGCGCCTGTTGGGGGCGTCGGGCGCGCAGGGGAGCGGGAGTTGGGGGGTGCGTCGGAATGAGGCGGCGGATCGCGAGGGCGCTGTGGGGCCGGGGCCGGGCGGTCACGGGGCGGTGCGGTCCTCGGTTCGGGGACCCGTGGCGGGACGGACTGCGGTGCGGGGCCGGGTGGTGGTCCCGGGAGAGCCGGTGCGCCGTCGGTCCCTTCGGGGGCGCGAGGGTCGGGGCGGCCGTCCTGGGGGGTGGTGCGGGATGAGCCGGGAGCTGTTGGACGGGGTGCGGCGGCGGCTCGCCGAGGCCGGGGCGGAGCCGACGCCGGCCCGGGTGGCGGTGGCGCTGCGCGCGGAGGGGCGGCTCCTCGGGGACGCCGAAGTGCTCGGCGTGGTGGGCGCGTTGCGCTCGGAGATGGTGGGCAGCGGGCCGTTGGAGCCGCTGCTCGCCGCGCCCGACGTGACGGACGTCCTGGTGACGGCGCCGGACGCGGTGTGGGTGGACCGGGGCGGCGGGTTGGAGCGCACCGACGTCCGGTTCCGGGACGCGGCCGAGGTGCGCAGACTGGCGCAGCGGCTGGCGGCGGTCGCCGGGCGGCGGCTGGACGACGCCCGTCCCTGGGTGGACGCCCGGCTCCCCGACGGCACCCGGCTGCACGCCGTGCTGCCCCCGGTGGCGGTCGCCGGGACGTGCCTGTCCCTGCGGGTGCTGCGGCCCCGGGCCTTCGCGCTGCCGGAGCTGGTGGCGGCGGGGACGGTGCCGCCGGGCGGCGACCGGCTGCTTCGGGCGCTGCTGGCCGCCCGGCTGTCGTTCCTGGTCAGCGGCGGTACGGGGTCCGGCAAGACGACGTTGCTCAGCACCCTGCTCGGCCTGGTCGGTCCGGCCGAACGGATCGTGCTGGCCGAGGACTCCGCGGAGCTGCGGCCGGATCACCCCCATGTGGTGCGGCTGGAGGCCCGGCCCGCCAATCAGGAGGGCGCCGGCCGGGTGACCCTTCGGGACCTCGTGCGGCAGGCGCTGCGGATGCGGCCGGACCGGTTGGTGGCCGGGGAGGTCCGCGGAGCCGAGGTCACGGACCTGTTGGCGGCGCTCAATACGGGCCATGAGGGGGGCTCGGGGACCGTTCATGCCAACGCCGCGTGCGACGTGCCGGTCCGGCTGGAGGCGCTCGGCTGCACCGCCGGACTGGACCGGGCGGCCCTGCACAGCCAGTTGGCGGCCGCGCTGTCCGTCGTGCTGCACCTGGTCCGCGACCGGGCGGGGCGGCGGCGCATCGCCGAGATCCACGTCCTGGAACGGGACCGGGACGGCTTCGTGGTGACGGTGCCGGCCGCGGTGTGGAGCCCGGAGGGGTTCCGGGAGGCGCGCGGCTGGGGGCGGTTGGCCCGGTTGTGCGAGAGGGGTGGGGAGGCGTGCTGAGCGAGCGGGCGGGGGCGCTGGTGGTGCCGGCCGTTGTGGCGGGGTGCGTGGTGCTGCTGGCGTGGCGGTTGCGGCGCGATCGGGCCCTGCGGCGACGGGCGGTGGCGGTCCTGGGGGACGTCGGGGCCGCGCACGCCACGGTCGGGGGGCCGGGGCGGGGGCGTGCGGCGGCGCTGCGGGAGTGGGGGGCCGGGCGGGCGGCCGGCGGCGAAGGGGCGCGGCGGTGGCGGCTCGGGAGCTGGATCGAGGCCGGCGCGGAGGTCTGGTGCCTGCCGGCCGGGATCGCACTGGGGGTCCTGGGGCGGTCGGTGCTGCCCGTCGTGGGCGCGGTGGCGGCCCTGGTTGCCGTACGGCGGTGGCTGGCCGGGCGGGCGCGGCAGCGGGCGGCGGACCGGCGGGCGGCGGCGGTGATCCGGTTCTGCGGGGCGGTGGCGGGGGAGCTGCGGGCCGGCCGGCAGCCGGACCGGGCCCTGGTCGCGGCCGGAGTGGCGGGGCTGGGGGAGGCCGGGCCCGCGGTGCTGGCGGCCGCGCGGTACGGCGGGGACGTCCCCGGGGCGCTGCGGGCGGCGGCGCGGCGGCCCGGCGCCGAGGGGCTCATCGGGGCGGCGGCGTGCTGGCGGGTCGCGGTGGAGGGCGGGGCGGGGCTGGCCCGCGGGCTGGAACGGATCGCGGCCGGCCTGGCCGCGCAACGGGACCAACGGGAGGAGCTCCAGGCCCAGTTGGCCGGGCCGCGGGCCACCGCCCTGATGCTCGCGCTGCTCCCGGTGGGCGGGTTGCTGATGGGTGGTGCGCTCGGCGCCGACCCCCTGGGGGTGCTGCTGCACACCCCGGCCGGGTGGGGCTGCCTGCTCGTCGGCGGGCTCCTGGAGTGGGGCGGAGTGGCCTGGACGGGCCGGATCGTGGCCGATGCGTCGGCGGTACGGAAGTGAAGGGGGCGGGTGTGGTGAGTCCGGAAGTTGTCCACAGGGTGGGGATGGTGGCGTTGGCCGCTGCGGTCCTGCTGTGTACGGGGGCGCTGGTGCGGGCGGTGCGCGTGGAGCGTGCGGTGCGGCGGCGGGTGCTGAGCGTGCTGGTGGGGGCGGTAGGCGGCCTGGACGGCGGCGAGGGGGGCCTGCGCGAACGGGTGCGGCGGGTCGTCCGGGGCCGGCGGTGGAGGCGCGGAGCGACCCGGGAAGGCGGTCTGCCGGAGACGTGGCTGCGGGAGTGGGGCGGGCCCCTGGGGGCGGGCGGCGGTGCGGCCGTCCTCCTGGGTGGCGTGACCGGTGCCCTGGTGGGGATCGCTGTCGGCTGGGGCGCCCACCACTGGCTGCGGTGGCAGCGGGACGCGGCGGCTGATCGGGCCGCGGAAGCGCGGGTGGCCGCCGAACTCGCTCCGGCCGGCGAGCTGTTGGCGGCCTGCCTGGCGGCCGGCGCCGGCCCCCGGGAGGCGGCCGAGGCGGTGGGGCGATCGCTGGACGGAACGGTCGCCGAGCGGCTGGGGCACATCGCGGCGGAACTGCGCCTGGGCGGCGAACCCGCCACCGTATGGGCGCGGTTGGCGGAGCTCCCGGGAGCCGAGGCGCTGGCGCGCTGCATGGAGCGCGCGGGGATATCGGGAGCCCCGGCCGTGGAGCCGGCCCTGCGGGTCGCGGCCGAACTGCGCGCCGAGTGGGGCCGGGCCGCGGCCGCACGGGCCCGACGGGCGGGGGTGCTGGTCACCCTCCCGCTGTCGGGGTGCTTCCTGCCGGCCTTCCTCGTCCTCGGGGTGGCACCGGTGTTGATCGGGCTGGCGGGCGGGCTGTTGGGGGGTGACGGCATGAGGTGAGGCAGTGGTGCGCGGCCCGGTGGCAGGGGCACGCGCGTGGCCGGTCCCGGCCACGCCCGGGGCTCCCGGACCCACAAGTTCGCGGCTGCACAAGCAGATTCACAGATCCAGGCAGGTTCAGGAGATTTCCAGGAGGCAGGACATGTTCCGTCGATGGTGGTCGCGGGTGCGCGCGGTGGGGGTGGACCGCGGGATGAGCACCGCGGAGTACGCGGTGGGGACGCTCGCGGCGTGTGCGTTCGCGGCGGTGCTCTACAAGGTGGTGACGAGCGGGCCGGTGGTCGCGGCGCTGCGGTCGGTGCTCCAGAGGGCGCTCGATGTGCCGTTCTGAGGGCCGCGGGCGGGCTCGCACCGGTGCGAGCCCGCCCGGCGGGCCGGGAGCGCGCGACGCCGGGTTCGTGACGGCGGAGGCGGCGGTGGTGCTGCCGGTGCTGGTGGTCGTCGCGGTGGCGCTGGTCTGGGGGCTGTTGGCCGCCTGCGCCCGGATCGCCTGCGTGGACGCCGCGCGGGCCGGGGCGCGCGCAGCGGCGCGACAGGAGCCCTCGGGCCAGGTGCTCGCGGCCGCTCGGGCGGCGGCTCCCCGGGGCGCGCGGATCGCGGTGACCCGGGAAGGCGACCTGGTGCGCGTACGGGTCGAGGCCGGGCTCCCGGGAGTGGGTCGGTTGCCGGTGCGGGTCGGGGGAGAGGCGGTGGCCCTTGCGGAGGAAACGGTGCGCTGACGAGGGTTCCGCCACGGTGTGGACGGTCTGCGTGGCGGCGGCACTGTGTGCGGTCTTCGCCGCGTTGATGGCCGTCGGCCAGGCGGTCACCGCCCGGCACCGGGCGGGCGGTGCGGCCGACTTGGCGGCGCTGGCGGCCGCCGATCAGGCGCTCCGGGGCCCGGCGACGGCCTGCGCCACGGCGCGCCGGGTGGCCGCCGGGCAGCACGCCCGGCTGGTGCGCTGCGCGGTGGCCGGGCCGATCGCCGACGTCACGGCGGAGGCGGACGGCGGCCCGTTCACCGCGCGGGTGCGGGCCCGCGCGGGTCCGACGACGGTCTCGCCGGCCGCGGGGACGGTGGTGAACGCGGGGACGGTTCCGGTGGGTTGGGGCGGGTGGTTGCCGCCGACACGGGGGTCGTTCGGCAAGCCCGACGCCGTGCAGGCGCGGGGCCGCCCGGGCGCCGCGTGGCTTTGGGCGGCGCGGCGACCCGCCCTCCGGGCAACGCCTCAGTGGCGCAGGCCGGGAGCGAGGCACGCCCGTGAAGTCCCGCTCGACGAATGGCACTTGGTGCGCACCGCCGCCGTACGGCGCGATGTTCCCAGCATGCCCCGCGCAGCGTTAGTGCCAGTGCCAGTGCCAGTGCCAGTGCCAGTGCCAGTGCCAGTGCCAGTGCCAGTGCCAGTGCCAGTGCCAGTGCCAGTGCCAGAGCCAGTGCCAGAGCCAGAGCCAGAGCCAGAGCCAGAGCCAGAGCCACAGTCAATGCCGCGGTCGGAGCCGCGGCCAGGGGCACCACCCGGCGCGCCCGGCGCAGTTGGCGCGTGGCGCGGGCAGCGGACGTCAGTCGGGCGGATCACCAGGGGCGCCGCGGAGGAGTTCGGTCAGGAGGCGGAGGGCGCCGCGCTTGTGGAGCGGGTCGTTGCCGTTGCCGCACTTGGGGGACTGGATGCAGGACGGGCAGCCGGCGTCGCATTCGCAGGCGGCGATGGCGCTGCGGGTGGCGGCGAGCCAGTCGGCGGCCGTGTGGAAGGCGCGCTCGGCGAAGCCCGCGCCGCCGGGGTGGCCGTCGTAGACGAAGACCGTCGGCAGCAGCGTGTCCGGGTGCAGGGGGACGGAGACGCCGCCGATGTCCCAGCGGTCGCAGGTGGCGAAGAGCGGCAGCATCCCGATGGAGGCGTGCTCGGCGGCGTGCAGGGCGCCGCCCAACTGCTCGGGGTTGACCCGGGCGGCGTCGAGCTGGTCCTCGGTGACCGTCCACCACACCGCGCGGGTGCGCAGCGTACGGGGCGGCAGGTCCAGCTTGGTCTCGCCGAGGACCTCCCCGGTGATCAGTTTGCGGCGGAGGAAGGAGACGACCTGGTTGGTGACCTCAACGGAGCCGAAGCACAGTCGGGCATCGCCCCAGGGGACCTCGGTGTCGGTCTCCAGGACGGAGATCGCGGTGGTGTCGCGGGCGGTCGTGGAATACGGCGGATTGGCCTCCTCCACGAGGGCGACGTCGTCCGCCAGGTCCAGGTGCCGGACGAGATAGCTGCGGCCCTGGTGGAGGTGGACCGCCCCCTCGTGGACGGTGGTGTGCGCCGCCGCGGCGTCCACGGTGCCCAACAGTCGCCCGGTGCCGGCCTCCACGACCTGGACGGGGGAGCCGCCCTGGCCGCGGATGTCGGTGAGGTCGGCGGCCCGCTCGCGGCGCGTCCAGTACCAGGCGGCGGTGCGCCGCCGCAGGAGGTTGGCCGCTTCCAACTGCGGCAGCAGCCCGGCGGTCTCCGGGCCGAAGAGCGGGAAGTCGGCCTCGGTGAGCGGCAGTTCGGCGGCGGCCGCGCAGAGGTGCGGGGCGAGGACGTACGGGTTGTCCGGGTCGAGCACGGTCGACTCGACGGGGCGGTCGAAGAGCGCCTCGGGGTGGTGGACGAGATAGGTGTCCAGCGGGTCGTCGCGGGCCACCAGGACGGCCAGCGCGCCCTGTCCGGCGCGCCCGGCCCGGCCGGCCTGCTGCCACAGAGAGGCCCGGGTGCCGGGGTAGCCGGCGATGACCACGGCGTCCAGGCCGGAGACGTCCACGCCCAGTTCCAGTGCGGTGGTCGCGGCCAGGCCGAGCAGATCCCCGTTGTGCAGGGCGCGTTCGAGGGCCCGGCGCTCCTCGGGCAGATAGCCGCCCCGGTACGCGGCGACCCGCGCGGGCAGCGAGCGGTCCACCTCGGCGAGCCGTTCTTGGGCGATCAGGGCGATGAGTTCGGCGCCGCGCCGCGAGCGGACGAAGGCGACCGTGCGGACCCCTTGGACGGCGAGGTCGGTGAGCAGGTCGGCGGTCTCCGCGGTCGCCGTGCGGCGGACCGGGGCGCCCTGCTCGCCGTGGAGCTCGGTCAGCGGCGGTTCCCACAGGGCGAACACCAACTCGCCGCGGGGCGAGGTGTCCTGCGTGATCTCCGCCACGGGCAGGCCGGTGAGTCGGGACGCCGCCTGCGCCGGCTCCGCGGCGGTGGCGGACGCCAGCAGGAAGACCGGTTCGGAGCCGTAGCGGGCGCACACCCGGCGCAGCCGGCGGATGACCTGGGCGACGTGGGAGCCGAAGACGCCGCGGTAGGTGTGGCATTCGTCGATGACGACGTAGCGCAGCGCGCGCAGGAACGAGGACCACCGGGAGTGGGCCGGGAGGATGCCGCGGTGCAGCATGTCCGGGTTGGTCAGGACGTAGTTGGCGTACTGGCGGACCCACTCGCGCTCCTCGACCGGGGTGTCGCCGTCGTAGACGGCGGGCCGGACCGCGGTGCCGAGCGGGGCGGCCAGTTCGCGCACCGCCCGCCGCTGGTCGGCCGCCAGGGCCTTGGTGGGCGCCAGGTACAGGGCCGTGGCCCCCCGCCCGTTGGGTGCCTCGGAGCCGTCCAACAGCGTGGAGAGGACCGGCGCCAGGTATGCCAGGGACTTGCCCGAGGCGGTGCCGGTGGCGACCACGACGGATTCGCCGCGCAGCGCGTGTTCGGACGTCCGTGCCTGGTGGGCCCAGGGGCGATCGATTCCGGCCGAACGGATGGCATCGATCACTTCCGGTCGGATCCGTGCCGGCCAGTCGGCATGGGTGCCGATGCGCGGGGGCAAGTGCTCCGTATGAGTGATGCGTGCAGCACGGGTCGCGCCCCGGGCGAGACCGTCGAGAATCATGCCTGGGGACGTGCGCGCGTCACGCTCGGGCGGACGTGGATTGGAGGCCATCGGCACCGAGTGTGTCACCGGTGTGACGGACAATGCTCACAAGGCGTCGTGCACGCCTGCTGGTAAGTGATTGAATGCCATGGCGGCTGCCGATCCGCCCCTACCTCGGTGGGGAGGCCCCAGGGGGGCGACCGCTCGATAGCAAGGTGCTGGAGGATCCGTGGACCTGTCCCTGTCGACCCGGACCGTTGGCGACCGTACGGTCGTCGAGGTCGGTGGCGAGATTGATGTATACACCGCGCCCAAGCTGCGCGAGCAGCTGGTCGAGCTTGTGAACGACGGAAGCTACCACCTCGTGGTGGACATGGAACGTGTCGACTTCCTGGACTCCACAGGGCTCGGCGTCCTGGTCGGCGGGCTCAAGCGGGTGCGTGCCCACGAGGGCTCGCTGCGCCTGGTCTGCAACCAGGAGCGCATTCTCAAGATCTTCCGAATCACCGGTCTGACCAAGGTGTTCCCGATCCACACCTCGGTCGACGAAGCCGTCGCAGCCACTGACTGACGGTTCGCCGGTCCCCCGCGCCAAGGGTGCGGGGGTGGAAGGAGTGGGGGGTACCGGGCGCGCTCGTCCGGCCCCCCGCGTTGCACGTCCGCATCATGAGGGGGATGGCATGGCCACCGTCGAACTTCGCTTCAGCGCCCTTCCCGAGCACGTCCGGACCGCGCGTCTGGTCGCGGCTGCCGTGGCGCGGCGCGCAGGGGTGGACGAGGCGGTGCTGGACGAAGTGCGGCTCGCCGTCGGCGAGGCGTGCAGTCGCGCCGTGGGGATGCACGAGAGCCACGGCATCTCGGCGCCGGTGCGGGTGGTGCTGGTCGAGGACGAGACCGAGAAGAAGTTCTCGATCGAGGTGGGCGACGAGGTCCCCGGCTCCGGCGGGGCCGCCGCGGGCGGCGCTCCGGCCGAGGGCGGCGGGGAGAGCGACGCCGAGGGCGAGGACGAGATGGGCCTCGCGGTGATCAGCGGGTTGGTCGACGACGTCGAGGTGTCCTCCGGCGAGAACGGCGGGTGGATCCGGATGAGCTGGCCCGCGCATCCCACGCCGGTGCTGCCGTAGCGGGTGCGGCCGTCAGGCGCGGGGCGGTTGGCGCCTCGTCGCGCGGGCGGATTCGTTCGTCGGTCGGGCGTCGGTGGTGGCGCTCTTGCTCCGGGGTGTTTGTTCCCCCGACTCCGGGGTTGTTTGAGTGGGGCGTTGCCGGGTCGTAGGGCTCGGCGTTTTCGCGTGGGCGTTCCCGCGTGGGGTGTTCCTGACTGGCTGTCGGTCCCGCCCGGGCTGTTGCCTGTTGCTGCCTGTTGGCGTTTGCCGCAGCCCGTTTCTGTCTGCTGGGGCGCCGAGTTGGGGCGGTGCAGCCTGCTCCTGCGTGAGCCCGGGTGGGAGCGGTGTCGCCTGCGATGCGGCCGTCCCTCTGTCCGGCCAGCCGTTCAGGCCCGCTACCCCGATGCGTTCGGTCGTAGCCCGGGTGCTCCGTCGTGGCCGGTGTGTTCCGTTGTGGGCGATGCGATCCGGACGTGATCTGACGAGGCGTCATCGCGTGGTGCGGGGTCGCTGGAGAGGGCGGGTGAGGGTTTCGGAGGGGGCTGGGCGGCTCAATTCCCTCCCGTTTCACGGCGGTCACAGGGGGATCGGGGCGTGGTGAAAGGTCTTTGAGCAGCGGGGATCGTGGGAAATGCTGATCATCGGTCAGGGGTCAGCGAATTCATCGACGTACTTCGTACGGGCGAATTCGGCGAACCCCCGGCCTTTTGATCTTCGCCGGGAACAGGCGAATTCCCTTTGAGGCGCCCTGTTTTGATCAACCGCGGCTCCCTACAATCCGTCCACATCTTGCTCAGGACGCCTGAGCGTGCTTCCGCGCGCCCATGTGCCATAACGTCAAGGAGGACGAATGGCGGGGCCTTACACCCCTCAGTTGATGGACACCCCCACCGTGCTGGCCGAACCGTCACTCACCGCGGACAACCGCGGGATCGTGCTGGTGATCGCCGTCGTCGCCCTGGCCGCCCTGGCGGTCGCGGCGGTGCTGGTCCGGCAAGTGCTCGCGGCCGGTGAGGGCACCGAGAGTATGAAGAAGATCGCGGCGGCGGTGCAGGAAGGCGCAAATGCTTACCTGGCACGGCAGTTGCGGACCCTCGGCGCATTCGCCGTGGTCGTGTTCTTCCTGCTCATGTTGCTGCCCGCGGACAATTGGTCGCAGCGCGCCGGACGCAGCGCCTTCTTCTTGATCGGCGCGGCTTTCTCGGCGGCCACCGGCTATATCGGCATGTGGCTTGCGGTGCGTAGCAATGTGCGTGTGGCGGCAGCGGCCCGTGAGGCGACTCCGGGAGAGGACGCGGCGCAGCAAACGGATCTTACGGCGGTCGCGCACAAAGCGATGAAGATCGCTTTCCGTACCGGTGGCGTCGTCGGCATGTTCACCGTGGGACTCGGCCTGCTCGGCGCGTCCTGCGTGGTGCTGGTGTACGCGGTGGACGCGCCCAAGGTGCTGGAGGGCTTCGGCCTCGGCGCCGCGCTGATCGCGATGTTCATGCGGGTCGGCGGTGGCATCTTCACCAAGGCCGCGGACGTCGGCGCCGACCTCGTCGGCAAGGTCGAGCAGGGCATCCCGGAGGACGACCCGCGCAACGCCGCCACCATCGCGGACAACGTCGGCGACAACGTGGGCGACTGCGCCGGCATGGCGGCCGACCTCTTCGAGTCGTACGCGGTGACCCTGGTCGCCGCGCTCATCCTGGGCACCGCGGCCTTCGGCGACGCCGGGCTGGCCTTCCCGCTGCTGGTGCCCGCGATCGGCGTGCTCACCGCGATGGTCGGCATCTTCGTCGTGGCGCCCCGGCGCCGGGACCGCAGCGGGATGACCGCGATCAACCGCGGCTTCTTCATCTCCGCGGGCATCTCGGTGGTGTTGGTGGCCGTCGCGGTCTTCACCTACCTGCCGTCGAGCTACAAGGACCTCAGCGGCGTCAACGACCCGGAGATCCTGGGCCGTAACGGCGACCCGCGGATGCTGGCACTGGTCGCGGTGGCCATCGGCATCGTGTTGGCCGGGCTGATCCAGCAGTTGACCGGCTACTTCACCGAGACCAACCGGCGGCCCGTACGGGACATCGGCAAGACCTCGCTGACCGGGCCGGCCACCGTCGTGCTCTCCGGCATCTCGATCGGCCTCGAATCGGCGGTCTACTCCGCCGTGTTGATCGCGCTGGCGGTCTACGGGGCGTTCCTGTTGGGCGGCGCCTCGATCACGCTGGCGCTGTTCGCGGTGGCGCTGGCCGGCACCGGCCTGCTGACCACCGTCGGGGTCATCGTCGCGATGGACACCTTCGGCCCGGTCTCCGACAACGCGCAGGGCATCGCCGAGATGTCCGGCGACGTGACCGGGGACGGCGCGCAGGTGCTGACCGACCTGGACGCGGTGGGCAACACCACAAAGGCCATCACCAAGGGCATCGCCATCGCCACCGCGGTGCTCGCGGCCTCCGCGCTGTTCGGCTCGTACCGGGACGCGATTGCCAACGCCGTACGGGAGATCGGCCAGGCGGCCGGCGGGATGAGCCTGAGCCTGGACATCTCGCAGCCCAACAACCTGGTGGGGTTGATCCTGGGCGCGTCGGTGGTCTTCCTGTTCTCCGGGCTGGCGATCAGCGCGGTGTCGCGGTCGGCCGGGGCGGTGGTCTTCGAGGTGCGCCGGCAGTTCCGGGAGAAGCCCGGGATCATGGACTACACCGAGAAGCCCGAGTACGGGCGGGTGGTCGACATCTGCACCAAGGACGCGCTGCGCGAACTGGCCACGCCGGGGCTGCTGGCGGTGCTCACGCCCATCGTGGTGGGCTTCGCGCTCGGCGTCGGCGCGCTCGGCTCGTTCCTGGCCGGGGCGATCGGCTCCGGCACGTTGATGGCGGTCTTCCTCGCCAACTCCGGTGGCGCGTGGGACAACGCCAAGAAGCTGGTCGAGGACGGCCATCACGGCGGCAAGGGCAGCGAGGCGCACGCCGCGACGGTCATCGGCGACACCGTCGGCGACCCGTTCAAGGACACCGCGGGCCCGGCGATCAACCCGCTGCTGAAGGTGATGAACCTGGTCGCGCTGCTCATCGCGCCGGCCGTGGTGAAGTTCTCGTACGGCCACGACAAGAGCCTCGGCATCCGGATCGCGGCCGCCGCGTTGGCGCTCGTGGTCATCGTCGGCGCGGTCTACCTCTCCAAGCGGCGCGGGATCGCCGTGGGTGACGAAGGCAACACCGCGGAGGACCCCGAGAACGTCGCCAAGTCGACCGAGACCGCCGTGGCGTCCTGAAGGCCCGGGCCGCAGGTACGGCCCGCCGACCGCTCAACGGGCGGGTGTACGGCGCTTTTTGTGCGCGCCGCACACCCGCCCGCGACGTGTCCGGGACCGCCCGCGGCCCTTGGTGCAAATGGCTGCAATGCGGGCCGGGCCCGGAGCCCGACCAGGGGGCGAGGCCGGTCGGACGTGTATGTTCCGGGGCCGAGAGCCATGGAAGGGACCAATCCGGTGAACAAGAAGCTCGTGGCTGCCCTGACCGGCGGTGCCGCACTCCTGCTCGCGCTGACCGGTTGCAGCAGCGACAACTCGAAGAAGCTCGACGACTGGGCGAAGACGTTCTGCGACCCCGCGCAGGTTCCGTTCAAGCAGATCCAGGACGCCAACGCGGCCATGCAGACGGCCGACAGCGGCAACACGGACTCCAAGAAGGTCCAGCAGACCGACTCGGCGGCCTTCCAGAAGATCTCGGCGGCCTACGCCCAACTGGCCAAGTCCCTGGACAAGGCGGGGGCGCCGCCGAACGAGGGCGGCGAGGACGCGCAGAAGAACGCGGTCAAGGAGCTCAACTCCCTGTCCGCGGGATACGCCGACCTCAAGAAGCAGGTGGACGGCCTGGACACCGGCGACAAGCTGAAGTTCGCCGACGGGCTGCGCAACCTCTCCAACGGGATCAACAAGCTCAACGCCAAGAGCGAACAGGCCTTCAAGAAGCTGGAGGCCGGCGACGTGGGCAAGGCGATGGCGCGGCAGAAGGGCTGCCAGAACCAGGGCACCTCCAACGGGCCGTCGGCGGCGCCGTCCAAGAGCGCCTAGCGGACCGGTCCGTGGGGTTCCCGCGGACCGGTTGGAACAGTCCGCGGCGACGGCCCGGCGACGCGCCCGAGAGGGGCGGGGCGCCGGGCCGTCGCCGATTGTCGGTGGCAGGGCCGACAATGGTGGGGTGACGATGCACCTCCCCACCGCAGATGCCCAGGACCCCGAGAGCAGCGCGCGGACCAGCCGGCTGCGCGAGGCGCTGTTGGCCGCCGCCTTCACCGCCGACGGCCTGCTGGAGCTGTTGGGCGCGCCCGCGTACGCGGCGTTGGCCCGCAGCGAGACCGTGCCCGCGCTGCGCGCGACCCGGGGCGAGGCCCCCCTGGAGACGCTGGTGCGGCTGTTCCTGTTGCAGCGTCCGATGGGGCAGGCGCGGGCGGCCGCGGTGCTGCCGCTGGCGGACTGCCTCGCCGACGGCTGGCTGGTGCGGGACGGCGACGAGGTGCGCGCCACGGTGGACGTGCGGCCGTACGGCGGCCCCGACGGGCAGGACTGGTGGATCGTCTCCGACCTCGGCTGTGCGGTCGGTGGCGCGGGCGGCATCCGGGGCGGGGCGGGGACGGACCGCTCCGGGCTGGTGCTCGGCGTCGGCGGGGCGTCCACGACCCTCGCCGGGATCACCGCGCGCCGCCCGGTCGCCAAGGCGCTCGACCTCGGCACGGGTTCCGGCATCCAGGCGCTGCACGCCGCCCAGCACGCCACCCGCGTCACCGCCACCGACCTCAACCCCCGCGCGCTGCGCATCGCGGCGCTGACGCTGGCGCTCTCCGGGGCCGGTTCGGCGGACCTGCGCGAGGGCTCGCTCTTCGAGCCGGTGGGCGAGGAGCGCTACGACCTGATCGTCTCCAACCCGCCGTTCGTGATCTCGCCGGGCGCGCGACTCACCTACCGGGACGGCGGGATGGGCGGCGACGACCTGTGCCGCACCCTCGTCCAGCAGGCCGCCGCGCACCTCAACGACGGCGGGTACTGCCAACTGCTCGCCAACTGGCAGCACGTGGCGGGCGAGGAGTGGCAGGACCGGCTGCGCTCCTGGGTGCCGCGCGGCTGCGACGCCTGGATCGTGCAGCGCGAGGTGCAGGACGTCACCCAGTACGCCGAGCTGTGGCTGCGCGACGCCGGCGACCACCACGCCGGCCAGGAGGAGTACGCGGCGCGCTACGACGCCTGGCTGGACGAGTTCGAGGCGCGCAAGACCAAGGCCGTCGGCTTCGGCTGGATCACGCTGCGCAAGTCCGGCGCCGAGGACCCGTCCCTCACCATCGAGGAATGGCCGCACCCGGTCGAACAGCCCCTGGGGGACGCGGTGTTGCGCCACTTCGACCGGCAGGACTACCTGCGGGCGACCGACGACGCGGCGCTGCTGGCCGGGCACTTCCGGCTGGTCGACGAGGTGGTGCAGGAGCAGGTCGGGCTGCCCGGCGCGGAGGACCCGGAGCATGTGGTGCTCCGTCAGAACCGCGGCATGCGGCGGGCCACGAAGGTGGACACGGTCGGCGCCGGTTTCGCGGGCGTCTGCGACGGCTCGCTGCCCGCCGGTCGGATTCTGGACGCTATCGCCCAACTCGTCGGCGAGGACCCGGTGTTGCTCCGGGACCGCACCCCGGCCGCCATCCGGATGCTGGTCGAGCAGGGCTTCCTGGAGCCGGTCGCGTAGTGCCGGGGCGGCGGGGCGGCGTTGTCGTTCACACGGCGTTCGTCCCGTCGCCGTACGGGCCTGCCAGGCTGGGGGCATGGACAGTGGACCGGCAGGCTTCGCGGGCGCGGCGTTCGCGCTGTTCGGGAGCGGATTGCTGCTGTGGGCGGGCGTCTGCGCCCGGACCGGGCAGCCGGTGGCGGTGGGGTACGGCCGGGTGGCCGGGGCGGTGACGGCGCTGCTGGCCGGGGCGGGGTTCCTGGCCCTGGGGTGCCGGCTGCTGGGCGCGTTCTGAGGGGGCAACTGCCGGCCTGGTGGCGGGCGTTCAGTTCCGGCCAGTTTCGGGGAATTCGATGGATCTGGGGCGGAGGGGGAACCTCCGGTAGTCGATCCCCGTATTCCTGAGCGAAGGTCACCAACCAGCTCATTGGCCCATCAGTGAGGAATCCGACATGAACCGTGCACTTCGTTACGCCGCCGTCGGGATGGCCGCCGTCGCCCTGCTCGCCGGGGGTACGGCCGCCGCGGTCGCCGCGCCGACGCACGTCCACACGCCCGCCCCGATCGTGGCCACCGCGCCCGCGAAGGCGACGCTGACCGCCAAGGCCAGCGCGACGACGGTCAGCGCCTGGCAGGAGTTCCGGATCACCGGCGTCGCCAAGGGCATCAAGGCGGGCAGCAAGGTGACGGTCCAGCAGAAGCAGGCCGCGAAGTGGGTGTCGCTGCCGGCCCAGGCGCCGGTCAACCACAACGGCAGCTACGCGATACGCGTCAAGTTGGGCGTCAAGGGCGTCAACCAGCTCCGGATCGCCTCCGGCAGCACCCTCTCGCCGGTGGTGAAGGTCACCGTGCGCTGACGCCGGGACGGTCGCCCGTCAGCCCATGAGGTTGCGGGCGACCAGCCACACCGCGGCGGTGCCGAGGACCACGGCATTGCCGCGGGCGGTCAGCTTCATCGGGCGGCGCCGCCCGCGCAGCCCGTCGGCCAACCACCGCGTCAGGGCGTAGGCGAGGGCGGGGACGCCGAGGACGAGCAGCACGGCGTTGTCGTGGAAGGCGGTCGCCACGTCGCCGTGCATCAGGTCGTACGCCATCCGCGTCCCGCCGCAGAACGGGCAGAGCAGCCCGGTCAGCAGGCGGAAGGGGCAGGGGAGGAGGAGCTGCCCCGGTTGGTGCGGGTTGGTGTGCCAGAGGTAGCCGGCGGCCAGCGCGCCGGCGCCCAGCGCCACGGCCGCGGTGCGCAGGGTGCGCCGGCGGACGGCCGCGGCGTCGGTTCCGTCGGTGCCGCCCGTCGGGGTCCCGGGGCCGGTGCTTCCGGTGGGCCCGTGCGGGGTCACACGCTCAGCGACCTGGCGTAGTTGACCTGGTTCAGCACGAACATGACCTGCTCGGGGGATTGCACCGGGATCATCGTGGCGTGGTGCCGCCCGCCGCTGTTCACCGTCACCTGGACGAAGCCGGTCGTCACGCGCTCCTTCATCAACAGGAAGAGCAGCCCGAGCAGGCAGAAGAGGAAGAAGACGACGGCGAGGACGATGGCGTGCGTGGGGATCTTCTCCTCCGTGCGCGACATGTCGGTGGCCGTCCAGACCGCGCCCCTGAGGGGCATCGGGCCGACCGGCGTCATGATCGTGTCGCCGCTGACCGCGATGTCGCCCAGCGAGAGCACCGTGGGGCCGGGCTGCGGCGGCTGGCCCGGGAAGCCGCCGGGCGGGGGCGGCGGCGGGGTGCCGAAACCGGGGCCGGGCGGCGGAGCGGCCTGCGGGTAGCCGTAGCCGGGCTCTCCGGGTCGGCCGCCCTGGGGGTAGCCGTAGCCGCCCTCCGGGGAGTAAGGGTGCTGGCCGGGTTGGCCGGGCGGCTGTTCCGGGGGCGGGCCGGGGTACTGGTGCGCCATGGGTGGGTTCCCCCCGAGAGTGCGTGACGACGGCGGCTGACGGGCTCATGCGGTGAGTCGTGCCGCGTCCATCCTGCCAGTCCGGTCACCTGCCGTATCAGGGTGATGACGGCAACGGGGCCGCCTTGTGACCGTTTCCGCACCCGGGGTGTGACCGGGGAAGCGACGGGCCGGGGCGTGGACGGTCACGCTGTGAGATCGGCGGCGGGCCGGGGAGGCGGTCGGCGGGGCCGGCGCGGGGTGGTCGGAGGGCGGCCGGAGCGGTCGGGGCGGCGCGAAGGCATGTAGTCGGGTTACCGTTCGAGTGGCGTTGCGGGGTTTTTCCGTTTGACACGGGGGCGGGAGGTACCGTCACACTCCGCAGCGTCAAGCGTCACCGCAGTGATCTCGGGCGTCCGGCCCGGGAGCATCCCCAGCGTCGACCGGAGAGAAGAGCCAAAGTTGTCCCCGACCAGCGAGACCGCAGACGGCGGCGGCCGTCGACTCGTCATCGTCGAGTCGCCTGCCAAGGCGAAGACGATCAAGGGCTACCTCGGCCCCGGCTATGTGGTCGAGGCCAGCGTCGGGCACATCCGCGACCTCCCCAACGGCGCGGCCGAGGTCCCGGCGAAGTACAAGGGCGAGTCCTGGGCCCGCCTGGGCGTGAACGTCGACGCCGACTTCCAGCCCATCTACGTCGTCAACAGCGACAAGAAGGACCAGGTCAAGAAGCTCAAGTCGCTGCTGGCCGAGTCCGACGAACTCTTCCTCGCCACCGATGAGGACCGCGAGGGCGAGGCCATCGCGTGGCACCTCCAGGAGATCCTCAAGCCGAAGGTCCCGGTCCACCGGATGGTCTTCCACGAGATCACCAAGGACGCCATCCGCGAGGCCGTCGCCAACCCCCGCGACCTCAACAAGAAGCTGGTCGACGCCCAGGAGACCCGCCGGATCCTCGACCGCCTCTACGGCTACGAGGTCTCCCCGGTGCTGTGGAAGAAGGTCATGCCCCGGCTGTCCGCGGGCCGGGTGCAGTCGGTCGCGACCCGGCTCGTGGTCGAGCGGGAGCGCGAGCGCATCGCCTTCCGCTCCGCCGAGTACTGGGACCTGACCGGCACCTTCGCCACCGGGCGGGCCGGCGACACCAGCGACCCGTCGACGCTGACCGCGCGGCTGAACACCGTCGACGGCCGCCGCGTCGCGCAGGGCCGCGACTTCGGCTCCAACGGGCAGCTCAAGAACAGCGACGTGCTGCACCTGGACGAGGCGAACGCTCGGGCGCTGGCCGCCGCCCTGGCCGACACCCAGTTCTCGGTGCGGTCGGTCGAGTCCAAGCCGTACCGCCGCTCGCCGTACGCGCCGTTCCGGACGACCACGCTCCAGCAGGAGGCCAGCCGGAAGCTGGGCTTCGGCGCCAAGTCGACGATGCAGGTCGCGCAGAAGCTGTACGAGAACGGCTTCATCACCTATATGCGTACGGACTCCACCACGCTCTCGGACACCGCGGTCGCCGCGGCCCGGGCGCAGGTGACGCAGTTGTACGGCGCCGGGTACCTGCCCGACAAGCCGCGCACGTACGCCGGCAAGGTCAAGAACGCGCAGGAGGCGCACGAGGCGATCCGGCCCTCCGGCGACCGCTTCCGCACGCCGGCGGAGACCGGGCTGACCGGCGACCAGTTCCGGCTCTACGAGCTGATCTGGAAGCGGACCGTCGCCTCCCAGATGAAGGACGCGACCGGCAACTCCGTCACCGTCAAGATCGGCGGCCGGGCCGCGGACGGGCGGGACACCGAGTTCAACGCGTCCGGCAAGACCATCACCTTCCACGGCTTCCTCAAGGCGTACGTGGAGGGGGCCGACGACCCCAACGCCGAGCTGGACGACCGCGAGCGGCGGCTGCCGCAGGTGGCCGAGGGCGACGCGCTGGCCGCGCAGGAGATCACCGCCGACGGCCACGCCACCAAGCCGCCCGCCCGCTACACCGAGGCCACGCTGGTCAAGGAGTTGGAGGAGCGGGAGATCGGCCGCCCGTCGACGTACGCGTCGATCATCGGCACGATCCTGGACCGCGGCTACGTCTTCAAGAAGGGCACCGCGCTCGTCCCGTCGTTCCTCTCCTTCGCGGTGGTCAACCTCCTGGAGAAGCACTTCGGCCGGCTCGTCGACTACGACTTCACCGCCAAGATGGAGGACGACCTCGACCGCATCGCCCGCGGCGAGGCGCAGGCCGTGCCGTGGCTGCGGCGCTTCTACTTCGGCGAGGGCCAGGGTGAGGGCGGTGCGGCGGACGCCGGCAACGGCGACGGCGACCACCTCGGCGGCCTGAAGGAGCTGGTCACGGACCTGGGTGCGATCGACGCCCGGGAGATCTCGTCGTTCCCGGTGGGCAACGGCATCAAGCTGCGGGTCGGCCGCTACGGCCCGTACGTCGAGCGCGGGGAGAAGGACGAGGAGGGCCACCAGCGGGCCGACGTCCCCGACGACCTGGCGCCCGACGAGCTGACGGTGGAGTACGCCGAGGAGCTGCTGGCCAAGCCCAGCGGCGACTACGAGTTGGGCATGGACCCGGTCTCCGGTCACCAGATCGTGGCGAAGGACGGCCGCTACGGCCCGTACGTCACCGAGGTGCTGCCCGAGGGCACGCCGAAGACCGGCAAGAACGCGATCAAGCCGCGCACCGCCTCGCTGTTCAAGTCGATGTCCCTGGACACCGTGACGCTGGCGGACGCGCTCAAGCTGATGTCGCTGCCGCGGGTCGTCGGCGCCGACGCCGAGGGCACGGAGATCACCGCGCAGAACGGCCGCTACGGGCCGTACCTCAAGAAGGGCACCGACTCGCGTTCCCTGGAGCGCGAGGAGCAGCTCTTCACGATCACGCTCGACGAGGCGCTGGCGATCTACGCGCAGCCCAAGCAGCGCGGCCGGGCCGCGGCCAAGCCGCCGCTGAAGGAGCTGGGCACCGACCCGGTCAGCGGCAAGCCGGTGGTGGTCAAGGACGGCCGGTTCGGCGCGTACGTCACCGACGGCGAGACCAACGCGACGCTGCGGCGGGACGACGACGTCGAGACGATCACGCCCGAGCGCGGTTACGAGCTGCTGGCGGAGAAGCGCGCCAAGGGGCCGGCGAAGAAGACCGCCAAGAAGGCGCCGGCGAAGAAGACGGCGGCCAAGAAGACGACGGCGAAGAAGACCGCCGCCAAGAAGACCGCGACGAAGAAGACGGCGGCCAAGAAGACCACCGCCAAGAAGACCGCGGCCAAGACGGCGGCGAAGAAGACGGCCGCGTCGGCCGAGGACTGAAGGAAGCGGCTCCGGCCGGCGTGATCCGGCGCGGGACGAGGGCGGGCCGGCGGACATCCTCCGCCGGCCCGCCTTCGTACGCCCCGGCGCATCCGTCCGTTTGTTCGGGCGGGCGCCCGGGGGAGTGCCGCATCCCGATAGGCTGGCGAGATGACGCGTGCCGAGCAGCCAACGGTCGTGACCCCCACTTCAGACGCCCTCGCAACCGACTCCCGCGAGCGCGCGGTACGAGCCCTGCTCCGCTTCCCCCCACTGAAGCGGTTGTGGAGCGCCCAGCTCGTCGGGGGTATCGGCGATGCCCTGTCCTTGCTTGTCCTGGTACTCCTCGCCCTCCAGGCGGCGCTCTACGTGCCGTTGGGCGGTCAGGCCGTGTTCGGCGGCGGCTACCGCGGCGCCGCCTTCGCGGTCACCGCCGTCTTCGGCGTGCGGATGCTGGCGACGCTGCTCTTCGGAGCCGTCCTCCTGGGCCCGCTGTCCGCGCTCACCGCGCCGGACGGGCCGCTGGACCGCCGCTGGACGATGATGACCGTGGACGGGCTGCGGATCGCGCTGCTGGTCATCGCCCCCTTGTGGATCGACTGGACGCCCACCAGCGCGCTGGCCTGGCTGCTGGTGACGGTCTTCGTCACCGGCGTCGGCGAGCGCTTCTGGACCGTCGCCCGGGAGAGCGCCGCGCCCGCCCTGTTGCCCGCGCCGCCCCCGGAGGGCGCCGCGATCCGGCCGCTGCCGGACAACATGGACGCGCTGCGCCGCCTGTCGCTGCGCACCGCCTTCGTCGCCGTGCCGATCGCGGCCGCCGCGCTGCTGGTCTGCGCGCTGATCGGGAGGCTGCTGGGCACCGGCGTCGCGTGGTTCGACGTCCACCAGGCGGCGCTCGGTTCGTATCTCGCGGCCGGGTTGTTCGCCGCCTCCGTCTCGATCCTCTACTTCATCGAGCTGCCCGGTGGGCAGACGCCGCGGCCGCGCTCTCCCCTGGAGGGCCTGCGCCGCCCGAAGACCACCTCGGCCACGGCCAAGGCGGGCAGCGCCCCCGACAAGGGCCGCACCGGCGCCCTTCCGCTGCTGGTGCTGGCCTGCGCCGCGGTGGCCGCCGCGATCGCCGCGGCCGCCTCGCTCGCCGTCCTGCACGCCGTCGACCTGGGTGGCGGGCCGGCCAGTTACGCGCTGCTGGTGGTCGCGCTGACCGGCGGCACGGCCCTGGGCATCCGCGGCGCCCGCAAGGTGCTGCCCGGGTTCTCCCGGCGCCGGCTGCTCGCCCTGGCGGTCGCCGTCACCGGGCTGCTCCTTCTGACCATGGGGCTGGTCCCGGACACCACGACGGTGCTGCTGCTCGCCCTGCTGGCCGGGCTCAGCGCCGGCGTCGCCGCCAATACGGGCCACGCCCTGCTGGACCAGGAGACCGAGGCGTCCCGTACCGCCCGGACGACCGAGCACCTCCAGGCCGTCGTCCGGCTCGCGATAGCGCTCGCCGCGATCGTCGCGCCGCTGCTGGCCGCCGTGATCGGCCCGCACCACCTCGGCAGCGGCGCCTTCGTCCTCGCGCACGGCGGCGCCGCGTACACCCTGATGCTGGTCGGCGCGCTGCTGCTGCCGGTCGCCGCCTGGGTGTTGGGCAAGACCGACGACCGTCAGGGCGTCCCGTTCCGGCGCGACCTGACGGAGGCGGTGCGCGGCGGGGACCCGGCGCAGACCACCGCGGCCACCGGGTTCTTCATCGCCCTGGAGGGCGGCGACGGGGCCGGGAAGTCCACCCAGGTCGAGGCGCTGGCGGAGTGGATCCGCGGCAAGGGCCACGAGGTCGTGGTGACCCGGGAGCCGGGCGCCACCGCGATCGGCAAGCGGCTGCGCTCGATCATCCTGGACGTGTCCACGTCCGGGCTGTCCGACCGCGCCGAGGCGCTGATGTTCGCCGCCGACCGGGCCGAGCACATCGACAGCGTCGTCCGGCCCGCGCTGGAGCGCGGCGCGGTGGTGATCACCGACCGCTACATCGACTCCTCCGTGGCCTACCAGGGCGCGGGCCGCAACCTCGCGCCCACGGAGATCGCCCGGATCAACCGCTGGGCGACGGGCGGGCTGGTCCCGCACCTGACCGTGCTGCTGGACATCGCCCCGGAGGCCGCCCGCGAGCGGTTCACCGAGGCGCCGGACCGCATGGAGTCCGAGCCCGCCGAGTTCCACCAGCGGGTCCGGGCCGGCTTCCTGACCCTGGCCGCCGCCGACCCCGCGCGCTATCTGGTCGTCGACGCGGGCCAGGAGCCGGAGGCCATCACCACCGCCGTCCGCCACCGGCTGGACCAGGTGCTCCCGCTGTCCGAGGCCGAGATCAAGGCCCGCGACGAGGCCCGTAAGGCGGCCGAGGAGGAGGCCCGCCGCAAGGCCGAGGAAGAGGCCGCACGCAAGGCCGAGGAGGAGCGCCGGGAGCGCGAGCGCCAGGAGCAGCTCGCCAAGCTGCGCGCCGAGGAAGAGGAGCGCAAGCGCCGGGAGGCCGAGGAGGCCAAGGCCCGGGAGGCCGCCCGGCAGGCCGAGGAGGCCCGCAAGCGCGCCGAGGAGGCCCGTCGGGCCGCGGAGGAGGAGCGCGAGCGGCGGGAGGCCGAGGAGCAGGCCCGCAAGGAGGAGCGGGAGCGACTCCGCAAGACGCACGAGGAGCAGGCGCGGCTGCGCCAGGAGGCCGAGGAGCGGCGCCGGGAGAAGCAGCGCAAGGCCGAGGAGGCGCTGCTCCGCGCCGAGCAGGCCCGGATCGCGGCGGCCCAGGAGGCGGCCGCGGCCGAGGCGGAGGCGCGGGCGGAGACGGCCGCATCGGCCGAGGCGCCGACCGCGGAGACGGACGTGACGCAGCTGCGGAAGCGGATGGCGACGGAGGAGGTGCCCGGGAAGGGGGCTGGTTCCGGCGCCGCGGGTTCCGGCAAGGGCTCCGGTGGCGGTGCGCGTTCCGGTGGCGCGGCCGGTTCCGACGGCGAGCGGACGGCGGCGCTGCCGCGGCCCGAGCCGCAGGAGGCGCACGGCCCGGCGGACGAGACGACGATCCTGCCGCCCGTACGGGACGACGCCGCCCGGGGCGGCCACCAGGGAGGCGGCGCGGACTCCGAGGAGACCGCGGTCCTGCCGCCGGTCCAGGGCGACCCGGCGGACCGGGTGCCGCCGTGGATGTTCGCCCAGGAGAACGGCACGGGCCAGGGCGCCGGTGCGGCCGAGCGCGGCGCCGAGCGGACCAGGGAACTGCCGCAGCTCGACCCGGAGACCGGCCGCCCCGCTGAGCCGCCGCGGCGCGGCCGGCCGCGCCCGGAATGGGCGGAGGAGACCCCGCTGGACGACCTGCCGACGCTCGCCGACGAGCTCCTCGGTCCGCGCGCGGACGAGGACACCGACCAGGGCACGGGCGGGAACGGCCGCCGCCGGGGCCGGCGCGGCTGACGGGGCGGTCCCTGACCGGCCGAACGGCCGTGGCGGCAGCGCGTGAACGCTGCCGCCACGGCCGTTCGCCGTTCCGGGGGCCGGGTGGCGCGGCCGGCGGCGCTGGTTGTCAGTGGGGTGCACCACAATGGGTGGGGCGCGGGTCAGGACGGCTGGGTCGGGAGGGCCGGACCGCCGCCGCACGGCCCGCCGGGGCTCGTGCGACGGGCCCGGGCAGCACACGCGGGGCGCGCCCCAGGGCGCCCACCCCGCACCACACGCGGAACGGACGGGACGGCAGCAGCGATGGCGGTATGGGACGACGTGGTCGGCCAGGAGCGGGTGACGGAGCAGCTCGCCGCGGCCGCGCGCGATGCGGACGCCATCGTGACCGCTGAGGCCGCCGGAAAGGGGCCGGCGGAGCGCAGCGGCGCCTCCCAGATGACCCACGCCTGGCTGTTCACCGGCCCGCCCGGGTCCGGCCGGGCCACCGCCGCCCGCGCGTTTGCCGCCGCCTTGCAGTGCGTGAGTCCGGACCGCGGGCTCGGCGGTGCCTCCGGCTGCGGCTTCTGCGACGGCTGCCACACCACCCTGGTCGGCACCCACGCCGACGTCGAGATCGTCCGCACCGACCTGCTCTCGATCGGCGTGAAGGAGACGCGTGACCTGGTCCGCCGGGCCTCGCTCTCCCCGGCCGGCGGCCGCTGGCAGGTGATCGTCCTGGAGGACGCCGACCGCCTCACCGAAGGCGCGGGCAACGTCCTGCTGAAGGCCGTCGAGGAGCCCGCGCCCCGTACGGTCTGGCTGCTGTGCGCCCCCTCCATCGAGGACGTGCTGCCCACCATCCGCTCCCGCTGCCGCCACCTGTCGCTGCGCACGCCCCCGGTCAGCGCGGTCGCCGACATCCTCGTCCGGCGCGACGGCATCGACCCGACGGCCGCCGACCTCGCCGCCCGCGCCACCCAGGGGCACATCGACCGGGCCCGCCGGCTCGCCACCGACGAGCGGGCCCGGGCCCGCCGCGCGGCCGTCCTGAAGCTCCCCCTGCGCGTCGACGACATCGGCGGCTGCCTCAAGGCCGCCCAGGAGCTGATCGACGCCGCCGGCGAGGACGCCAAGCAGGTCGCCGAGGAGGTCGACGCCAAGGAGACCGAGGAGTTGCGGGCCGCCCTCGGCGCCGCGGCCGGCACCGGCGGCCGGCTGCCCCGCGGCACCGCGGGCGCCATGAAGGAGCTCCAGGACAAGCAGAAGCGCCGCGCCACCCGCACCCAGCGCGACAGCCTCGACCTCGCCCTGGTCGACCTCACCGGCTTCTACCGCGACGTCCTCGCCGTCCAGATGGGTGCCTCCGTCCCGCTCGCCAACGACGAGGTCCGCGACAGCGTCCAGCGGATCGCCACCGGTTCCACCCCCGAGCGCACCCTGCGCCGGATAGAAGCGGTGATCGCCTGCCGGGAGGCCCTGGAGCGCAACGTCGCCCCGCTGCTCGCGGTCGAGGCCATGACGGTCGCGCTCCGGGCGGGCTGACCCACCGGGCCGTCCCCGCCCGGCGCCGCCGATCCCGCCGGCCTCTCGATCATCGCGCACGGATCGTGTGTCTCTGGATACGCTCCGTTCGTAGCCCCGGGACCGGGACGTCGGGACCGGGAGCCTCGATCGCCGAGGAGCCGCCACCAGGAGCCACGCCGGCCACCACCGGGAAGACCGCCGCCCGGGACCGACACCGAGGGACCGTCATGCCGCCCAGCCGCCCGTTCCGCTCGACCACCGCCGCCGCGGCCGCTGCCGCCGCGGCCCTCGCCCTGCTGATCTCCGGCTGCTCGTCGGGGACTTCGTCCCCCGGCGGCGCCGCGTCCCCGGGCCGCTCGACGGAGGCCGGCGCCGATCGCCCGGCGTCCGACACCTCACCCCTGAAGCCGCTCCCCGCCGCCGTCCCGGCCGACCTCCGCCCGTACTACGACCAGAAGCTGAGCTGGCACGACTGCGGTGTGGCCGGTTTCCAGTGCGCGACGATGAAGGCGCCCCTGGACTACGCCAAGCCCAGCCCGGCCACCGACCTGAAGCTGGCGGTGGCCCGCCGGAAGGCCACCGGCCCCGGCCCGCGGATCGGCTCCCTCCTGGTCAACCCCGGCGGCCCCGGCGGCTCGGCGATCGACTACCTCCAGCAGTACGCGCCCCAGCCGGCCGCGGTCCGCGCCCGCTACGACATGATCGCCACGGACCCGCGCGGGGTCGCCCGCAGCGAACCGATCGAGTGCCTCACCGATCGTCAGATGGACCGCTTCACCCAGACCGACACCACCCCCGACACCCCCGCTGAGGTCAACCAGCTCGTCACCGCCGACCGCGATTTCGCCGAGGGCTGCGAGAGCCACTCCGGCAAGCTCCTGCCGCACGTCTCCACCATCGAGGCGGCCCGCGACATGGACGTGCTGCGCGCCATCCTGGGCGACAAGAAGCTGAACTACGTCGGTGCCTCCTACGGCACCTTCCTCGGCGCGACCTACGCCGGCCTCTTCCCGTCCCGCTCGGGCCGTCTGGTCCTCGACGGCGCGACCGACCCGACGCTGGACTCCCGCGCCGTCAACCTCGAACAGACCGCCGGCTTCAACACCGCCTTCACCGCGTTCGCCAAGGACTGCGTGAAGAAGAAGGACTGCCCGCTCGGCACCGAGAACGCCACGGACGCCGGCCGACGGCTCTCCGCCCTCTTCAAGAAGCTCGACGCCCACCCCCTCGACACCGGCCAGGACCGCAAGCTCACCGAGTCCCTGGCCACCACGGGCGTGATCGCCGCGATGTACGACCAGGGTGCCTGGCCGATGCTCCGCGAGGCCATCGCCCAGGCCGAGTCCGGCAACGGCAGCGGCCTGCTCGCGCTGTCCGACAGCTACTACGAGCGCGACGCCTCGGGCCACTACGCCAACCAGATGTTCGCCAACCCGGCCGTCAACTGCCTCGACCTCCCACCGGCCTTCACCAGCCCCGACCAGGTCCGCGCCGCCCTCCCCGCCTTCCGCAGGGCGTCCCCGGTCTTCGGCGACAACTTCGCCTGGTCCGCCCTGAGCTGCGCGTACTGGCCGGTCAAGGCCACCGGCACGGTCCACCGCATCCCGGCCAAGGGCGCCGACCCGATCGTCGTCGTCGGCACCACCCGCGACCCGGCCACCCCGTACGTCTGGGCCAAGGGCCTGGCCGCCCAGCTCTCCAGCGGCACCCTGCTGACGTACGTCGGCGACGGCCACACCGCCTACGGCCGCGGCAGCGACTGCATCGACACCGCCATCAACACCTTCCTCCTGGATGGCACCCCACCAGCGAAGAACAAGCGCTGCACCTGACCCACCCCCTCCGCCCACACCCCCACGGACCCCTCCGGAACCGAGTACAGAGCACCCCCCGCTCCTGTGTAGACTGGGCCGCGCACCACGCCGCCTTAGCTCAGTTGGCCAGAGCAACGCACTCGTAATGCGTAGGTCTCGGGTTCGAATCCCGAAGGCGGCTCATTTGAGGCCCCAGGTCGGAGCATGCTCCGACCTGGGGTTTTTCGTTCAGCGGATGCGGCGACGTCGACGGGCGCGGTCGGCGCGGCTGTCAGGGGTCTCAGTTTTGGTCTCAGTGAGGCCCGAATCGGTGTCCGGGGGAGCGGGTGCGAAGAACTCACCCATGCGGCGCATCGCGTCCTTCGACAGGTGAGACCTGCCCTTCACGTAGCGGCGGGTCTGGCTGATCTGGGTATGCCGAAGAATCTCCATGATCGTGGTCATGTCGACTCCCAGTTCGTTCAGGATGGTGCCTGCTGTGTGCCGACTCCCGTCGTACAGCCGGCGGTCGTCGATCCCGGCTTCGGCGAGTAGCTCCTTGAATTCCTCGTAGTCGGCGCGAGGATCGAGCGGGCGCCCGTCTGGGCGCGAGAACACGACGTGGTGTTCCTGCCACAGCTCACCGGCCGCAGTTCGCATCGCTTCCTGTCGGGCCTTGTGGTCGGCCAGGAACGGAATGAAGACGGGCGGGATTGGGACGGGGTTCTGGCTCTTCTTGGTCTTGGGGCGAGTGAAGGCGAGACCGCCACCCGTGCGTTCCGGGCAGACGCTTGCATGCCTCCTGCACGTCTTGGCGCAGGGCTTCGGGCAACCGCGCTTGTAGCCCTTGTGCGTGGTGCAGTCCGGTGGGCACGGCTCGAAGCGATGGAGGCGTGCGCCGCAAGCGTGGGGGTCTTCACAGCCGTGCCGCCAAGTAAGCCTCTGTAGCTGCCACTTGGGGTGGAACAGCTCGGCTTTCAGGTCGACGTACGGCCACCGCAGTCCGAGCGTTTCCCCCTGCCGGAAGCCCATGCCGACGCCGACGATCCACCGCATGAAGGTGGGCCGCTTGGCGGCGGCTTCTAGGAACGCCTTGGCCTCCTCCTGCGTGAACGGGTTCGCCTCGGTCTCGTCGACGCTCGGCGGTTCCACGAGTGTGGCTACGTTCTCGCTGACCATGCGGCGACGGTGAGCAATCTTGAGCGCGCGAGACAAGATGCGGTGCACCTTCACGACGTGCGAGGGGGCGTGGCCGGCGTCGAGCAGGGCGCGGTACATCCGTTCAAGGTGCTCCGGCTGCAGCTTGTCGATTCGGTGCTGGCCGACGCCGGGGATGATGTCGTTGCGCGTCTTCGACCAGTAGTCATCGAGCGAGCGCGGCTTGAGCTTCAGGCTCGCAATGTCGGTGAGGTAGGTCTCCATCCACTTGGCGACGGTCGGTGCGCGACCAGCCTTGGTTGCGCGGCCTTCATCGCGCTGCCGCTCCAACTCCTTGACCTTGCGCTTGATCTCGGGTTCGGTCTTGGCACGGCGGTGACGACGGTCGGGGCTGCCGTCGTTCTTCACGCCCATCGTGACGCGGCCGTGCCACCAGCCGTCGGTGCCGAAGTAGATGGACGACTCGTTGTTGGACTTGCGGGGGCTCATGGGCTCCTCCATACGGGAGACGCCCCGAGCGGGATGCTCGGGGCGTCTCGGGGCATACGTGGGTCAGTTGTGTTGGGGCGGAAGGGCCGCTACGAAGGCTTCGAGGTCAGAGCGTCGTATCCGGCGGGTGCGGCCCAACTTGATGTACTTCAGGGCGCCTTCGGCCATCAGCTCGTAGACGGTGGAACGACCAAGCGACAGTGCCTTTGCTGCCTCCTCGGGCTTGTACAGAAGTCGGTCGACGGGGGTGGCAATCGCCGTGCTCATCTGGGGTGCCTCCTGGGCAGTTCGTCCTTGTCTTCGGGGAGTTGGGATTTGGACCTTCGCGCGAGTGTGTCCGAGGTGTGGATTTCTGCGTCACCGCGTCATCTGCGTCATTTGGGCTTCTGGCCTGCGGTTTTGCGTGTCGCAGTGGCGCGGGGGTGCGTCACCGGTGCGTCATGGGCTGCGTCATCGGGTGACGCAGGTGACGCAGGATGACGCAGAGGCTGCCGTCTGCGTCACGGCTGTAGCCGCAGGCCAGGGGCCGTTTTTCGGCCCGCGTGACGCAGGTGACGCAGCGCTTCCCTTCTTAGGACAAAGGAGGGGGTGGTTCTTGTAGTTGGGTGCGCCTCACAGCGTGAAGAAGGAGCCGCTGCGCGGCGCGACCCTTGGGCGGCGCGTGGCGCCGAACCGCAAGAGGAGCACCCGCCGCGTGGTGCGGGGCGGTGCTCTTCTTGCTTGTTCCGGCGGCTGGTTCGCCGGTCAGAGCATCGACTCTTGCTGGTGCAGCGGCGGGGCCGGGCGTCGAATCATCTCGATGTAGCGGCCCTCCCTGGTGCGGCCCCAGTCGATCAGGACGTTCCGGGCGGCGAGGGTGGGCTGGAGGCGCTTGAGGCGGTCGGAGAGGACCTTGCCGGTGGTCGGCCAACCCTTGGGCAGCGGACGGCAGTCCTCCCCCGCGTACAGGCCGGTGAGGCAGTGCAGCCACTCGGACGACGTCATCCGTGCCTCCGCGCCCGGGGTGAGGGTGGCGGCGTGCTTGAGGACGGTCTGCGAGAGGAGGTCACCCTCGATGACGTCGTCGTTGAGGTCGTCCAGGCTGGCCCGGTAGGCGCGCAGCGCTCCCAGGCTGGTTGCCGCGTCGAGCTGCGCGCACACGTGCGCGAAATCCGCCATCCGCAGGTCGGTCGGCGTCTCCGCCTCAGCGGCGCGGACTTGGACCGTGAGGTCCAGGAGAGACCCGAGCACGACCGGGAGCACCTCTTCGTACTCGGCCCACAGTTCCGCCTCGGTGCGCCGGACGCGGGGGCGTTCCAGCCGCAGGGGCAGGAGGCGTTCGGCGAGGTCGGGCCGGATGACGCCGACGTCGATACCGGTCAGGAGCAAGGGGCGGCGGTAGCCGACGCGGAACACGTCGCCGTCGGTGAACAGGGCGCGCTTGACGTTCTCGGCGCCGGTGACGATGCAGCACATGGCGTCGGACAGGTCCGGGGTCATGTGGGAGAGGTTGTCCAGGGCGGTGACCCAGCCGGCGGCCACGGCCGCAAGGAGGTTCTCCTCGTCCTTCGGGGCACGGCGCAGGTCCCCGCTCATGCCCTCGATGATCCGCACGAGCATCCGCCCACCGGTCGACTTGCCGGCGCCCTGGGGACCGGTGAGGAAGGGGGCGGGGACGGGCACGGACGGCCCGAGGCAGCCGATCAACCAGGCGATGGCCAGGCACTCGGTCTCGGCGTTGGCGAAGTTGCACAGGCGCATGAGGAGGTCGATGCCCTTGCCGTCGGTGTCCTTGGCCGGGAGGGGGAGTTCGCCGGTGAGCTGGGTGCGCCGCCAGCAGACCTCGCGCGGGTCGGGAGTGGTGATGTCCCAACCGGTGGGGTGGATGCGGACGGACCGCCCGTCGCCGCGGCCCAGGTCCAGCCACGTCGCCCCGTCGACGCCGGGGGCGACGCGGATGTGGACGGGCTGCACGTCCTCGGTCAGCGCGAGCGCCTCGATCAGGTCGAGCGCCTCCTTCAGTGCCGTCCCGTTGAACACGCCACACCCGTCCTTGAACAGGCCGACCATGAGTTCCTGCCGGTGGCTGCCGGTCGTGCCCTGGGAGCGGATAGGCCGGGCCACGGGATGGCCGTTGCGCTGCGCGTACACGGTGCCGTCGACGGTGCGGAAGTACCTGAAGTGCGCCTGCGCGTAGTCGGTGATGATCGCGCGGGCCGGAGTCTTGTCCTCTTCGGCCATGGCTACAGTCCCAGCGCGGCTTGGGCGTTGGCCCAGGCGTCGGTGCAGTGCCGCAGAGACTCGCCCTTGGCCTGCGCGGCGGTGAACAGCCGCTCCACGTGCGCGTCCGCGAGGCAGCCGCACCGGCCGTGAGCGGACAGCACGGCGAGGAAGGTCCGGTACACGGTGGTGTGGATTGCGCTTTGGGCGGCGGTGATGCGCTGCTCGGCCATGGCGATGCCGCGCTCCAGGTAGACGGGCGTGCGGTGCCGGCACTCCCCGCCCCCGGCGAGCGCGGCCACGGCGACGCCAGGCCGTGCAGGCCGGGCCGGAGTGGGCTTCTTCACGACGAGTGCGCGGACGGCGTCGGGCAGGTCGGTCATGGTGCCGGTGCCGGGGCCGAGCCAACGGGCGTAGGACGCCAGGGACTTGATGTCGATGCCGGGCCGCACGGCGTTCGCGCCCTGCATCGCGCCCCGGTAGATCCAGTGCTGGCCCCGTGTCGTCGCTACCGTACGGGTGGCGGGCAGCTTCTCACGGGCCCATGCGACGGCTGCCGCGTCGTCCAGGTCGACGACCGTCAGTCCCGCGCCGCCGGGGTGGTAGGCGACGGCCGCGGCCTCACGCCACGCGGGCGCCCATGCCGCCGAGGTGAGGACGCGGGGGTCGGTGGTGGCGGCGGCCCAGGCGTGGCACGGCCGCGGGCACTGGCAGGGACCGGGGTTCTTCATGTTCGGCCGGCCGCCGCACGTGTTGCCCTTGCACGCAGGGCAGTTGCCGAACGGGACCTTGCCGGCCCGCAGGGGTAGAGCCGGCACGTCGGCGGTGACCAGGGCGAGGGCTACTCGCCGAATGTCGGTGGGTTGGGTCATGCTGGAGTCCTCCGGTTCTTGATGGGCTGGTGGATGAGGGCGGCCCCGCTTCATTGGCGTGAGAGGGGGCCGCCCTCGCTGTGTCTAGGCGGTCGTGGTGGCCCAGGTGACGGTCATGGCGTCGCGGCTCATGCGCTTGCCGGCGGCGGCGTGGGCGTCCTCGTGCGCGGTGTCGCGGACCGCGTCGCAGACCAGCAGGCCGTCGAGGGTGAGGGTCCACCCCTCGTCGCCGGCGGTTGCGTACTCGATGGCCTCGCGCGGGGTGTCGAGGTGAGGGGCGAACCCGTCGGCATCCCCGTTGCCACCGCACAGGGAACACACGGGGACGTAGCAGGAGACACGGCGAGTGTGTGCGGCGTAGTTCTCGATCACGGGTGTCCTCTCCGGTCTTAGAAGGGCGGTTCGTCGCTGTAGCCGCCGGTGCCCCACGGGTCACGGCCGGGGCCGCGGCGGCGCCAGGGCGGACGCGGCAGGGGCATCAGGAGCCAACGGCGGTCTTGGTCCCAGCAGTGGCAGGGCTCCCAGTCGGTGCCGGCGTACTCGCCGTTGTGGTCGCCGTAGTCGTGAGCGATGCCGCCGTCACCCTCGCAGTCGCGGCAGTTGGGGCGCGGGGTGTCGGTGAGGATCAGGGCCGGTCGGGGCCAGGTGGCGCGTTGGATGCGCAGTCGGGGCATGCGAGTCTCCTAGTTGCTGGTGATGGCGTGGAGGATGTCGGCGTGGTCGAACGCGAGCGGCGGCAGGTCGTCCAGGGGCCACCAGCGGGCGGAGCGGGCGTCGTCTCCAGCAGCGAGGACGGTGCCGGCGGGGACGACGGCGAGGTAGGCGACGGTGATGTACCGGCCGCGCGGGTCGCGGTCGGGGCAGTCGAAGACGCCGATCTGGCTCAGGTCGTCGGCGGCCACGTGGACGCCGGTCTCCTCGGCCAGTTCTCGCGCGGCCGCCGCGCGGCTGGTCTCCCCGGCGTCGACGTGGCCGCCGGGCAGTGCCCAGTGGCCTTCGTAGGGGTCCCAGCCTCGCTCGATGAGCAGTACGCGGCCGTCGCTGATGGCGACCACGTCGGCGGTGTAGCGGATGGTCTCGAAGTTCTCGGTCGGCATGGGGCTCCTTAGTGATTGGTGATGGCGTGGGTGACGGCGGTGGTGAGTTCGTTGATGGTGTGGCGGGCGTCGGTGCTGGCGAGGTAGAAGCCGAAGAGGACGGCCACGGCGGCGGCGCCGAGACCGAGGGACTTGTAGCGGATGAGCAGGGCCAGCAGCAGGCCGAGGATGAGGACGAGGGAGAGGGTTATTGCCACGGCAGGGCCTCCTTGGAGTCGGTGTGGTGGGTGCGGGTGCCGTCGGCGTGGATGCGGCGGGCGTGGTGGTGGAGTCGGCGGCCGATGCGGATGCGTTTGCCGGTGCCGTTGCAGCGGCGGCAGAACTTGCCGGGCTTGGCGGTGCCGTCGCGGTGGTAGCGGACGCGTTGGCCGAAGCCGCGGCAGCGTCGGCAGCGACCGAACGGCGCGGCGATGCACAACAGTGTGTAACCGGCGAGTGCCGCGGTCAGCGCGAAGAAGCTAGCGGGGAACATGGGGGTCAACTCCCGTTCCAGAGGCGGTTTTCGGGGGTTGGGCCTGATCGGCTGCTAGGCGCTAGGTGCCTGATCACAGGCCCTTTTGGGTGCTAGCGAGGGTGCTAGACCTAGCAGCGGAGGCTGCTAGGTCTAGCAGGGGTGCCGGGGGCTATGCGGCGGCCCGGTCGGCGTCACGGCGGGTGATGGCGGCGGTGATGTCGGCGCGTTCGATGCCGCGCCGGTTGCGGCCTTCGCCGTCGTCGGTCTGCCCCCAGACCTGGCCGGGCTTGATGCCCCAGGGCTTCATCGCGGCGGTGACGTTCTCGCCCTTCCAGCCGGTGTAGGCCTCCGGCCGCAGCTCGGCAAGGCGGGTGGCGATGCGCTCGCACCACACGGCCTTCTCCAGCGCCGGAATGACCGCGAGGACGTCGGCGAGGATGTCGGATCCTGCGGTGGCGTTGGGGGTTTGGCCGATGGCGTGGCCGGTGACGTTGCCGTACTCCTCACGCATGGCGCGGGCCCGGGCCACGACGGTTTCCGCGCCGACGGCGTCGACGAAGGCGGAGGCGACGATGCGGGGGTCGTCGCCTTCGCCGGCCATCCAGCAGATGCCGCGGTCGGAGCGGGAGAACATCGTGGCGCGGTAGCCGGCCTTGTACATGCTGGTGCCCAGCACCATGTCGTTGGCGGGCTGGCCCATCACCTTCAGGCAAAACCGCAGGACGGCGTTGGCGGAGATGCCGGTGGGCAGGGACTTGGCGTCCGGGCGTTGGGTGCCGAACATCGCCACCATGCCGAGCGCGGGCCCGCGCTTGACCAGGTCGGTGCAGATGGCTTCGATCTCCGCGCCGTACTTCTCGTGCTCGAAGGGGACTTGGCACTCGTCGAAGCCGAGGACGATCGGGTGCAGGCCCAGCTTCTTGTCGCCGGCCAGCTCCGGGGTCACCTTGGACTCCGGGCACCGCGAGCGCGGCAGGGACTTAATCACCTTCGCCCGCCGCCGTAGTTCCTCCTTCAACTCCCGCAGGGCCTGGACGACGTATTCGATGTCCTCGTCCTCTTCGCCGGCCCGGTAGCGGTGGCACACGGGCTCCAGGGCGCCGAAGTCGCCGGTGCCCTTGAAGTCGAACGCGTGCAGTTCGGCGCGGGGGTCGAGGGCGGCGATCAGGAGCAGCAGGCGGATCAGGAACGTCTTGCCCATGCGGGGGATGGAGCCGACGACGACGGAGGCGAACATCAGCGTGACCTGCACGTCGCGCATGCGTTGGTCGTTGCCGAACACCACGGGCTTGAACAGGTCCACCTGCCCGGACTTGAGCAGTGGCCAGGCGGGTTTGGTGGTCTCGTTCATCGGCTTGTCCCCGACCCACAGGATGAGCCGGCCTTCGTGCTCGGTGGGGTCGGGGGAGGGCCACACGCAGCCGACCTTGCGACGCAGCCCGGAGGCGAGTGGTTCGCGTTCCTTCATCACGTCGTCGGGGGTGACGCCGTAGGGGAGGTCGAGTTCGGCGCGGTAGCCGGGGCCGTCGCGGACGATTTCGCTGGTGAAGCGCATCCCGTTCATGTCGCCGCCCTTCTTGATGGCGGCGGTGATCCTCGTGTTGCCGATGCTCTCCAGCCCGCGCAGCACGATGGTGCCGGTGAGCTTTTGCACCTCGGTCTTGAGTACCGCGGGGCCGATGACGGGGGCGTCGGGTTGCTGCCCGGCCCGTCCCAGCAGCAGTACCCCGCCGGCGGCGAACGCGTAGAGCAGGCCGGGGGCCATGACGTAGAGCCACAGGGCGAAGCCGGTGCCGAACACGGCGGCGATCAGGGCCACCAGGCCCCGCAGGCGGACGCGTCCGGCGCGCAGGCGGGCCAGCCGCATGTACTCCTCGACGTCCTCGTTGGCGACGGCGTGGGCTCGCAGCGGGGCCGCCTCACGGTCCCAGACCCACCGGTTGGTGGAGGAGACGAACCGGCACGCGCCGCGGGGGGCCATGAACGTCAACCGCGCGCTGTATACCGGCAGTCGGGCGCCGTGGTAGAGGGAGGCGTAGCCGAGGTTGGCGCTGGCGTGGCGGGCGGTGGCTAGGAAGTCGCGGCGGTTGGTCATCCAGCCGGCCAGGATCGGCTTGCGCTTTTCGTTGACCAGGCCGGGCTTGGGCAGGGCGGGGTTGTCGACGGCCGGCGGTACGGCCGGGGCGTCGTCCTCGTCGGGGGTGTCCGGTACGGGGCGCAGGTGCGCGGGAGGGGTGACGGTATCGGTCATGCTGGTGCCCTGTCTGCTGTGAAGGGTGGGCAGGACCCGGGGCGGCCGGACTGCTGCCAGGCGAATACGGCCGTCCCGGGGCGAAATCAGCGGGGGTTGGTCTCGGCGCGCTTGGCGGCGTCGTCGAGGATGCGATCGACCTTGCGCTGAAGGTCGTTGAGGTCGACGTGCTCGCCTGCCAGGGAGCGCTTGCACATCCGGGCGGTGAGAACGGTGAGCTTGGCTTTCTCGGCCGCCGTGAGCGGCGGCTGGTTGTGCTGGGCCATCTCGGCTCCCGTCTGGCCGGGGCTGTCCCGGCTCCCCACCGCGCCCGACCAGTTCGGCCGGGCGCGTCTGGGCAACCGTCAGCCGCGCCGGCGGGCTTTGGCGACGTTCTTCGCGGCCGACTCGCCCTCGGGGCCGCCGACGGCCTTCACGACCGTGCCGATGCCCCACGCGGCGGAGACCAGGGCCAGGGCGATGAAGGCGATCGGGACGGCGGCGGAGGCCAGCAGAGTTGCGAGCATCGGGCCAAGGAAGACACCAGCAGCCACCGCACCGCCGCCCACGCCGGCCCCGAGGGCGACGCGTTGGACGGTGCGGTCGGGCGGGGCGTGGTGGATGTGCTGGACGACGATCGGCCGCCCGTCCTCGTACACGGCCGGGCCGGGCATCGGCGTGGGCTGGTAGACGGGCAGGCGCGTCTCCTGCCGCGGGGTGGGCAGGGGGTTGTCGAACTGGTAGCGGCGCGGGGTCGTCATGTCAGCCCTTCCTGCGGCCGGTGGCGCGGAGTTCGTGGGTGTGGCACAGGACGGGGCCGATGAACAGGCCCACGCCGTGGACGGTCCACCGCCCTTCGGTGAGGGGGCCGGGCGGGACCTCGTCGATGATTCGGCCGGTCCACCCGGTGGCGCGGGGGTCGTCGGCGCAGTTGAGGATCTGCACTTCGTCGCCTGCGTGGAACATCGGTGTCTCCTCTCAGCCCCTCTTGGGGTAGTTGTGACCCGCGGGCGGGTCGTGGGAATCGCTGCTGGCCAGGCCCGATACGACCGCCCGGAAGAACGGGTCCTGGTGGCTCTCGGCGCTGGTCATGGCTCGTCCGGCCTGTGCGAGGAGACCCTCGGTGCGCAGGTCGTCGTCCTCGGCGGTTTCGCGGCGGATGCTCATCCCGCTCCTCATGACGTCGTTGAGTGGGCCGCTCCCGGGCGGGCCGGGAGCGGCGTGGTGCGACTACAGGTCGAAAAGCCCGTCGCCCTGCCGCAGGCCGTAGGCGCGGGTCTTGCGGGCCGCGCGGGTAGCGGCGGTGTGGCAGGCGGGGCACCAGGCCCTCAGGTCCGCCGACCCGAGCTGGGCGGCGGCCAGGGGCGTGGTGGTGGGGTCGGCGGGGGCGGCGATGAGGCGGACCCAGCCACCGCGGGGGTTGGTGTAGCCGTCGTGGGTGCGGGGGCAGCGGCCGTCGTCCTTGCTGTGTGGGGTGCCGCACTGGCCGGTGCACCAGCACCGCCACCCGGCCGCCTCCATCACCGGTCGCCACAGGTCGGCGCCGGCGATCGGCTCGCTCACGCCGCCACCTCCCACCGCCTGGCGCCGACCGCGGTCGGTGCCAGGAAACGCAAGGCGGCCTCGATCTGCTGCGGCACGACGCCGTTGCCCAGCGCCTTGAGTCGCTGGGTGCGGGTCAGGCCGGGGACGTCGGTGACGTGACCGACGGGCAGGCCCATCATCCATTCGACGAACGGCGGGTTCAGGCGCCCCAGAGCGTCAGTTGGCCCGGGGGCGGGCCGTCCGGTGACGTGCTCCCAGCGTCGGACGGCGGGGAGGAAACGGCCCCAGACAGCGTCGGGTTGCCCCTGCCGTACGTCGCGCTCCGGCGCTCCCCGTCCGACGCCGTGGGCGTCGGCAGGAGTCGCCGGCTGGCGTCGGTCAGCGTCATGCCGTACCCGCTGCCGTACGGCGTCCCGTCCGCTCTCCGGTTCGCCGTGGTCCGTGAATCCGCCACGGTCGGTGTCGGCAGTAGCGACACTGCGGTCCACAGGTCCGGGCCTCCGTCCCCGTGTGCTCCGGCCCCGTTGGTGTCCGAGGTCCGCGGCATCGGCAGCAGGGCCACGGCGTTCGGCAACTGCCCGTCGTAGCCCGCACCCTTCCAGTCCCGAGCCGTCGGTGTCGGCAGCGACCGCAAGGACGACCAGCCGGCGCCGCTGGTGGGGGGCGCCCACGTCGGATGCGCGTACAACGCACCACCACGCATCGAACCCGAGGGCGGCAAGGTCGGCGAGGACGTCGGGAAATCCGATTCGAAGGTGGTTTGCGACGTTCTCAAAGACCGCGACGCGGGGTCGTAGAACGCGAAGGGCGCCCGCGATGTGCGGCCAGATGTGCCGGTCATCGGCGACTCCTTTTCGGTGGCCGGCGGTGCTGAACGGCTGGCACGGGTAGCCGGCCGTCAGCACGTCGACCGGTTCGACGCCGGCCCAGTCCACGGCCGTCAGGTCGCCGAGGTTGGGCACCTGCGGGTGGTGGTGGGTGAGGATCAGGGAGGCGCCGGGGTCGGGGTCCGCGACCCATGCCACCGTGCCCCCGAAGACGGCTTGGGCGGCCATGTCCAGGCCGCCGTAGCCGGTGCACAGCGAACCGATCCGAAGGCCGCTCACGCCGGCACCCGCGTATCCACTGTCGGGAGGGTGTAGCCGCCGGAGAGGAGGGCGGCGGCTTCCTTGCGGCGGTCTGACGCGGTGGTCACGGAGATTCCGAGGGCGTCCGCGATGACCTTCAGGTCGAGGCTCTCGGGGATGCCGGCGGCGTCGGTGAGGATCATCCGGGCGACACGGCGGGCGTCGCGTTCCGAGGGCTTGAGCCGGGCCCGGTCCTCCCTTTCGAGGGCGGCCAACTCGATTTCGGCGACACGGGCCCGCGTTTCGGCAGCACGCTGCTTCGCCGCCTCCGCGGCCTCGACATCGGCCGCGCGGGACTTCTCCTTGGCCGCCTCTGCCGCTTCCGCGGCCTTGATCCGGGCACGCGCTTCGGCGGCCGCGGCTTCCGTTTCGAGGGCAGCCTTCTGCGTTTCGGCGTTGCGGGCCCGCGTTTCGAGAGCGGCCTTCTCGTCCTCGGCGGCCTTCCTCAAAGCGGCCGCGGCGGTGGCGGATTGGAGGGCGTCGGATTCGGCGGCTGCGGTGCGTTCCGCCGCTGTGGCGGCTCGCTGGGCGGCCTGGGTGCGGGCCTGGGCTTCGATGTGGGCCTGGGCCGTGCGGCCTTCCGCAGTGGCCTTGGCGGCGCCTGCCAGGGCCGCCGCCTCCGCTCGGGCCTCCTCGACTTCCGCGGCGGTGCGAAGCTGCTGCACTTCGGCCTGGGCCTGTCGCTTCGCCGCCCGCGCCTGCGCCTCCATCTCGGCTTCCTCGGCCCGTTCGCGGCGTTGCGCGGCGGCTTGTTCGGCCTGCGCGGGCAGGGCCAGGGCCTCGTCCACGCTCAGCCCGTACTGGGCCATCTTCAGCGGCAGTCGGGCCTCTTGCGGCGCCTTGTCGACGTCGCCGTACTCGCGGATGAGCATGACGCGGTAGACGGTCCGTTCCTGCTCCCGTGTCACCGCGGCGGTGTAGGAGGGAAGGCCCCACAGCCGCATCCGCCGATACAGCAGCCAGGTCGGCCAAGGGGCCAGGATCCAGCGGTGCAGCGGGATCCGGTCCACGGCTTTGCCGTCGGCGAGTTGCGCGGCCCGCACGACCAGGCGGCGGCCGGCTTCGACGGAGGCGACGAACATCAGCGGGACCACCGCGTGCATCGCCGCCCCGACCGGATCCGTGCGGATCGGGCCGGCCGCGGCAGCGTTGAACACGATCGTCGCCACGGTGAAGGTGTGGGCCAGCAGTCGCAGCACCGGCCACGGCGCACGGCGATGGATCAGGAACAGGTCCAAGGTGAGCAGGACCACGATGCCGACGTCCACCCCGATCGGGAAGACGTCGGCGAACCAGCCGAAGCCGTGCTCGGAACCGAGCCGGGCGAGTGCGGAATACGAGCCGGTGAACCCGATCCCGGCCAGCGCCGAACCACCGCCGATGGCCACCAGGCCAAGCAGTCGCATCGCATCCGGACGCCGCCACCACCGCGCCCCCGAAACGCCGGGGGCTGCCGTCGGAATGCTGCGGGATGCCGTCGAAACGACGGGGTGTGTCGCCGTAGTCATGCCGCACCCGCTTCCGAAACCTCGGCCTGAATCACGAAGTTCCCGAGTGGGCAGACGCGCCAGGACAGCTCGGATGCGGGCTTCCCGGTGGGCGGGCACCACCCGTCGGCGGGCGCGCCAAGCGATCGGGCATGGCGCTTGGCGGCCGCTACGTCGGGGTGGACACTGTCCAACCGGCCGTAGCGCAGCAACACCACCGCACAGCTCATGGTGGCGAGGTCAGCGCGCAGGGTCTTGATCCGCTCCGCCTGCTCCTCCACCATCGCCCGGGCCGTGCCCAGTTGAGCCTTCATGTGCGCCAGGCCCACCCGAAGAATCTCCGCGTCGCCCTGGTACTCGTCCGCGGCGGCGCGAGCCGCAGCCAACGCCACGCTCAGACGCTGCGCCGACCGCGTGTGGCAGGACGCCGCCTCGGCCGCGGCGTCCTGTACCTCTTCGGTACGGGCTTGTGCGCCCTCAGCCGCCTGCTCAAGGGCGGCAAGACGAGCGCGGGTCACGATGCGAATCACGGCGCCTCCTTCAGACGAACCGGGATGGTGGCAAGCAGGCACACCGGGCTCGACGAGTCCTCGGCCAGCTCGCTGTACTCGAACCACTCCCACTCGGCGCCGGCCGTCACCTCGTAGCCGAGAGCAGTCAGCGCTTCGGCGCGCTCGACCGGCGTGGGAATCGAAGCGGTGCAGCCCCAGTTGTGCTCGGGCCAGTTCGATACGTCGAGCCGCACCACGTACACGCACCAGCCGCCATGCGCGCTCGACATCTGGGCAGTGAAGGTGTCCGCCATCACGCCGCCTCCCCACCGGTGTTGAGGCGGTTAGCCAGCGCCCGCCGCGCGGCCAGCACCCGACGGCGAGCCCGACGGATGCGCCGCTCGTCCAACTCCGTGACGGGGCGGTCGAAGACGGGGAGATAGGCGTCCAACAGGTCCATCTGGGCCGTGATGAGCGGCATCTCGGCGTCGATGGCGTCCAGTTCGGCGGCCGTTGACTCTAGCCACGGTGCGAACGCCAACGCGGCGTCGGCGACAGTAATCTGGGTCATGGGTCGTGGTTCCTCTCAAGCGGAACGGCCTGTCAGCGGCTCTCGGGGTGCCTCCCGGGGGCCGCGTGCCGTTGGTGGTGAAGCCGCATGCGTGCGGTGCGGCGGGGCGCGCGGAGGCGCCGGTGCCCCGGGCCGGATTCGATCCGGCGCCCTTCACGGCTGGATGCCGGGGCGGTGTGCGTCAGAAGGACCGGGAGATGGTGCCGTGGTTGTCACCCTCGATGACCGTCATCCCCGTGCCGGAGAAGGACCGGTTGCCGGTGTCCTTGCTCGGGCCGGTGTCGCCCTGGTGGATGTCGCCGTTGAGGGCGACCGTGCCGGTGGTACCGGAGATGACCGTTGCGCCGACGTCGCCGTTGACGATGATCGTGGTCTTGCGGGCCATGTCTGCTCCTTGGGTGAGAGCGGCCGGTGGCGGCCGCCGTGCACGCAGAAGGCCCGCACCGTGGTGCGGGCCTTCTCTGCGGACTCGGTGTTCAGCGGCCCCAGCGGGAGAAGCCGCGACGCTCGGACTCGTCGAGCATTCCATTCAGGTCCTCGTGGAACGCGGCCTCTCGTTCCTTGTCACCGTTCTGACGCGCCTCTTCCGCAGCGGAAGAAGCCAGTTCCATGCCCTGCACGAGGTCTGCGTCCGAAGCCTTGTTGAACCATGCCATGACGTTGTCTCCTACTCAGGTTGCGGCGGAACACTGAACGGTTCCCCTCACCGCCCGTGCGAGACAGGCGGATCGGGCAGCCGTTCAGCGCTGAACGACCGGCTTGTCCAGGTCGCGGTGGCGGACGCTCACGCGGTGTCCAGCGGCCGTCAGACGCTCGGCCAGGACGAGCGCGAAGGTCGGGGCCCGGTGCCGACCGCCGGCACATCCGTCGGCGACGGTCACGACCCCGGCACTCGGGCCGGCAGCGAACGCCGCGACCGCCGTCGCCGTGGCCTCCACCAGTGCCGTGATGCCCGGGGTGTTGAGCACTGCGGCGCGTACCGGCTCGTCGGCCGCGGTCATGTACCGCAGCTCCGGCGACACGTGCGGGTCACGGAAGTGCTCGCGCAGGTCGATGGTCAGGTGCGCTGGGGGCGGGGCGTTGTGCAGGTAGCCGAACGAAACGATCTCGACAGCAGCCATGAGAACTCCTATCGGCGGGGCGGGATGTGGATGTCTTAGGCGGCCAGTGCGGCGGCGATCAGGTCAGCGGCGCCGCGCCCAGCCGATGAGCCCGATCACCGCGTCCGTGCGGTCGGTGACCCGCCCGGACTCCAGCTCGTCGGCGCGGGCCTCCAGGCGCCGCGCCGTGTCCTCACGGCCGTGGGCCCGCTGGACGGCGGCGGCTTCGCGGTTGTCGGCGGCGGCCTTCTTCAGGCGGTTCATGAGCAGTCCTCCCAGTGGTGGTGAAGCCCTCGCGGCTCCCTGCAACCCCGTCCGTACGGCCGTGGGCCGGACGGACGGAGGAGGCAACCGCCCGCCACGCACGGCGGGTCCGGGGCTGGGCCTCTACAGGGAGCCGCCGGGCTCACGTTGAGGAAGCGGCGGCAGCTCGTCGCAGGGCTCAGATGCGCGGTCGTGCTGCGGGTCGGGCTCGCTCACCGGCCGCCCCCGTTGCTGGAGCGCCGGTTGGCCTCACGGACCTTGTCCGACAGCTCACGGCGCTCGTCCTCGGTCAGGTGCGTGACGGCAGCGTGAGGTGTCATGCTGTGGGCGTTCACAGGTAGTTCCTCTCTACAGGTGCCTGTGGCGCGCGCCGTCCGGGTTGCCTCCCGGACGGCGCACCTTTTTGCGTGGAGCGCATCGCGACTCCCCACACCCCGCCCGTACGGCAAAAAGGCCGGACGGGCGGGGGAGGCAACCGGCCGCGGATAGCCCGCGGTTGCTCCGGATGAATCGCGCACCGCCGGCACCCGGATGACTCCGATGCCGGCAGTGGGCGGGACGCAAAGGGCTCGATGCTGCCGCGTTGGTCCAACGGCGGTCAGCGCCCTAGGTACTTCGGCGACCCATGAGCGGGTCCCCTTCCGGTAGCTCGGACTCGGGTGGTCCGTAGCCGCCGGACACCGCCGACCAAAAGGCCGGGGTAGCGGCGACTCGTCACCTACTCCCGAAGGTCAGTGGGCGACGCTCCTTTTTTCACCCCGGGGAGGTGAGTAGCCCCGGGCCGCCCACGACAGGGGACGGCGTCCTGTTGCCCGGATCGCTCCGAGCTACCTCCCGAGCCTTGCGAGGGCTGGAGGTGACCTCCCGGGCCCAGCACTGCTGGGCTGGAGGCGGCCCCATCGACCACCCGTGTGCAGGTGGCTGGGACGGCACGCTGTGAAGTTCTCAACGAACGGACGCTTCCATCGAGCTGATCCGCCAGTGCGGAGCCCTCCGGGCGTGAGGTACATGTAGTACCTGTTCCTTATGGTGGGGTGGATAGTTCGCGGAGTCAAGTCCTTTGGTTTCTTTGACTTCGCGAGTCCGCCCCGCCGAGTTGCCTCAAGCGTGGCTTGACCAGACGCGACGATGAACTCCGTGCTTGCCCAACTCCGGGACGCCTTCGCTACGGTGGAGTCGTCCCAAGTCGTCCCTCGGGGGGAGTGCACGGCATGGCCAATGAGCGGTTGCGCGGCGCGATCGTCGAAAGCGGCATGACGCTTGATCAGGTTGCTGATCGCCTAGGGGTGTCGGCGAAGACAGTGGAGCGCTGGGTCAATGAGCCCAAGCGTCAGCCGTACCGCCGGTACAAGTACGCGACAGCATCCCTTTTGCGGCGGGAAGTGTCCTACCTCTGGCCAGAAGAGCGGACGTCGGCGGAGGTGACTGAGGCAGGTAACGCTGAGCTTGTCCAGCTCTACCCGCACCGCTCTGTCGTACCGAATCGGCTTTGGCCGCAGCTCTACGCCGGAGCCACGCGGCACTTCGACGTGCTCGTCTACTCGGGCTTTTGGCTCACTGAGGACGCCGAGTTCCACCAAGTGGTGAAGGAAAAGTCGGCCGATGGCCTACGGATCCGGTTCATGCTCGGCGACCCCGACTCGGCCGCCGTCGCCGTGCGCGGCGAGGACGAGGGCATCGATGGCGCGATGGCAAGCAAGATTCGCAATGCGCTGGTGAACTACTCGTCGTTGTTCAGGCTTCCAGGGGTGGAGTTCCGGCTGCACTCCACCACGCTCTACAACTCGATCTACCGTGCCGATGACGCGATGCTGGCGAACGGGCACCTTTACGGCGTCGGCGCCTACATGGCCCCTGTCCTGCATCTGCAGCGTGTCCCCGGAGGGGAGCTCTTCGACGCCTACGCGGAGAGCGTCGAACGTATCTGGGAGGGCGCCCGCCCCATCTCCTCGCCCACTAACCTGCGAGGATCGGGCGCATGAGCCGGATCGACTACTTCCGCGACCCGAAGGCGCCCAAGGCCAACTCGGTGGTGCCCTCCGTGACAGTCGTGGTCCGCAATGGCCAGGGGCAGCTTCTCCTGATCCACAAGACGGACAACAACCTGTGGGCGCTCCCCGGTGGAGGCCACGACATCGGCGAGAGGATCGGAGCTACGGCCGTCCGTGAGGTGGAGGAAGAGACCGGGATCCGCGTCGAGGTCGACAACATCGTCGGGCTCTACACCGACCCCGATCACGTCCTCGCCTACGACGACGGTGAAGTGCGACAGCAGTTCTCTATCTGCTTCCGGGCCCATCCAGTTGGGGGTTCTCTCCGGACCAGCAGTGAATCGAAGGAGGTCCGCTGGGTGGCCCCGGCGGATCTCGATGGGCTGGACATCCATCCGTCCATGCGACTGCGCATCGCGCACGGCCTGGACGAGACCCGGCCGCAGCCCTACATCGGCTGAGCGTCGGCTGCGGTGGAAGCCATCCGGAGCTCCACACGCTCGTTCGCGGCGTAGATCTCCGGCGCCGCTCGCTGGATGAAACGGCCAACGATCGTGTCCGGGCCGTACCGTTGCACGATCTCCTCCAGCCGTGCGGCTGGCGTGGTGTGCTCGCCGTCAGGCGTCGTCGTCATGTCGGAGACGATGAGTGCGTCCACCAGCTCCGGCCTCTCCAGCTCGAACTCGGACTCCAGCTCATGCCGGAGCCCCCGCTCCTCCGCCTCCAAGAGTGCGCAGGAGTGATGAGCCACGAGCCGCACGACTCGGTCGTCGGCCCCCTCCTGGTCGCGGAGGAAGCGACCACCGTCGAGCGGGTGGAAGCCGGTCGTGGCGATGGAGGGGGAGTACCCGATGTCGTGAAGGACGGCCGCGGCCTCCAATAGTTCGGCGTCTACACCGAGGATCGGGCTCAGGGAACGAGCCCGCTTGGCGACACCAAGGGAGTGTGCCCAGCGGCGCGGCAACGGGTCGGCCAACATCGATTCAGAGAGCGAGTACGCCCACTCGGTAAGCCCCATGGGTGCCAAGGCTACGTATCCTCCAGATTCGTCGGGAGAGCGCGAACGGTGCGGCCCTTGCCGTGGACCGTCGCGAGCAGGCCGGTTCCCTCCATCTGAGCGAGGGCATGCCGGATCGCTGTTCGGGAGGCACCGAAGCGCTCGCACAGCTTCGACTCCGACGGGTAGTTGTCGCCTACCGTCAGCGAATCCTCCGCGATCAGATCGGTCATGCGGTCGATGAGCGGCCTTATGGGTTTGCTGGACACCCGCCAGCCGGCGCCGGGAACGGAGGTGACGAGCCTCTCCGCCTCCAGAGTCTTGAGCGCGCGCCGGATGGTGTTACGCGAGACGTCATGCGTCCGCATAAGAGCGGTTTCGGACGGGAGCGCGTCCCCTTCCAATCCCTTCTCGATGTCCTTTCGCAGCGCATCGGCGATGAGTAGATAGGTTCCGCGCGGGCTGGACTCCGCCACGGCACCTCCTTCCGGGAGCGACGACTGCTGCCAGGGTCGCACGTAGCGGCCGAAGGGTGGGCAGGCGGCGTCGGAGTCGTCCCGTACGACATTGAGAGCATGCGCTTGCAGTCTCAGTTGCGGTCTCACTTCCCCGTCGTTCCGAGCCCGTCCACGAACGTCCGCCAGTGACCTATCAGGCATCCGACCAGGCGCTCGACCCTGCTCGCGGACTCCGGCGGATACTGACGGAACAAGAACGGACAACTCGTAATGCGTAGGTCTCGGGTTCGAATCCCGAAGGCGGCTCTGTTGGGGAGCCCGGGTCAGACAGTTGATGTCTGGCCCGGGCTTTTTTGTGTTGGGGGTCAGGGGAGTTCGGACTCTATGAGGGTGGTGGCTTGGGGGGTGCCGGGTTCGGTGGAGAGGTGGTTGAGGATGCGGGTGGTGTGGTGGGGGAGGGCGGGGTCGTTGAGGAGGGTGAGGACGGCGTTGCGGAGGGTTTCGGGGGTGGCGGAGGCTTTGGGGACGTGGCGGGCTATGCCGAGGTTGGTGAGGAGGGCGGCGTTGCCGAATTGGTCGGCGGCCTGGGGGACGGTGACCATCGGGACGCCGCGGGCGAGGGCCTCGTGGGCGCTGCTGGCGCCGGCGTGGGTGAGGAAGGCGTCGGCGTGGTCGAGGACGGAGCGTTGGGGGACCCAGGGGTGGGCCTCGATGTTGGCGGGGAGGGCGTCGGGGAGGGGTGGGGTGGTGTTGCGGCCGGTGTGGAGGACGACGTGCCAGTCGGGGTGGTCGCCGAAGGCGGCGATGCAGGCGCGGTAGAAGTCGGGGGCGTGGGTGTTCCAGCAGGGGCCGGTGAAGGTGTAGACGGTGGGGTCGACGCGGTCGGGGTGGGGCTGGAGGAGGGTGGAGATGAGCGCCAGGCAGCGGTCGGGGCGGCGGGCGGCGCGGCTGGGGCCGAGGCCGGTCTGGGCGAGCCAGGCGTGGGCGGGGGGTGTGGTGTCGCCGGGGGGCCGGGCGGCGAGTTCGGCGGCGATGTCCTCTTCGTAGCCGTTCCAGGGGACGGCGTGCGGGGAGAGTTGGACGGCGGGGATGCGCCAGCGGTCGGCGAGGGCGCGGGCCGCGTAGGCCATCGGGTCGTAGAGGATCAGGTCGGGGCGGTCGTCCCGGTAGGCGGCGAGGAGTTGGGGGAGGGCGCGGCCGGCGTCGGCGAGGAACAGCCTGAGGTGGTCCAGGAGTTGGCCGTCCCAGGCGTCCGGGTCGTCGGGGGCGGGGAGCGTGGTGGTGTACGTCCGGGGCTCGGCGCCGGTGGCGGCGACGGTGGCGGCGAAGGACGGGGGGATGGCGTAGGTGACGCGGTGGCCGCGGGCGACGAGCGCGCGGATGACGTCGAGGCTGGGGTTGACGTGCCCGTGGGCCCCCACGCTGAACATGGCGATGTGGGATTGCTTCATGGCGGGTTCTGCTTCATGGGTGGGTGAGGGCGCTTCAACGGGTGGGGTAGGTGGGGAGGAGGCCGCGGTGGTGGAGGGTGGTGAGGGAGGGGGCGTTGGCGTCCTTGGGGGAGAGGATCGGGGGGATGTCGGGGGGCCAGGCGATGGCGAGTTCGGGGTCCAGCGGGTGGATGCCGTGTTCGCGTTCGGGGGCGTAGCCCTCGGAGCAGAGGTAGACGACGGTGGCGTCGTCGGTGAGGGCCAGGAAGGCGTGGCCCAGGCCCGCGGAGAGGTAGACGGCGCGGTGGTTGGTGTCGTCGAGCCGGGCCATCTCCCACTGGCGGAAGGTGGGGGAGCCGGTGCGGACGTCGACGATGACGTCCAGGACGGCACCGCGGACGCAGGTGAGGTACTTGGCCTGGCCCGGGGGGACGTCCGCGAAGTGGATGCCGCGGCAGGCGCCGCGGCGGGACACCGAGAGATTGGCCTGGGCGAGCGGGAGTTGCTGGCCGGTGGCCGCGCGGAAGGCGTCGCTGCGGAACCACTCGTGGAAACTGCCGCGCGCGTCGGCGAAGACCTCCGGCTCGTGGATCCAGGCGCCTTCTATGGACAGGGGTCGCATGCGGGCTTCTCGGCTTTCTGGCGGAGGAGGGTGGGGAACGCCTCGGTGAGGGCGGTGCGCCAGTGGGGGAGCGGGGACATGCCGGCGGCGTGCCAGCGGTCGTGGGCGAGGGCGCTGTAGGCGGGGCGGGGCGCGGGGCGGGGGAAGCGGTCGCCGGTGGTGGGGCGGACCCGTTCCGGGTCGGCGCCGAGCAGGCGGAAGACCTCCCGGCAGAGGGCGAACCAGGTGGTCGCGCCGGTGCTGGTGCCGTGGTAGACGCCGGCGGGGGCGGCGCCGGCCAGGGCGCGCCCGCCCAACTCGACCAGGTGGGTGGCGAGATCGGCCGACCAAGTGGGTTGGCCCCACTGGTCGTTGACGACGTCGAGGGTGGGGCGGGTGCGTTCCAGTTCGGTGACGGTGCGGATGAAGTTGCGGCCGCCCGCGCCGTAGAGCCAGGCGGTGCGCACGACGTAGCCGGTGTCCGGGAGGAGGGTGCGGACCGCGCGTTCGCCGGCGAGTTTGGTGCGGCCGTAGGCGCTGCGCGGGGCGGTGGGGGCGTCCTCCGGGTACGGGGTCCGGGCGCGGCCGTCGAAGACGTAGTCCGTCGAGACCTGGAGCAGGACGCTGCCCGCGGTGCGGCAGGCGTCGGCCAGCAGGCGGGGGCCGGTGGCGTTGACCGCGCGGGCCCGGTGCTCGTGGTCCTCGGCGGCGTCAACCGCCGTCCAGGCGGCGCAGTTGACCACGACGGAGGGGCGGTGGGCGGCCAGCGCCGCGCGCACCGCCTCCGGGTCGGTGACGTCCAGGTCGGCGCGGGTGGCGGCCACCGCGGGGCGGCCGGCGGTGGCGAGGCGGTCGAGGACGTCCCGGGCGAGCATGCCCCCGGCGCCGGTCACCAGCCAGGGGCGCTCCTGTGGGGCGGTCACAGCGCCGCTCGCGCCTTCAAGGGCTCCCACCAGGCCCGGTTCTCGCGGTACCAGCGCACGGTGTCGGCGAGTCCCTGGGCGAAGGGCACGCGCGGGGCGTAGCCCAACTCCTCGCGGATCTTGGTGCAGTCGACGGAGTAGCGGCGGTCGTGGCCCTTGCGGTCGGCGACGGGCAGCACGCTGGTGTCCCAGTCCGCGCCGAACTCCGCGAGCAGCAGCGCGGTGAGTTCGCGGTTGGACAGCTCGGTGCCGCCGCCGATGTTGTAGACCTCGCCGGCGCGGCCGCGGGTGCGGACGAGCTCGATGCCCTGGACGTGGTCGTCGATGTGGAGCCAGTCGCGGACGTTGCCGCCGTCCCCGTACAGCGGGATCTGCCGGCCGTCCATGAGGTGGGTGATGAACAGCGGGATGGCCTTCTCGGGGAAGTGGTGGTGGCCGTAGTTGTTCGAGCACCGGGTGACGCGGACGTCCAGGCCGTGGGTGTGGTGGTAGGAGAGGGCCACCAGGTCGCCGGACGCCTTGGCCGACGAGTAGGGGGAGCTGGGGCGCAGCGGGTGGGTCTCGGGCCAGGAGCCCTCGTCGATCGAGCCGTAGACCTCGTCGGTGGAGATCTGCACGAAGGTGTCGATGCCGGCCTGGTGGGCGGCGGCGACGAGGGTGTGGGTGCCCAGGACGTTGGTGTAGACGAAGGTGTCGCCGCCGTCGATGGACCGGTCCACGTGCGACTCCGCGGCGAAGTGCACCACCTGGTCGTGCTCGGCCATGAGGGCGCGCACGGTCGCGGGGTCGCAGATGTCGCCCTGGACGAAGCGGAAGCCCGGGTGGGCGCGGACCGCGTCGAGGTTGGCGGGGTTGCCGGCGTAGGTGAGCTTGTCGAGCACGGTGAGCGCCACGTCGCCGGGGCCGTCCGGGCCGAGCAGCGTGCGGACGTAGTGGGAGCCGATGAAGCCGGCTCCGCCGGTCACGAGTATCCGGGTCGTCATGAGGAGTTGCGCACCTTGTCGTGAGCACCGGAACGGGCCGGTGGGCTTGGGTGGTTGGCGGCGGGGGTCAGCAGGCTACGGCGCGGCGGGCGGGACGACGATCGCCGCGAGCAGCAGGCGGGGCGCGGCCAGCCAGGTGCCGTCGAGGACGGCGGGGACGTCGGTCGCGGTGCCGTCCGGCGGGGTGCGGAGCACGCGCGCGCGGAAGGTGCCGGCCGGGTGGAGGGCGATGGTGGCCTCGTGGAAGCCGAGCCAGGCCCGGGTCAGGGGCGACCACACCTTGTAGACCGCCTCCTTGGCGCAGAACAGCAGCCGGTCCCAGCACACCGCGGCGTCGGTCTCCCGTAGGGCGCGCTGGTCCGCGCGTTCCTCCGGGAGCGCGATGCGGGCCAACATGCCGGGCGGCAGCGGCCGGTGGGGTTCGGCGTCGATGCCGACGGCGCGGGCACCGGAGCGGTGGGCCAGCGCGGCGGCGCGGTAGCCGCGGCAGTGCGTGAGGCTGCCGACGATCCCGGCCGGCCAGTGCGGGGCGCCGCCGGGGCCGGGGAGCAGGGGGCCGGGGGGAACGCCGAGGCGCAGGGCCGCGCGGCGGGCGCAGTGCCGCGCGGTGGCGAACTCCCGGCGGCGCTCCGGCCGCATGGCGGCGGCCAGTTGCTGCTCCTCGGGGAAGAGCGCGGCGGCCGGGTCGTCGCCGTAGGACTCCGCCGCCGCGACGTGGTCCGGCAGGAGGGTGGCGAGCACGTCGTCAGTCCCGGGCCGGGGCGAGCGCCTCGACCTGTGCGACGGGGTCGCCGTCGTCGGTGGGGAGCAGCGCGAGCACGGGGGTGTCCAGGCCGGCGGCGGCGTACTGCCGGATGCGGGCGCGGCAGGCGTCCGGACCGCCGTGCACGATCAGTTCGTCGACCACCTCGTCCGGGACGGCCAGCAGGGCGCGCCAGCGGTCGCCGGCGTCCCAGGCCCGGTGCATCGCGGCGAGCGGTTCGGTGCGGCCGAGCCAGTCCTGGAAGGCCCGGTAGGCGGGCGCGGTGAGATAGCTGCCGATCATCATCCGGCCCAACCGGCGGGCCGCCCGGGCGTCTTCGGTGACGCACACGAAGACCGGGGCGATGAGTTCGGGTCCGGGGCCGAGCGCGGCCCGGACCGTCGGCACGTCGTGGGGGGCCAGCCAGTTGGTGATCGCGCCGTCCGCCTCCTCGGCGGCCAGGCGCAGCATCCGGGGGCGCAGCGCGGCCAGCAGGATCGGCGGGGGCGTGGCCGGCGGCCGCTCCAGCCGGAAGCCGCGCACCCCGAACGTGGGGTACCGCTCGGTCACCGGCTTGCCGGCCAGGGCGGTGCGCAGGAAGCGCAGGGTGTCCCGGGTCCGGGCGAACGGGCGGGTGTGCGCGAGGCCGTTCCAGTCCTGGACGACGCCGGGGGAGGAGGCGCCGATGCCGAGGGCGAACCGGCCGGGCGCGCAGTCGGCGACGGCCGCCGCGGACATCGCCAGCAGGGCCGGACCCCGGGTGAACACCGGGGCCACCGCGGTGCCCAGCCGCAGCCGGGACGACCACTGGGAGGCGAGCACCAGGGGGGAGAAGGCGTCGGCGCCGGCGGTCTCGGCCGTCCAGACGCCGGTGTAGCCCAGGTCGGGGAGGCGCTCGACGAGTGCGCGGTGGGCCGGCAGGGGCACGCCGGTCAGCGGGAGGGTGATCCCCCAACCAGTCATCGCGGGGTGGTCTCCTTCTCTCGTGGGCGGCGGGGCCGGGGGCGGGCGCCCGGCGGGGGACGGGCGCCCGCGGTCCGTGGGATCAGTCGCCGGCGGTCAGCAGGGCCCGGGCGTGGTCCTGGAACAGCTCGGCGGCGGCGCGGACTTCGGCGGCCATCGGGCGGTCGGCCTCCAACGCCGGGGAGATTCGGGCGAGTTCGGCCCAGACGCCGGTGGCGTCCGCCTCCGCGCCGGTCATCACGGCCAGTTGGGCGGCGGCCAGGGCGAGCGAGCCGACGGCGAGCCAGCCCAGCTCCAGGGCCTCGGTGACGCCGTTCGCGCCGTTGAGCGCCATCGGGACGTGGTCCTGGTTCCAGCCGTTGGTCGGCAGCGTCGTCAGCGAGGCGGGGGTGACGAGCTGGCGGATCCGGGAGATGAACGAGGTCGCGCTGATCTGCACGCCGGCCAGCCCGCAGCCGCGGCCGGCCCGGGGGGTGAGCATGATCGGGAGGTCGCCGTTGGTGGTGGGGTTGACCACCAGTCCGAGCTGACGCTCCGCCAGGTAGGCGGCCATGTGCATGGCCAGGCCGGTCTGTTCGGAGGCGAAGCCGACGGGCATGGCGTGGAAGTTCCCGGCATGCAGCACCCGGTCCCCGTAGGTGAGGGGGTTGTCGGTGCAGCCGTTGGCTTCGCGGAGCAGGAACTCGCCGGCGACGGTCAGTTGGTCCAGGACGGCGCCGAGCACCTGCGGGGCGCAGCGCAGGCTGTAGGGCTCCTGGAGCGGGCGGCGCTCGTCGCGGCGGTGGTCGGCGGGCAGGTCGCGGCGGATCCAGCGGGCCACCGTGAGCTGGCCGAGCTGGTTGCGGGCCTGGCCGACGCCCTCGTCGTAGTGCTCCGCGTTGCCGCCGAGCAGGGCCGTCAGGCGGGTGGTGAGGGCGGCGACGGCGCGGACGAGGAGGACGGCCGAGCGCTGGTTGCGGATGGCGACGGCCAGGCCGACGCCGGTGCCGTTGACGAAGGCGAGCGCCTCGCGCACCGGCCAGACGAGCGGCTCGGCGCCCAGCTCGGCGAGGGCCTCGACGGCCGGCCGCTGGGCCCACCGCCCCTGCGCGTCGCGCACCCACGCCTCGCCCTGGCCGGCGCAGGCCAGCGCCACGTGCGCCAGCGGCTGGAGGTCGCCGCTCGCGCTGACCGTGCCGTCCCGCGGGATCACCGGGGTGAAGCCGGCGTTCCACAGGTCGGCCAGCCGCTGCCAGAAGTCGGTGGAGACGGCGGAGAAGCCCTTGCGCATGCTGTTCAGCCGCAGCCAGAACACCAGGCGGGAGGTGTCCGGGTCGAGCGGGCGGCCCTGCGCGGTGCCCAGGTGGGAGATGAGCGAACTGCCCTGCTCCAGCTCGGAGGTGGCGGAGTAGGTCACCAGCGGGCCGAAGCCCTGGGTCAGTCCGTAGACGGGCTTGCCCTCGGCCAGGTACGCGTCGACGGTGGCGCCGGAGCGGTCCATCCGGGCCACGTCCGCGTCGGTGAGCGGGCCCAGCTTGGCGGTCCAGGCGGCGGCCTCGACGATGCTGTCCAGACTGGGCAGGTCACTGCGGTCGCCGTCGGCCGGTGCCGGGGCCGACGTGGGGGTCAAAGTCACGTTGCTATCCCTGGGTTCGGTGGGTTGAGGAGGTCGTGAGGTGCTGCAACTTGCCCATTGCGGACCGCTTGAGGTCGGGCACCGTGTGCACCTTCCGCGGGCGGGCGCCGAGGACGGCGCGGGCCACGGAGAGATCGAGGGCGTCCGGGCCGGCACCGGGCCGGGGGACGACGTGGAGGTCGAAGTGCTCGCCGATCATGGGGTCGTTGACCGGGACGAGCGCCAGGTCCGCGCAGTCGAGCCGGGCGCGCAGCGCCTGCTCGGCCTCGTCGAGGTTGATCCGCTGACCGTTCACCTTGACCAGGCGGCCGACGCGGCCGAGGAGCCGGAACGTGCGGGCGTCCAACGGCTCGACGAGGTCGCCGGTGCGCCACTGCTGCGGGCGCGGTTCGCCGGGGCGGTTGGCCAGGCGGGGGCTGCGGATCACCAGCGGGACGCCGGCCTCGCGGGGCGCGTGCGCCGTCCCGCCGTGCGCCGTCCCGGTGGGCGCGGTGCCGTCCTGGTCGGGGGCGAAGGTGACGTCCGGGAAGAGCGTCCAGGCGGGCGGGGCGCCCTGGCTCCAGCGGCGGGTGGCGATGCCGCCGGTCTCCGTGGAGCCGAGCAGCTCCACGATGGCCGCCCGCCCGGGGCCGGCCTCCGCGAGGAAGGTGCCGGCCTCGGCGGGCAGCATCGCGCTGCTGTAGAGGACGGTGACGTGCTCGAAGGAGCGGACCCAGTCCAGGTGCCGCAGCAGCAGGGAGAAGATCCACGGCGTGGCGACGACGGCGATCCGGCGGCAGCCGGGGTCCGGCAGGGCGCCGAGGTAGCCCGGTCGGTACCACGCCGGGACGCCGAGCCTGGCCGGCAGCAACAGCGTGGCCAGCGCGCCGTAGACGTGCACCGGCGGGGCGAAGGAGACCACCGCGCCCGGCGCGTCCGGCCGGAGGAAGTCGGCGAGCGTGCCGGCCTCGGACCAGGCGTGCGCGCGGGTGCGCTGCCAGCACCGGCTCGGTCCGGTGCTGCCGGAGGTGTGGAAGTCGAGCACCGGCGGCAGCGCGCCGGCGACCAGCTCCGCCGCGTCCGGCGCCTCGTCCCAGCGCACGCACCAGGCGCGCTCGGCGACGTCCGGCGCGCCGATCCCCGACGACAGCAGTTGTGTCGGGGTCAGCTTCTGATATGCCACGCAAACTCCCTGTGATGGCGCCCAGTTGGCGGGCGGCTTCGCGATCAGGCGGCGAACTGGGCGACCTGCATGAGGTATTGGCCGTAGCCCGAGTTGCCCATCCGCTCACCGAGGCGGTGGCAGTGCTCCGCGTCGATGTAGCCCATGCGCAGGGCGATCTCCTCGATGCAGGCCACCCGGACGCCCTGCCGGCTCTCCATGACGTGCACGTACTGGCTGGCCGCCAGCAGCGAGTCGTGGGTGCCCGCGTCCAGCCAGGTGAAGCCGCGGCCGAGGCGGATGAGCCGGGCCCGGCCCTCCTTGAGGTAGGCCAGGTTGACGTCGGTGATCTCCAGTTCGCCGCGGGCCGAGGGGGTCAGCCCGCGGGCGATCTCCACCGCGTCCGGGGAGTAGAAGTACAGGCCGGTGATCGCGTTGTGGGAGCGCGGGTTGAGCGGCTTCTCCTCCAGGGCGACGAGGTTGCCGTCGGCGTCGGTCTCGCCGATGCCGTAGCGCTCGGGGTCGGAGACCGGGTAGCCGAACAGCGTGCAGCCGTCCAGGTCGTTGCGGGCGTTGCGCAGGATCCGGGGGAATCCGGCGCCGTGGAAGATGTTGTCGCCGAGGATCAGCGCGAAGGGGTCGTCGCCGATGTGGTCCGCGCCGATGATGAGTGCTTCCGCGATGCCCCGCGGTGCGGTCTGCTCGGCGTAGGTGATGGTCAGCCCGAGGTGTGAGCCGTCGCCCAGCAGCGCCTGCAGCGGGGGAATGCTCGTCGGCGTCGAGATCACCAGGATCTCCCGGATTCCGGCCAGCATCAGCACCGAAAGCGGGTGGTAAACCAGAGGCTTGTCGTAGACCGCGTGAAGCTGCTTGGACGTCGCCAGGGCCGAGGGGTACAGCCGAGTGCCGCTGCCCCCGGCCAGCAGAATTCCCTTCATCGCTCTCCCTGTTGGTCTTGGATATTCCTGTGGTGCGGGGTGGATCGCACCCCTCACACCACGTGCACGGTCGGGACGTAGAGAATCCACTTGCCGCCGGCGTCGCGGAATTCCTTTTCCTTCGCCATGATTTCCTCGGCGTGGTTCCACGCGAAGAGCAGGGCGTAGTCGGGGTACGCGGAGGAGAACGCCTCCGGGGTCCGGACCGGAATGTGGGTGCCCGGGCTGAGCCGGCCCTGCTTGGCGGGCGTGGTGTCGCAGACGAACGGGACGAGGTCCGGGCCGATGCCGCAGAGGTTGGTCACCGTGGCGCTCTTGGCGGTCGCGCCGTAGCCGACCACGGACTTGCCCTCGTCGTGCAGCCTGGTCAGGAGCGCCACGAGGTCCTCGCGGATCGTGTGCACGTTGGCGCCGAACGCCTCCAGGGTGGCGAGGTCGGACAGCTTGCGCCGCTCCTCCTCGGCGATGAGCGCGGCCACCGCCGGCGACGGGGTGCGCTGCCCGGCGGGCGCGAGGAAGTAGCGGACCTCGCCGCCGTGCACCGTCAGCCGCTCGACGTCCACCAGCTCCAGGCCGTTGAGGCGGGCCATCTCCCGCACGGAGCGGGCGGTGAAGAAGTAGAAGTGCTCGTCGTAGATCTGGTCGAACGAGGTGCGCTCGACGATGTCGCCGAGGTAGGGGTCCTCGAAGACGAAGACGCCGGTGGGCTTCAGCAGCGCCCGGACGCCGGCCAGGATCGAGTCCATGTACGGGATGTGGCACAGGGTGTTGGCGGCGTAGATGACGTCGGCCGGGCCGTCCTCGGCGCGCACCTGCTGCGCCGTGGCCTCCTCGAAGAACGCCTTGCGGACCCGGATGCCCTTGGCCGCGGCGACGTCGGCCACGCTGGCGGACGGCTCGACGCCCAGGTGGCGCACGCCGTGGTCGGCGATGGCCTTGAGCATCACGCCGTCGTTGCAGCCCAGTTCGACGATGAACGGGTCGTCCGCGGTGAGCTCGTCGGCCAGCAACTGCTTGGCCAGGTTCTCGAAGTGCTCCCGCATGAAGGACGAACCGGAGGAGAAGTACGGGTACTCCTCGTGGAACATCCGGTCCCGCGGGACCTCCTCCATCAACTGCACCATGGTGCAGGAGCCGCAGACGCCGACGGCCAGCCGGTAGAAGAACTCCTCGGTGAGGTCCGCGTCCGGGGCCAGGAAGGCGTCGGACAGGGGCTGGCGGCCGAAGTCAAAGAATTCCTGTACCGGAGCGGCACAGATACGGCATGGGAACTTGCTCGACATACATGCTCCTGGAAGGCCGACCGACGGCGAGGGAACGGAAATACCCGAACTTCGGCGGCGGACTGGCGCGTTGGGCCGAAGCGGTTCTCGGTGAGTGTGCCCCAGAAAGCGGCCGGGGCGGAAGTGCGTGCATTGTTCGGCGTCCCGCTGGCGGGACAGGAATCCGCCGGCGTGCACTCGATTCTGACGGGTCGCCGGGCACTCGGGAACGGTTCGGGAATTCCCCTGTGCCGGCCCGCTCGGGGACATTTATCCTGACGCCGTCCCAGTGCGCCCGTGCGATCCGCAAGAGGGGCCCGTGGAAATCGCGGGGACGGCCCGGAAAACCCTTTGAATGGTAGGCCGTCGGCCGCCGGCGGGGTGCTCGCACGGCTTCCGTGAGAAGGCATGTGATCCATGATCAAGACCAGCTCTTTCCCCGCCCTGACCGAGGCGGCGGTGGTGCTCACCGACTCCCAGCGCGAGGAGGTCGCCCTGCTGGCCGAGGAGCTCGGTCGGGCCGCGTCCGGGGTGCTGGACAGCCCCGCGTGGCTCGCCGCGGCCCGCGCCGCCGCCGTCCGGCTTCCGAGTCAACTCCTGGCGGCCATACGGGACTTCAGGTATGACGCGGGTCCTGAGGGCGTCCTGTTGGTGCGCAACCTGCCCATTCACGCGGAGCTGCCGGCGACCCCCACCGCGCTCGGGTCGGTGCAGCGGGCCGCGACCACGGCCGCCGGCGCGATCGCCATGGTCCTGCTCCAGCTCGGCGAGGTGGTGGCCTACCGCAGCGAGAAGTCCGGCGCGCTGGTGCAGAACGTGGTGCCGGTGGCGGGCCAGGAGCGGCAGCAGAGCAACGCGGGCTCGGTGCGCCTCCAGATGCACACCGAGAACGCCTTCCACCGCAACCGCCCTGACTACCTGGGCCTGTTGTGCCTGCGCACCGACCCGACCGGGGACGCCCGGCTGTGCACCGCCTCGGTCCGCCGGGCGCTGCCGATGCTGTCGGGGGAGGCACGCCGGACGCTGTTCGAGGAGCGCTTCATGACCGAGGCGCCGCCGTCGTTCGGCGGCTCCGGAAGCGTTCCGCCGCCGGTCCACGCGCTCCTGCGGGGCGCGCCCGAAGACCCGGACGTGCTGGTCGACTTCAACGCCACGCACGCCCTCGACGACGGCGCCCGGCGCGCCATGGCGGAGCTGAACGCCGCCTTCGAGCGGGCCACCCACGCGCTCGACCTCACCGCGGGCGACCTGGCCGTGGTCGACAACCGGCTGGTCGTGCACGGGCGGACCTCCTACGCGCCCCGCTACGACGGCACCGACCGCTGGCTGCACCGGGTCTACGCGGTCGCGGACTACCGCCGCTCCCGGGGCGACCGGCAGGACGCGGGCAGCGTCCTGGACTGACCCACCGGGTCCACCGGGCCCAAGGGGGCTACCGGACCCGCCGCTGGCCCCGCCGTCGAGAACCGTACGGCGGGGCCGGCGGCCGTTGCGCGGCACGCGGTGAACGGGGGCCGGGGGAGCGGAGGTTCAGCCCGCGCCGCCCCCGCGGCACCATTCCAGGACCGCCATCGCGGAGTGCATCTTGTTCTCGGCCTGCTCGAAGGCCAGGCTCATGGGCCCGTCCAGGACCTCGGCGGTGACCTCCTCGCCCCGGTGGGCGGGCAGGTCGTGCAGGAACACCGCCTTCGGGCTGTCGGCCCACAGCTCCGCGCGGACCTGGAACGGGGCGAACGCGGTGCGCCAGTCGGGGTCGGCCTTGGCGGTGCCGGTGGTCTGCCAGCGCGCGGTGTAGACGGCGTCGAGGTCGGTCGGCAGCCCCTCCATGGTGTGGCGTTCGCGCAGCACCGCCCCACTGGCCGCGGCCTGCTGCGCCGCCTTCCGGGCGATCGCGGCGGGGAGCCCGTAGCCGGGCGGGGTGCGCAGCTCCAACTCCACGTCCGGGTAACGGGTCAGGGCCAGTGCCAGGGCGGTCGCGGTGTTGTTGCCCTCGCCCAGGTAGAGCACGCGCAGCCCGTCGATGCGGCCGAAGTGCTGGTACAGCGTGGTCAGGTCGGTCAGGGCCTGGGTGGGGTGCTCCTCGGCGCTCATCGCGTTGACCACCGCCATCCGGCGCTGGCGCGCCCAGGCCCGCATCTCCTGGGGGTCCCCTGCGGTGCGGGCCACCAGCACGTCCAGCATCCGGGAGAGCACCCGGCCGGTGTCCTCGCTCGTCTCGCCGGTGTTGGTCTGCAGGTCGCCCGGGCCGTAGGAGAGCAGGGAGCCGCCCAGCCGCAGCGCCCCGGCGGAGAACGCGGTCCGGGTGCGGGTGGAGGTCTTGGCGAAGTAGACGCCGGTGACCAGGCCGTCGAGCGGCCGGCCGGCGTCGGCGGTGCCGGCGGCGAACGCGGCCCCCCGGCCGACCAGATGGCGCAGGTCGGCGTCGGTGAGGTCGTCGAGGGATATCAGGTGGCGCACGGTGCGGGCGTCCTTGGGCATCAGCGGTCTCCCGGAGGGGTGGTGTCGAGGGCGTCGGCCAGCTCGGCGAGGGTGGGGTGGGCCAGCGCGGTGGCCGGGTCGAGGGGGAGCCCGGCCGCGCGGGCGCCGGCCAGTACGCGCAGCACCAGGAGCGAGTCGCCGCCCAGGTCGCCGAAGGCGTCGTGGACGCCGACCCGGTCGAGGCCGAGGGCCGCCCGCCACACCTCGGCGAGCCGCCGCTCGGTGGCGGTCCGGGGCGCCACGTAGGGGGCCCGGACCGCGGTGTCCTCCCGGTGCGCGTCGGCCGCGGGGGCGCCGGTCCGGTCGTACTTGCCGTGCGCGGTCAGCGGCAGCGCCCCGACGATCCGGTAGGCGGCGGGGACGAGCGGGGCCGGCAGGAGCGTCCGCAGCCGGGAGGCGAGCTCCGCGGGGCGCGGTGCGCGGCCGGGAGCGGGCACCACCCAGGCGGTGAGGCGGGGTGTGCCGGCGGCGTCCGGGAGCGCGGCCACGCGGGCCTCCCGGACCCGCGGGTCGGCGGCGAGCGCTGCCTCGATCTCGGCGGGCTCGACGCGGTGGCCGCGCACCTTGAGCTGGCGGCCGGCCCGCCCGGTGAACTCCAGCGTCCCGTCGGGCAGCACGCGGGCCAGGTCGCCGGTGCGGTAGAGCCGGGAACCTGGCGGCCCGTAGGGGTCGGGCACGAAGTGGCCGGCGGTCAGGCCGGGTTGGCCGGCATAGCCGCGGGCGAGCCCCGGGCCGCCGATGTGCACCTCGCCGACGGTGCCGTCGGGCACCGGCGCGAGGCGGTCGTCCAGGACGCGCAGCGTGGTGCCCGGCAGCGCCCGGCCCAGCGGCACCAGCGGGCGCCGCTCCCGGCCGGTCGTGCGGTGCGCGGCCGCGGCCACCGTCGCCTCGGTCGGCCCGTACTCCGCGGCCAGGCGCATCCGGCCGCCGCCGGCGGCGATCCGCTCCGCGACCCGGGCGGCCTGCCCGGCCGGGTAGGCGTCGCCGGCGCACACCAACAGGGCTGCCAGGCGGCCGAGTTCGTCGTCGGAGAGCTGCTGCTCGACCAGCGCGAGATGGCCGGGGGTCAGGCCGACGAAGGTGTGCGGGGCGCCGTCGGCCAGCAGCCGCCCGAGCTCCTCCGGCGCCCACCGCTGCGGCAACAGCCGCACCGTGCCGCCGGTCAGCAGCGGGACGAAGAGCGCGGGGACGCCGAGGTCGGCGCCGACGGAGGTGAAGAACGGGGCGTCGGCCGGCCCGCCCTGGGCGTAGGCGTGGACCGCCCAGCCCAGATAGTGGGCCAGCGCCCGGTGTTCGACCGCGACGCCCTTGGGGGCGCCGGTGGAGCCGGAGGTGTGCAGCACGTAGGCGAGGCGGTCCGGTGCTCGGTCGGGCGCCGGCGGGTGGTCGTCCCCGGGATGCCCGGGCGCGTCCGGTGCGGTCACGCGCAGCTCCGGGAGGCCGCCGGCCCGGCCCGCGTGCGCGTCCTCGGTGACGACCAGGCGGCAGCCGGCGCCGGTGAACAGGGCCGACAGCCGGGCGTCCGGCGTGTCCGGGTCGCCCGGCACGTAGGCGGCGCCGGCCTTCCAGACGGCGAGCAGGGCGACGAGGAGGGCCGGGCCGCGGTCCAGGAGCACCCCGATGCGGTCCTCCGGGCCGGCGCCGTGCCGCCGCAGCCGCCGGGCCAACGCGGCCGCCCTGGCGTCCAGTTCGGCGTAGCTCAGGCGGGCGTCGGCGGCGGTGACGGCGAGCGCGTGGGGGGTGCGGGCGACCTGCGCCTCGAAGGCGGTCAGGACGTCGTCGAACGGCGCGGGGGTGGCCGGCAGGGCGGCGAGCGCGCGGCCCGACTCCCCGTCCTCGGGGTAACCGCGGCGCGCGTCGCCGTCCGGGCCGTCGGCGGCCATGTCGGTGAGGACCGCGAGGTAGAGCCGGGCCAGCCGGTCGGCGCGGTCCCGGCGCAGGGTGCGGGTGTCGGAGGCGAGGGTGAGGTGGTCGCGCAGCGGGGTGCCGACGACCACCGGGAACTCGTTGGGGCTGTCGTCGCGGGTGGCGAACGGGTCGACGAGGTCGGTGTCCACCTGGTGGAAGTCCAGGTAGTGGAAGAGCACGTCGATCGGGTGCGGGTCGCCGGGGCGGCGCATCGCCGGCATCGGGAACCGCCGGTGCGGCCAGAGCTCCACCTCGGCGGCGAAGACCTGTTGGGCCAGCTCGCCCCAGGTCCGGGCGGTGCGCCGGTAGGGGAACGGCACGGAGTTGAGGTACATGCCGGAGACCCGCTCGGCGCCGCGCACCTCGGGCCGGGCGTCGGCCACCAGGCCGCCGCGGAAGGCGCCTTGGCGGGTGAGCAGGCCCAGCACCTTGCTGTGCGCCGCGTGCAGCACGCTCTTGTACGGCACCCCGGCCGCCGACGCCAGCGCCCGCAGTCCGGGCGCCAGGTCGGCGAGCGGCAGGTCGATGCGGTACCGCTCGGCGGGCCCCTGGGGGGCGCCGGCCCAGCCGGTCGGTATCTCGAACTTCTCGTGGGAGTCCAGGAGTTGCCGCCAGTAGGTGCGGTCTCCCTCGTCGTCGAGGGCGCGCAGTTCGGCGGCGATGAAGTCGGCGTAGCGGACCGCGGGCGTCGGCGGGGCCGGGTCGGGGGCGCGGCCCGCGCGCAGCCGGCGGTAGGCGCCGAGCAGCTCCATCAACTGGTTGTGGTAGCTCCAGCCCTCGATGGCCGGGTGGCCCTCGGTGATCGACAGCCACCAGCCGTCGTCGTCCAGGAGGTGGGTGGCCATCCGCATCAGCGGCGCCCGGGCGGGGTCGAGCAGGCGGTGCCGGTCGGCGTCGGCGAACTCCGCCAGCGCCGGCCACCGTTCGCCCTCGGGCAGGTGCCGCAGGTCCTGGTGGGCGTGGGGCATCGTGGCGCGCTCGTGCACGAGCTGGAGCGGCCGGCGGTACCCGGTGAGCGCGAACGAGGTCCGCATCGCCTCGTGGCGGGCCACGACCAGGTCGGCGGCGGCGCGGAAGGCCGCCGGGTCGAAGGGGTGCGGGTCGCGGATCCGGAACGAGGTGATGTTGTGGTACCGGTGCACGTCGCCGTCCCGGAACATCTCGACGAACATCCCGGCCTGGGTGCGGGAGAGCGGATAGGCGTCGACGGCGTCGGCGGGCAGCGCGGCCCGCTCCTCGGCGTCGAGCAGCGCGAAGCGGGCGACCGGTTGGAAGCCGGGACCACCGGCCAGCGCGCCGTCCCGGACCGCCCGGCACAGCCGGGCCACGGTGCGGTGCTCGAACAGGTCGCGCACCGCCACCGCCAGGCCGGCCTCGCGCAGCGCGCCGGCCAGCGCGACCGCGCGCAGCGAATCGCCGCCCAGGTCGAAGAAGTTGTCGTGCACGCCGATCTGGGTCAGGCCCAGGACCTCGGACCAGAGCGCGGCCATCGCGCGCTCGTCGTCCTCGCGCGGGGCGACGTGCGCGCCGACCGCGGTGGCGGCCCGGTCCGGGGCGGGCAGCGCGGTGCGGTCCAGCTTGCCGTTGGCGGTCAGCGGCAGCGCGTCGAGGGTGACGAACGCGGCCGGCACCATGTAGTCGGGCAGGTGGGCGCCGAGCAGGCTGCGCAGCCGGGCCGGGGCGAGCGCCGCGGCGTCCGCGCCGGCGGCCGGCACGAGGTAGGCGACCAGCCGCTTCTCGCCCGGCGCGTCCTGGCGCACCAGCGCGACGGCCTCGGCGACCGCGGCGTCCGCGGTCAACACGGTCTCGATCTCGCCCGGCTCGATCCGGTAGCCGCGCAGCTTGACCTGGTGGTCGATGCGGGAGACGAAGTCGAGGTTGCCGTCGGGCAGGACGCGGGCCAGGTCGCCGGTGCGGTACAGCCGGGACCCGGGCGGCCCGTAGGGGTCGGGCAGGAAGCGCTCCGCGGTCAGGCCGGGGCGGCCGGCGTAGCCGCGGGCCAGGCCGACCCCGCCGATGCACACCTCGCCCACGGCGCCCAGCGGCACCGGCCGCAACCGCGGGTCCAGCACCCGCATGGTGGTGTTGGGCAGCGCCCGACCGATGGAGACCAGCTCGACGTCCTGGGGGCCGTCGATGAAGTAGGCGGAGTTGCCCACGGTGATCTCGGTGGGGCCGTACTCGGCGGCGAGCCGGGTGCCGCCGGCCTCCGCGGCGCTCAGCCAGCGGTCGGCGAGCCGCCCGGTGAAGGCGTCACCCGCCGCGATCACCAGCCCGGCCAGGCCCGCCCGCTCCTCCTCGGTCAACTGCTGGGTGAGCAGGTCCAGATGGCCGGGGGTGAGCTTGACGAACGCGTACGGGGCGTGCGCCATCAGCAGTCGGCCCAGCTCGGTGATCTCGAAGTCCTGGTCGAGCAGGTGGACCGGTTGGCCGGTCATCAGCGGGGTGAACAGGTCGGGCACGCCGAGGTCGAAGGCGACCGAGGAGAACAGCGGGGCACCGCCGGTGCCGGCGCTCGCGTACGCGTCGACGGTCCAGCCGAGGTAGTTGGCGAGCCCCCGGTGGGTGATCAGCACGCCCTTGGGACGGCCGGTGGAGCCGGAGGTGTAGATGACGTAGGCGAGGTGGTCGGGGTCGTGGCCGCCGGCGGGCGGGGCGAGCGGGGTGGCCGGGCAGCGCCGCAGCGCCGCGCGCTCGGCGTCCTCGTCGAGCACCACCCGCCGGGCCGCGGTGCCGGCCAGCCGCGCGGCGTGCCGACGCTCGGTGACGACGAGGCGGGAGTCGGTGTCGGCGAGCATGAACGCCAGCCGGTCGTCCGGGTATCCGGGGTCCAGCGGGACGTAGGCGGCGCCGGTGCGCCAGATGGCCAGCAGCGCGGCCACCAGCTCCGGGCCGCGGTCCAGCAGCACGCCGACGGTGTCCTCGGGGCCGGCGCCCAGGTCGCGCAGCCGGTGGCCCATCCGGTCGGCGAGCGCGTCGAGTTCGCGGTAGGTCGTCCGGCGACCGCCGTGCAGCACCGCGGTCGCCTCCGGGGCCGCCGCGGCCCGGCGGGCGATGACTTCGTGGACGGGGCGCAGCGCTTCGGGGTCGAGCGGCGTGCTGGTGCCGACGGGCTCGGCGGGGCCGTCCACCAGCAGGGCGCGCTCCGGCTCGTCGAAGAGGTCCAGCTCGGAGACGGGGGTGTCCGGGGCCGCGGTGGCGGCGGTCAGCAGCCGGGTGTAGTGGCCGGCGAACCGGCGGGCGGTGGCGGCGTCGAACAGGGCGGTGGCGTACTCCAGCGCGCCCGCGAACGAACCGTCGGGGCGCTCCTGGAGGTGCATGGTGAGGTCGAAGCGGGCGGTGCGGGTCGGCACCTCGACCTCGGTCGCCGTCAGGTCCGGCAGGTCCAGGGGCTCACTCGCGTCGGCCCGGGTCAGGTCGAACATGACCTGGAAGACCGGGGTGGTGGACAGGTCGCGCTCCGGCTCCAGCGCGTCGGCGAGCCGGTCGAAGGGCACCGACGGGTGGTCGAAGGCGGCCAGTACCGCCTCCCGGCCCCGCTGGAGCAGCGCGCCGAACGGCTCCTCGGCCGCCCAAGTGGCCCGCAGCACCAGGCTGTTGTAGGCGTAGCCGGCCATCGTGGCCAGCTCCGGCCGGTTGCGCGCCGAGACGGCGGTGCCGACGGCCACGTCCGGGGTACCGGTGTGCCGGGCCAGCAGCGCCTGGAAGGCGGTGAGCAGCACCATGAACGGGGTGGCGCCGTGCGCGGCGGCCAGCGCCCGCAACCGCTCGGCGACCGGCGCCGGAACGGTGAAGTGCTCCTGCGCGCCGCGCCAGGACCGCACCGCGGGGCGCGGTCGGTCGGTGGGCAGGTCCAGCGAGCTCAGGCCGGCCAACGCGTGCCGCCACCAGTCGAGTTCGGCGCGCACCTCGGGGCCGTCCTGGTGCGCGGTGAGCCAGGCGGCGTAGTCGGCGTACTGCACCGGCTCCGGGGCGAGCGCCGGCTCCTCGCCGCGCACCTGCGCGCGGTAGAGCGCGGAGAGCTCGCGCAGCAGCAGCGGGCGGGTGGCGGCGTCGCAGGCGATGTGGTGCAGCACGAGCACCAGCAGGTGGTCGTCGGCGGCGAAGCGGACCAGGCGGACCCGCAGCGGGGCCCGCCCGGCGAGGTCGAACGGCGTCAGCGCCGCCTCCTCGGCGCACTGGGACGCGGCGGACTCCCGGGCGCTCGCGGGCAGCCCCGCGCGCTCGGACACGGCGAAGTCCACCGGGCCCGGCGGGTCGATGACCTGCCGGGGCTCGGTGCCGACCAGGACGTAGCGGGTGCGCAGGATCTCGTGGCGCTCGGCGAGCCGGTCCAGGGCCCGGCGCAGGGCGGTCTCGTCCAGCGGGCCGCGCAGCCGGTAGGCCACCGGCAGCAGGTACTCCGGTGCGGCCGGGTCGAGCTGGTGCAGGAACCACAGTTGGCGCTGGCCCGCGGAGAGCGCCAGCGGCTCGCCGCGCGGGACGCGCGCGAGGTCCCGGCGGGCCGGGGGAGCGGCCCCGGACAGGCGCCGGCGCAGCAGCTCCGCGCGCAGCGCCGCGGCCGACGTGGCGTCCGCGGGGGTGGCGGCGGGTTCGGTCATTCGTCGTACTCCCTGTGTGCGGCGGCCAGTTCGGCATCGCTCAGTGACGCGATCTCGGCGCGTACGGCGTCCTCGACGGCCGCGGCGAGCCCGGCGACGGTGGGCCGGTCGAAGAGGGTGCGCAGCGGTAGCGCGACGTCGTAGGCGTCCCGGAGCAGGGCCATGACCCGGGACGCCCGGATCGAGTCGCCGCCGAGCCGGAAGAAGTCGTGCCGGGCGCCGATCCGCGGGGCCCGGCCGTCGGGCCCGGTCAGCACCGCCCGCCAGATGGCGGCGACGGCCTCCTCCAACGGGCCCTCGGGCGCGGTGTGTGGGACGTCGTCGGCCACCGCGGCCAGGTCCGGGGCCGGCAGCGCGGCCAGGTCGACCTTGTGGTGACGGGTCAGCGGCAGGGCGTCGAGCGGCACCACGAGGGTGGGCAGCATGTAGCTGGGCAACTGCCGGGCGCAGTGGTCCAACAGCGCCTCCCGGCCCGGGAGTCGGTCGCCGGCCGGGACGCAGTAGCCGACCAACCGGGCCTCCTCGCCGCTCCCGTGGGCGACCACCACCGCCTCGGCCACCGCCGGATGGTCGGCCAGCACCGCCGCCACCTCGCCGGTCTCCACCCGCCGCCCGCGGATCTTGACCTGGCCGTCGGCGCGCCCGGCGAAGACCAGGGTGCCGTCGGGGAGCATCCGGGCCAGGTCGCCGGTGCGGTACAGCCGGGCGCCCGGCGGCCCGTACGGGTCGGGTACGAAGCGCTCGGCGGTGAGCGCCGGCCGGCCCGCGTAGCCGCGGGCCAACCCCCGCCCGCCCAGGCACAGTTCCCCGACGGTGCCCGGTGGGACGGGGCGCAGCCGGGCGTCCAGGACGCGGGCGGCGACGTGCGGGTAGGGCCGTCCGATGGCCAGCTCGGCGGCGGTTTCGGGCACGGTCCAGCGGGTCGCGGCGATGGTGGCCTCGGTCGGCCCGTACTCGTTGACGAACCGCTTGAGGCCGCGGGCCAGCTCGCGGGCGAGGTCGGGCGGGCAGGGCTCGCCGCCGGTCTGGCCGACCAGCGGGCGGTCGCCGAGGCCGCCGTCGCGGAGCAGCCGCCACTGCGGGTGGACGGCCTGGAGGTGGGTGACGCCGGCCCGGTCGATCAGCGCCACCAGCGCCGGGTAGTCGGCGGTCTCGTGATCTTGGGCGAGCACCACCCGGCCGCCCGCGAGCAGCGGCATCACCAGCTCGGTGAGGGAGATGTCGAAGGAGGCCGGGGCGAGCGCGAGCCAGGCGTTGTCCGGGCCGAACTCCAGGTGGTCCCGGGAGGCTCCCAACAGCCGCAGCAGCGACCGGTGTTCGACGCCGACGCCCTTGGGGCGGCCGGTGGAGCCGGAGGTGTAGAGGACGTACGCGAGCCGGGCGGGGTCGCGCCGGGCGGCCCCGGGCGCGGTCGCCGCGGTCGGTGCGTCGTCGGGGGTGGCGTCGGTGGCGCCGACGGTGAGGCGGGCGCCCCGGTGGTGCGGGGCCAGCCGGGCGCCGCCCGCCGGGTCCGAGACCAGCACCACGGCCCGGGAGTCGGCGAGGACATGGGCCAGCCGGGCGTCGGGCGAGGCCGGGTCCAGCGGCACGTACGCGGCGCCCGCCCGCCAGCAGCCGAGCAGGCAGGCCAGCAGGTCGGGGGAGCGGGGCAGCAGCACGGCGACGGTGGTCTCCGGGCCGGCCCCCAGGGCGCGCAGCCGGTCGCCGAACCAGGCGGCGCGGGCGAGCAGTTCGGCGTAGCTCCACTGTTCGTCGCCGCAGACGACGGCGACGGCGTCGGGGGTGCGGCGCGCGGCGGCGGCGAAGGCGGTGGCCACGCAGCCGTCGGGGGCGTCGTCGGCGGCCGGGACGGCGGCGCCGAGGGCGAGCAGGCGGGCCCGCTCGGCGTCGGGCAGCAGCTCGGCGTCGCCCAGCCGCCCGGCGGGGTCGGCGGCGAAGGACTCCAGCAGGCGCACCCAGCAGGCGGCCAGCCGTTCCACGGTGGCCGGGTCGAAGAGCGCGGTGGCGTACTCGACCTGGCCCGACAGGGAGCCGTCGGACTGCCGTTGGACGACGAAGGTGAGGTCGGTGCGGGCGGACTGCCAGGCGGCCCGGAACGCCGCCAGGTCGTCCTCGCGGAGCGCGGTGCCGGTCCGGCCCTCCTCGTGGAAGTCGAACATCACCTGGTAGAGCGGGGTGCGCGACGGGTCCCGCTCCGGGTGCAGCGCGCGGACCAGGTGCGCGAACGGCAGGTCCTGGTGGGCCAGGGCGTCCAGCACGGTGTCGCGCACCGCGGCGACGGCGTCCGCCACGGTGTCCTCGTCGTCCGGGCGGCACCGCACCACCAGGGTGTTGAGGAAGTAGCCGACGGTCTGCGCCACTTCGGGGCGGTGCCGGCCCGCGACGGGCATGCCGAGGGTGAAGTCCGCGCGGCCGGAGAGCCGCCCGAGCAGCGCGGCGAACGCGGTCAGCAGCGTCTGCTGGAGGGTGGCGCCGGCCTCCCGGCCCAGCGCGGCGAGCCGTTCGGTCAGGGCGGCGGGCACCGCGAAGGTGTGCAGCGCCCCGTGGCCGTCGCGCTCGGCGGGGCGGGGGCGGTCCGCGGGCAGCTCCAGCGGGGTTGCTCCGGCCAACGTCCGCTGCCAGTAGTGCAGTTGGTCGTTCAGCGCGGCATCGTCGGCCGCGGCGCGGCGGCGCTGCCAGGCGGCGTGGTCGGCGTACTGCACCGCGACCTCGGGCAGGGTGGGCCGGCCGCCGGTGTGCGCCGCCGCACCCAGGGCCAGCAGGTCGCGCTCCAGGAGGACCGAGGACCAGCCGTCGCAGGCGAGGTGGTGGATGCCCAGCAGCAGGGCCTGACCGCCGTCGGCGGTGCGCAGCAACAGGGCCCGCCACACCGGACCGCGCGCCAGGTCGAAGCCGCGGCCCAGCTCCGCGCGGGCCGCCGCGCGCACCGCGTCGGCGTCGGCGGCCGCGGCGATGCGCAACTCCACCGGGCCGCCCGGCGCGTCCACGACCTGGACGGGGTCGGCGTCGCGCACCTCGTAGCGGGTGCGCAGGATCTCGTGGCGGTCGGCCAGGCGCCCGAGGGCGGTGCGGACGGTGTCCTCGGTCCACGCGCCGGGCAGCCGGATCCACACCAGGTCGGCCCATTCGGGGCTGCCCGGCCGCAACTGTTCCAGCAGCCAGAGCCCGCGCTGCCCGTGCGACAGCGGCAGCCCGCCGGTACGGGGCGTGGCAACTACCGGGTCATCACGGCCAGTTGACGCCTCGCGGGCCTCGTCCGTCCCGTCCGCGGCGCCCAGGAGCGCCGCCTGGTCGGCGACGGTGAGGGCGGAGAACAGTGCGCGCAGCTCGATCCGGCGGCCGGCCGCGGCGGAGAGCCGGCCGGCGAGCTGGCCCAAGTGGAGGGACGAGCCGCCGCGGTGGAAGAAGTCGTCGTGCGCGCCGACCGTCCCGGCGGGCAGCTCCAGGGTCACCTCCCAGGCCCGGGCGGCGGCCCGTTCGGCGGCGTCGCGCGGCGGGACGTGCCCGGCGCCGCCGTCGTCGCCCGAGTCGGGGTCGGGCAGCGCGGCCCGGTCGGTCTTGCCGCTGGCGGTCCGGGGGAAGCCGGCGACGGTCACGAAGACGGCCGGGACCAGCGGGTCCGGGAGGGTGCGGCGGGCGAACGCGCGCAGCTCCGCCGGCGTCGGGGCGGCGCCGCGCGGCTGCACCCAGGCGACCAGCCGCTGCCCGCCCGCGCGGTCCGGGGCTGCGCCGACGACCACGCCGTCCACGCCCGGGTGGGCGACCAGCGCGGCCTCCACCTCGCCGGGCTCGATCCGCACGCCGTTGACCTTGAGCTGCTGGTCCAGGCGGCCCAGGTACTCCAAGGTGCCGTCGGCGCCCGGGCGGACGCGGTCGCCGGTGCGGTACATCCGCGCGCCGGGCGGCCCGGAGGGGTCCGGGAGGAACCGGTCGGCGGTCAGCGCGGGCCGGCCGAGGTACCCGGTGGCGACCCCGGCCCCGGCGGCGTACAGCTCGCCGGTGCCGCCGGCCGGCACCGGGCGCCCCCGCGGGTCCAGGACCAGGGCACGCACGCCCCCGAGGGGCCGGCCGATCGGTACCGGGCCGGTGGTCTGGGCCGGGTCGAAGCGGTGCTCGGTGAGGTCCACGGAGCACTCGGTGGGCCCGTAGGTGTTCCAGATCTGCGCCTGGGGCACCCGGGCGAGCAGCCGGTGGCACAGCTCCGCGTGCAGCGGCTCGCCGGCGCTGAACAGCAGCCGCAGCGCGTCGCAGCCCTCCCAGCCCGGCGCGTTCGCCAGCGCGCGCAGCACCGAGGGGACGGCCTGGAGGACGGTGATGCGGCCGGCGGCCACCGCGTCGAGCAGCGCCGCCGGGTCCCGCTCGACGCCGTGCGGGGCGAGCACCACCGTGCCGCCGCCGAGCAGCGGCGCGAACAGCTCCAGCCCGGCCGCGTCGAAGCCGATCGTGGTCTTCTGCAACACCCGGTCCGCCGGGCCGAGTCCGTGCCGGGACGCCAGCCAGCGGACCCGGTTGGCGATCCCCCCGTGCGGGACGACGACGCCCTTGGGGCGCCCGGTGGAGCCGGAGGTGTAGAGCACATAGGCGGCCCGCGTGGCGGCCTCCGCGGGCCCGCCGGGAAGCCGGGGTGCGGTGTCCGGGAACGGCGAACTGGCCCTGCTGGCCGCCTCGTTGGCCTCGTCGAGCACCAGCAGGACGGTGCCGTCGTGGGCCGGGAGGGCGGCCCGGGCGGCGCGGTCGGTCAGGACCAGCGGGGCCCGGGTGTCGGCCAGCGTCCAGGCGAGGCGCTCGGCCGGGTGGTCCGGGTCCATCGGCACGTACGCGGCACCCGCCCGCCACACCGCCAGCAGGGCCACCACCAGGTCGGGGCCGCGGCGCAGGGCCACGCCGACCAGGCTCCCCGGGCCGATGCCCAGCGACCCCAGCCGGTGCGCGAGTTGGTTGGCCCGCCGGTCCAGCGCGCCGTAGGTGAGGGCGGTCCGGCCGGCGGGGAGCGCCTCGACCGCGACCGCGTCGGGCGTGGCCGCGGCCTGCGCCGCGATCAGCGCGGGCAACAGGGGGAGCGGTCCCGCCGCGCCCGGCGCACCACAGTCCCCGGATGCCCACCCGGGGGGCGAAGCGGCCGACGGCGTCCAGTCGTTCAAAGATGCTCCTAAGGCAGCGTCGCCGCGCGGGCGGGAAAGGGGGCGCCCCGTGGGCGGTTCAGTCGGCGGCGGACCGTTCCATCCGGCGGCGCAGGCTCAGCGGGCGCATGTCGGTCCACACCGTGTCGATGTGGCGCAGGCACTCCTCACGGCTGCCTTCGGTCCCCTCGGCGTACCAGCCGGCCGGCAGCGGCCGGTCGGCCCACCAGATCGAGTGCTGTTCCTCGTCGTTGCGGACCACGCGGTAGATGGGGTCGCTGCTGTGGTCGTCCATGCGGGTTCCCAGGGTCGGGGGCGGGCGGGACGGTCGAGCGGGTGCGGTCAGTCCGCGATGATGCGCTTGACCGTCGCCTGGAACTCGGCGTAGGTGCCGTTGCGTTCGGCGATGCCGGCGATGTGCTCGGCGATCTCGCGGAACGTGCGGCCCTCGAAGCCCTCCAGCTCTTCGAGGACCTTCAGCTCCAGCTCGTTCTCCAGGTCGAGCAGGACCTGGACCATGGAGAACGAATCCAGGTCGCGCAGTTCTTCCGGCTCCGGCACATCGGGCTGCTCGGCGCAGATCGTGGCGGCGGTCCGGCGAATCAACTCGGTGAATTCGTCGAGGAAGGTCGGGGCGCTGCTGTCGGTGGCGATGGCGTTTTCCAACATGGTTTTCGTCTACGCTCCTTGGCCGCTCGCGCGGTCGAAATTCATCCGCCGTGGGGCGGGCCGGGGCCGAACGGAATGAAAGTCCTAAGGCCGATCGGGGCGACCGTAGCCCGCGCCGCATCCGGTGGGCAATGCGGTGCGGGCGGCATTTACCGCCGGCCGTCCCGCCGGCGAGACAACCGCCGCCTCCTCGCTGGTCGCTGCTTGACCGCCGGCTGTGCGGCGGCCTAGCGTCCGGTGCTTCCAGGGCCTTGGCCGACCGGATTCAAAGCCGGCCCACGCATTGCCCCGCGCATTCCCCGCCGTATACAAATCGGTGCAGAAATCAAGGGATTTACGGCGGGCCGGCGGTCCGGGTCAACCACGGCGAAAGAGGTAGCTGGCCAATGTTGTTTCCGCACACCGAGACCGACCGGGTCTCCTTGCGTCCGGCCGGTCCGCAGGACGCCCCCGAGGCATACCGGATCCTCTTCGCATTGGGGGCCGCGGGACTTCCCGTGCTGGATACCTTCGTCAAGAATTTCGGCGAGGGGCTCTCGGCGTGCTTCCTGGTCCACGACAAGGGCACCGACGAGGTCGTCGGGCTCAGCACGGTGTCCACCGCCACGTCCGCCGGGCACGCCCGGATCGAGGTCCACCTCGCCGGGCCGGCGGCCGCCGAACTCGCCGGCGACGTCCACGCGTTGACGGTCAACTTCGCCTTCGCCATGTGGCGGCTGCGCAAGGTCTACGTCCACCGGACGTCACCGGACGCCGCCGGGCTCGGCCTCGGGGCGGCCACCGCCGACCTGGTGCGCGCCGAGGCGGTGCTGCCCGACCACACGTATTTCCACGGCAGGTTGTGGGACGTCCACCTCCTCGCCGTCCACCGTGAGGACTGGAACACCCACGGTGTGCCCCTGCTCAAGCAGATCGGCTGACGGGGCCGGGCGGCGTCCGCTCCCCCACGGCCAACTCTTCAAACCTGACGGCAACCCTGTTGGAGGTGACGTGCCGCGATGACCCAGCATGTGTGGGGTTACCTGCCGGAGTACGACAAGGAACGCGCGGACATTCTCGACGCGGTGGACACGGTGTTCGGCTCCGGGCAGTTGGTGCTGGGGAGGAGCGTCAAGGGCTTCGAGCGGGAGTTCGCCGACTACCACGGCCTCGGCCACTGCGTCGGCGTCGACAACGGCACCAACGCCATCGTCCTGGGCCTGCGCGCCCTGGGCGTCGGCCCCGGCGACGAGGTGATCACGGTCTCCAACACCGCGGCGCCCACCGTCATCGCGATCGACGCCGTCGGCGCCACCCCGGTCTTCGTCGACGTGGACCCCGACACCTACCTGATGGAGGTCGACCAGGTCGCCGCGGCCCTCACCCCGCGCACCCGCTGCCTGCTCCCGGTGCACCTGTACGGCCAGTGCGTCGACATGGCGCCGCTCAAGGAGCTGGCCGCCAAGCACGGCCTGGTCGTCCTGGAGGACTGCGCGCAGGCGCACGGCGCCCGCCACCACGGCCGGCTCGCCGGAACGATGGGCGACGCCGCGGCGTTCTCCTTCTACCCGACCAAGGTGCTCGGCGCGTACGGCGACGCCGGCGCCACGGTGACCGACGACGCGGCCCTCGACGCCCGGCTGCGGCGGCTGCGCTTCTACGGCATGGAGGACCGCTACTACGTCGTCGAGACGCCCGGCCACAACGCCCGCCTCGACGAGGTGCAGGCGGAGATCCTGCGCCGCAAGCTCACCCGCCTCGACGACTACGTCGCCCGCCGCCGGTCCATCGCCGACCGGTACGCGGCGGCGTTCGCCGGCACCGACCTGGTCACCCCGGTGACCGCGCCGGGCAACGACCACGTCTACTACGTCTACGTCTGCCGCCACCCGCGCCGGGACCAGCTCCTGGAGGGCCTCAAGGCCCACGACATCGCGCTGAACATCAGCTACCCGTGGCCGGTGCACACCCAGTCCGGCTTCGCCCACCTCGGCTACGCCAAGGACGCGCTGCCGGTCACCAGCCGGGTCGCCGAGGAGATCTTCTCGCTGCCGATGTACCCGTCGCTGACCGACGCGGAGCAGGAGCGGGTCATCGACGCGGTGTTCGACGTCATGGGAAGGCTCTGACCGAGGTGAGCCTTCTGTCCACCGCCGAGTTCCACGCCTGGTGGGCCGAGCGCCGCCGGGCGGGCGGGTTCTCGGTGGAGCGCATCCCCTTCCACGACCTGGACGCCTGGGAGTTCGACCCGGGGACCGGCAATCTCGGCCACGCCAGCGGGCGGTTCTTCACCGTCGAGGGGCTCCAGGTCCGCGCCGGCGGCAACGCCGGCCCGGAGCTGTGGTCCCAACCGGTCATCAACCAGCCGGAGATCGGCATCCTCGGCATCCTGGTCAAGGAGTTCGACGGCGTCCTGCACTGCCTGATGCAGGCCAAGATGGAGCCGGGGAACGCCAACACCATCCAGCTCTCGCCCACCGTGCAGGCGACCCGCAGCAACTACATGAAGGTCCACCAGGGCGCCGGCACGCGGTACTTGGAGCACTTCACCGGGCCGCAGCGCGGCCAGGTGCTGGTGGACGTCCTCCAGTCCGAGCAGGGCGCCTGGTTCTGGCGCAAGCGCAACCGGAACATGGTGGTGCTGGCGACCGGGGACGTGCCGCTGCACGAGGACTTCTGCTGGCTCACCATGGACCAGCTCCGTGGGCTGATGACGGTGGACAACCTCGTCAACATGGACGCCCGCACGGTGCTGTCGTGCCTGCCGTTCATGCTCCCGGACGAGACCGAGGGGCGAAGCGGCGATGCGTTCCGGGACGCCCTGGTGCGCTCGTACCAGTACCGGGGCGCGGCGCGGAGCCCGTTCGTGCCGGACAGCGCGGGCTCCATCCTGAGCTGGTTCACCGAGGCGAAGACCCGCTGCGACTGGAGCGCCCGGCTGGTGCCGCTGGCGGACGTCGCCGGGTGGAAGCGCGACGACTGGGAGATCACCGACGAGGGCGCGGAGAACTTCCGCATCATCGCGGTGCGGGTCGCGGCCGGCACCCGGGAGGTCACCCGCTGGACGCAGCCGCTGCTGTACCCGCGGGGCGAGGGCCGGGCGGTGTTCCTGGCCCGCGCCATCGACGGGGTGGTTCACCTGCTGGTGCGGGCCCGGCCCGAGTACGGGCTGATGGACCAGGTGGAGATGGCGCCGACGGTGCATCTGCACCCCGGCCAGGGCCTGGACGCCGTCCAGGAGGACATCCTGCGGGACGCCCTGCGGCCCGGCGGCGGCGCCATCCGCTACGACCAGGTCCTCTCGGAGGAGGGCGGGCGGTTCCACCACGCGCTGACCCGCTATCAGATCGTCGAGGTCGGCGAGGACTTCCCGCTCGACGTGGACCCGCACCTGTGCTGGATGACGGCGCGGCAGCTCACCGACCTCCTGCGCCACGGCCACTACCTCAACATCGAGGCCCGCTCGCTGCTCACCTGCCTGCTGAGCCTCGCGTGAGCGGGCGGCGGCCGGGCGATGCGTAGCGTTTCGACACCTAGCGACCCCTTCAGAGCGGTGGGCCATGTTTGATGCGGCACGAGTTACCGAAATGTCAATCAAGGGGGCGTATCGCATCGTCCCCAACAGGATCCCGGACCTGCGCGGTTCGTTCTTCGAGGCGTTCCGGGCCGAGACGCTCACGGAGATCATCGGCTATCCCTTCACCGTCGGGCAGGCGAACTACTCCGTCAGCCGCCGGAACACCATGCGCGGCATCCACAGCACCTTCCTGCCGCCCGGCCAGGCCAAGTTGGTCACCTGCGTGCGCGGCGCGGTGCTGGACGTCGCGGTGGACCTGCGGGTCGGCTCGCCCACCTTCGGCGCCTACGACGTGACGCCGCAGGACGAGGAGTCGGGCACCGCGGTGTACCTGGCCGACGGCATCGGCCACGCCTTCCTGACCCTCACCGACAACGCCTGCATGAACTACCTGTGCTCAACGGCGTACGTCCCCGGCACGATGATCGAAGTCAACCCCCTGGACCCGGACATCGGCATCCCCTGGGGCCTCACCGAACCGCCGGTCATGTCGGAGAAGGACGCCTCGGCGCCCACCCTGGCCGAGGCGGTCGCACAGGGGCTGCTTCCCACCTATGAGGAGTGCCTGGCCCACTACGCGGCGCTGGGAAAGCGCTCGGCCGACGCCTGACGCCCCGCGGCGCGGGCGATGCGCTCCCCTTCTTCCCATCCCACGCTTCCCACGCTGAGCGGAGTTCTCCCACATGTTTAAGAGCACGAGCGATCGACTGCGCATCGGGGTCATGGGGTGTGCGGACATCGCCTGGCGGCGGACCCTCCCGGCGATGGAGGGCAACCGCGCGGTGCGGATCACGGCGGTCGCCAGCCGGGAGCGGCGGTCCGCTGCGCGGTTCACCGACCGGTTCGGCGGCGCGCCGCTGGAAGGCTACGACGCCCTGTTGGACCGGGACGACGTCGACGCCGTCTACATCCCGCTGCCCGGCCTGCTGCACGCCGCATGGGTCGAACGGGCCCTGGACGCGGGCAAGCACGTCCTGGTCGAGAAGCCGCTGACGGCCGGCCACGAGGACACCCGGCGGCTGCTGGCCCGGGCCCGCGAGCGGGGCCTGGTGCTGCTGGAGAACTACATGTTCCTCTACCACTCCCAGCACACCGCCGTGCACAAGGCCCTGGCCGAGGACGCCATCGGCGAACTGCGCGGCTTCTCCAGCGCGTTCACCATCCCGCCGAAGCCGGTGGGCGACATCCGCTACCAGCGCGACGTCGGCGGCGGCGCCTTCCTGGACTTCGGTGGCTACCCGGTGCGCGCGGCGCAGTTCTTCCTCGGCAGCGAACTGCGGGTCGCCGGCGCGGTGTTCCGGCACGACCGGGAGCGCGGCGTGGTGATGTCCGGCAGCGTGCTGCTCTGCACGCCCCAGGGCGTTCCGGCCCACCTGACGTTCGGCATGGAGCACTCCTACCGCAACACCTACAGCCTCTCCGGCAGCACCGGACGCCTCACCCTGGACCGGGCGTTCACCCCGCCGGAGACCTACCAGCCCGTGATGCGGATCGAACGGCAGGACCACGCCGAGCAGTTCGTGCTGCCCGCCGACCACCAGTTCGCCAACGTGATCGACGCCTTCGTCGGTGCGGTGCTCGGCGAGCGGGACGTCACCGAGCAGCAGGAGGGCTCGCTGCGGCAGGCCGCGCTGATCGAGGAGATCCGCCGGAACGCGCTGCTGGTGGAGATCTGACCGCCGCGGCCGGGACGCACCGGCCCGAACGCCGACTGCCGTGCCCCCCATGACGTGGACGGGGGCACGGCAGTCGGCGTTGCGGTGGGCGGCTACGGCAGGAAGCCCTCGATGCGGGTGCCCAGGCCGTCCGCCCGGGCCCGGTCGCGGACCCAGCGGGCCAGGGCGAGGTCGAGGACGCCGAGGCCGAAGGGGGAGAAGACCGCGGTCCGCTGCGGGTCCCGGCGGAACGCGGCGGTGCCGCGCAGCAGGGCGCCCAGCGGCGCGTCGATGAAGTCCCGGTTCCCGGTGGCCAGTTCGGCCAGGTGGAGGCTGGTGCGCTCGCGGCACACGTGGTCCGCGTCGTCGACCACGTTCTGGGCGCCGAGGACCGCCTCGACGGTCAGGTCGCGGAGCGAGACGTGCAGCACGGTCGCGCCCGGCTGGCAGGCGGCCAGGTCCAGGTGGGGTTCGCCCGCGGAGGTCGCCAGGGAGACCAACGGGTGGGCGCCGAGGGCCTGTTCCGCCCGGTCGGCGACGGTGACGGTGACGTCGGGCGCCAGCTCCCCGGCCCGGTCGGCGAAGACCGCGGCCCGCGCCGGGTCCAGGTCGAAGACCACCGCCTCGCGCAGGGAGGGGAGTTGGGCCTTGGTGAAGCGCAGCACCTCGTGGTTGATCGGGCCGGTGCCGATCAGGGCCAGGCCGCGCGGCGCCGGGTCGGTGACGAGGCGGGCGGCGGCCAACGCGGCGGAGGCCGCGGTGCGTTGGGCCGAGATCAGTGACGCCTCGACGAGCGCCTCGGGGGTCCCGTCCGCCATGGAGTTCAGCAGCATGGCGGCGCTGGCGCGGGCCCGGCCGTCGGCGACGTTGCCGGGGAAGCTGGCGATCCACTTCATCCCGGCGGCGGCGTCGGTGCCGCCCACGTAGGCGGGCAGGCCGATGATCCGGTCCCGAGGGCGGTCAGGGAAGCGCAGGAACACCGAGTGCGGCAGGGCGGTGCGGCCCTCGTCGTGCAGGCGGTAGGTCTCGCCCACCAGGGACAGCACGTGCTGCTCCTGGCCCCGCAGGAGGTCGGCGACCTCGGCATGGCGGATGATCAGCAAGGGACGGTCTCCTTCGCGTCGGGCGAGGCCGGTTCCGCCCACAGGTGCGCGACCTCGCCGAAGTGGTGACGCACCCAGGCGTCGGAGTAGATGGTGTCGAGATAGCGGTCGCCGCCGTCCGGCAGCACCAGCACGCAGGAGGCCCCGGGCGGGATGTCCGGCGCGCTCTTGGTCAGCGCGGCGACCAGGGCGCCGGAGGAGCCGCCGGCGAGCAGCGCCTCGTGCCGCACCAGCCGCCGGCAGCCGACCACCGCCTCCAGGTCGCCGACGTGCACCACGCGGTCGGCGGCCGTGGGGTCGAAGAGCGCCGGCACCACGGCGGCGCCGTGCCCGGGGATGAGCCGGGGGCAGGCCACCGGCGAGCCGAAGATCCGGCTGCCCACCGCGTCCACCGCGACCACCGTCGTCGGCAGGGCGTGCTGCCGTACGTACGCGGCGCAGCCGTTCAGCGTGCCCGTGGTGCCGGCCGCGCAGAACAGGTAGTCCACCGCGCCGTCCAGGGCCCGGTCGATCTCGCCCATGGTCTCCAGGTGCGCCCGGGGGTTGAACGGGTTGCCGTACTGGCCCGGCACGTAGGAGTCGGGCAGCGCCGCGGCCAACTGCGCCACCCGGCGCAGCCGTTGCGGCAGGTACTCGCCGGACGCCGGGTCGGGCTCGGTGACCACCTCGACCTCGGCGCGGTAGGCGCGCAGGATCGCCAGGTTCTGCTCGGTGGTGCGGGCGTCCACGACGCAGACGAACCGCAGCCCGTAGTAGCAGCAGATCTGGGCGATGCCGATGGCGAGGTTGCCGGAGCTGGACTCGATCACCGTGGTCCGGCCGGGGACCACCTCGCCGGTGCGCAGGGCCTCGCGCAGCATGCTGAGCGCCGAGCGGTCCTTGATGCTGCCGCCGGGGTTGAAGCGCTCGACCTTGGCGAACACCCGGAAGGGGAGGTCGTACGCCGCGGTGAACTGGGTGAGTTCCACCAGCGGGGTGCTGCCCACCGTGGCGAGGATGCCCTGGAGCGGTTGCGCGGTCACCGCGTCAGCCCCCGGTGGCCAGGCGCGGCAGGTCCTCCGGGCCGAACAGGTCCGGCCGGGTCCAGCCGTCGAGGTCGTACTCGGACAGGCACTGGTCCGCGAACCCCTTGAGGGAGTCGGCCTGGCCGCGCGCCTGGTAGCTCAGCAGGGTCTGCACCCGGATGCCCTCGTGGTCGCCGCCGTAGTTCCGCTCGTACAGCTCGTGCCGGCCGGCGAACTCGGTGCCGACCGCGTCCCACAGCAGCTTCAGGAGCTTGACCCGGTCCACCGCCTCGACGCCGCGCGAGCCGCGCAGATAGCGGTCCAGGTACGGGCGGATCTGCGGGTTCTGCCAGTCGCTGGAGTGCGAGTTGAGGTAGATCAGGCCGCTGCCGACGGTCTGCTGGATGATCTCCTTGATCCGCGGATAGCCGATGCCCATGAACGTCCGGTACGCCAGGCCGTAGTTGAGGTTGGGCTGGACGGCGCCGCCCAGCCACGGGGTGGGCGACTTCGCCATCGCGTCGGACATGCCCCAGAACATGTCGCGCCAGTTGAGCACCTCGCCGATCTGCGCCTGGACGCCGCGGAAGCCGGAGGTGCCGGTGACCTCGACGGCCTTCAGCAGGCACCCGGCGATGAAGTCCAGCTTCACCGCGAGCCGGGTGCAGCCGTGGAAGGTGAAGCGCTCCAGGAAGCCGGAGCGGGTAGCGAACGCGTTGGCCGACACCGCGTCGTAGGCGAACACGTTCTCCCAGGGGACCAGCACCCGGTCCAGGACCATGATCGAGTCGTTCTCGTCCAGCCGGCTGGAGAGCGGGTAGTCGAAGGGGCTGCCCAGCAGGGCGGCGTGCATCTCGTAGGAGGTGCGGCAGAACAGCTTCAGGCCGGGGGCGTTCATCGGGACCGTGAACATCGCGCCGAACCGCTTGTCCCGCAGCGGCAGGCCCATGTGCGCGATGAGGTTGGCGTTGGTCAGCGCCGAGGACGTCGCCACGACCTTGGCGCCGGACACCACCAGCCCGGCGTCGGTCTCCTCCTCCACGTGCACGCAGACGTCGGCGGTCCGGTCGGCGGGCCGGTCGCGGTCCACCGGCGGGTGGACGATCGCGTGGTTGAAGAAGAGCACCTGCTCCTGGGCCCGGCGGTACCACTGAAGTGCGTTGTCCTTGAACGGCCCGTAGAAGTCCGCGTTGGCCTGCAACGTCCCGAAGAACGCGGCCTTGTAGTCCGGGGTGCGGCCCATCCAGCCGTACACCAGGCGCTGCCAGGCGACGATCGCGTCGCGGGCGGCGAGGAGGTCCTCGGAGCTCCTGGCGGTCTTGAAGAACGGGTGGGTGAAGCCGCCGTTGCCGGTGTCGGTGGGGACGGCCAGCACGCCGCGGGACTCCGGCGCGTGCAGCACGTCGTAGAGCTGCGCGAGCGAGCGGGCGCTGTTGCGGAACCCGGGGTGCGTGGTGACGTCCGCGACCCGTTCGCCGTGGAGGTAGACCTCGCGCCCGTCCCGCAGGGACTCCAGGTAGCTGGCACCGGTCATTGGACGGGAACCGTTGTGTACGTCCTTGTTCGGACCTGGCGCTGTGGTCAACTCGGCCTTCTCTCGCGGAAAAGGGCAGCCGGCCTGCGGCGGCTGCCTCGGCGGCGGGGCATGGGGGAGCATCCGGGCGGTGGACACCCGTGGCGGGCGGCTGGCGCACAACGGCCGGCCGCCGCACCGGACATGGGGTCCTGGTGGGGCGCGCCACGGGTCGGGAACCGGGAGCGGAACGAGAGCGGAAACCCTCCGCCGGGCCGCTCCGGCAAGAGGCCGGCCCGTCCCGCCGGCGAGACGGGGCCGGGCGTCGGCGAGGCCGCCCCGGAGAGCTGCCCGAGACTAAAGTCTCCGACGGTCCGACCAAGGTATCGTCCACCGCCCGACCCGTCCTCGGGAAGGGATCACGCCGGTAAAGTCCGAAGCGTGCCCGACTCCGTGACCGCTTCCGTGCCCGTCCGGCGGAGTCCACGGGACTGGACCGTGGACACCGCGCTGTTCCTGCTTGCGGTGGCCTACGGCGTCCTCTCCGCGAAGGGCCGGGGGCAGGCCGATCCCGGGCTCGGCGTCAACTGGTGGTACGTCGAGCAACTGGCCGGGGTGTTCGGCTGCGTCCTGCTGTGGCTGCGCCGGCGCAAGCCGGTCGAGGTCGCCTTCGTGCTGATCGGCCTCTCGGTGCTGTTCGAGATGGTCGCCGGCGCGATGCTGGTCGCGCTGTTCTCGGTCGCCGTCCACCGCTCGCCGCGGACCACCGCGGTGGTCTACACGGCCAGCCTGCTGCCGGTCGTCTCCGATGTCTTCATCCGACCCGACGCGGGCCTGCCGGCCTTCCACTTCTTCCTCTTCGGCACCATCGTCCAGGCCGGCGCGGTCGGTTGGGGGCTCTTCATCCACCACCGGCGGAAGCTGCTGGTGCAGGTCGCGGCGGAGGCCGCGCTGCGCGCCGAACAGGTCCAGTTGCGGGCCCGGGAGGAGGTGGCCCGGGAGATGCACGACGTGCTGGGCCACCGGCTCTCGCTGCTGGCGCTGCACGCCGGCGCCCTGGAGTACCGCCCCGACGCCCCCAGCGCGGACGTCGCCCGGGCCGCGGGGGTGATCCGGGAGAGCGCGCACCAGGCGCTCCAGGACCTGCGCCAGGTGCTGGGCGTGCTGCGGGCCCCGGCCGGTGAACTGCCCCAGCCGACCCTGGCCGACGTGCACCGGCTTGTCGCAGAGTCGTGTGCGGCGGGAATGCGGGTACGGCTGCTCAAGGAGATCCCGGAGGCCGCCCCCGACCTGATCGGCCGCACGGCCTACCGGGTCGTGCAGGAAGCGCTCACCAACGTCCGCAAGCACGCCCCCGGGGCGGCGGCGCGGGTCGGGGTGACCGGCAGGGCGGGGGAGGGGCTCAGGGTCGAGGTGGTCAACGCCGCGGCCGGCGGCCGGCCGGGCGGCCAGGCGGCGGGCGACGCCGGGCAGGGGCTGGCGGGGCTGGCCGAGCGGGTGGCGCTGGCCGGCGGGCGACTGGAGTACGGCCCGGCCGCGGACGGCGGTTGGGAGGTCACGGCGGCGCTGCCGTGGCCGCGGGAGGCGTAGCGCCGGCCGGGAGCCGCCGCCGGGCCGGACCCGGCCGGACGGTGCGGACGGTGCGGCCGTGCGCCGTTCACGCACGGACTTTTCTGATGTCAAGGGGCGCCCCCGCGCGGGGTATCCGAGCAACGAGTGGGAGTGATCTAGCTGTGCCGAAAGAGCTGAACCCGAAGACCGACCAGCCGACGGTGGTCGCCGAGCCGATCCTGGGCCAAGTGCTCGTCTGCGTGGTGTTCGGGCTGATCGGGGCCGGGCTCGGCTGGCTGCTCAAGGTCGTCGCGAAGTGGCTGGTGACGCTGCCCTGGGCGCCCATGCAGGGGCCGGCGAAGCTGCTGTCCTCGATCCCCGAACCCGGGCTCACCATCGGGGTGGTGGCCGCGGGCGGCCTCATCGGGCTGATCGGCGGGGCGATCATCAAGTTCAGTGAGCTGTCGGTCAGCGTCGACGGCGACCGCGTCGTCCTCACACGCAAGGGCGAGCCCCGGGAGTACGCCGGCGCCGACGTCGCCATGGCCTTCCTCGACGGCAAGCAGCTGGTGCTGCTCGGCCACCGCACCGAGGAACTCGCCCGGGAGGACTGCGACCAGGACCGCCGCCGGCTGGCGGTGGCGTTCGCCGCGCACGGCTACAAGTGGGCCGAGGAGGACCCGTACAAGAAGGAGTTCCAGCTCTGGGTGCCGGAGAGCGGGAAGCTGCCCGCGCAGGCCCACGTGCTGTTCCGGGCCCGCGAGGAGCTGCTGAAGAAGCCCGGGTCCTTGGACCAACTCCGGGAGCTGCGCGGGGAACTCGCGGACGCCGGCGTGGTCGTGCGCGACAAGGACAAGCGGCAGTACTGGCGCGCGACGCAGCGCTGAGGCCGGCGGGGCGGCGCCGACACCGCCCCGCGGCCCTGACCCTCCTCAGCCGCGCGCCGCGGCCACCCGCTCCGTCAACTCCCGGGCCACCGCGTTGGCGTGCGGCACGTCCAGCATCTCGTCCCGCAGCTCCCGGGCCCGCTGCGGGAAGGCGGCGTCCTCCAACAGCCGGAGCACACCGGCCCGGACGCTCTCCCCGGTGGCCCGGGTGGCGTGCGTGGTGAGGCCGGCGCCGTGCGCGGCCAGCCGCGCCGACAGCAGCGGCTGGTCCACGTCCCAGGGCAGCGCAAGCTGGGGCACGCCGTAGAACGCCGCCGTGGTGAGGGTGCCGACCCCGGCGTGGTGGATGACCGCCGAGCAGGTCGGCAGCAGCGCCTGCATCGGCACGTACGGCACCAGGCGGGCGTTGTCCGGGACCCGCGCCAGGCGCTGCCGGGCCGCGTCGCTGACGGTGGCCACCAGCTCGATGTCCAGGTCGGCGACGGAGTCCAGGACGTCCTGGATGTCGACCGGGTAGGGCAGGCCGTGGTCGCTGACGGTGAGCCCCAACGTCAGGGCCACCCGGGGGCGTTGCGGCGGCTCCCACAGCCAGCGGGGGACGACGGCCGGCCCGCCGTAGGGGGTGAACCGCAGCGAGCGGTAGTCGAGCCCGGGCGCATGGACCTGGAGCGACGGCGGCAGCAGGTCGATGCTGAACTGGCCGGTGACCAGGGACTCGCTGAACTCCCCGCCGTTTCGGCGGGCGTAGCCGGCCAGCCAGGCGCCCAGCGGGTCGTCGGCGTCCCCGCCCGGCCGCCGCGCGGACAGCCGCAGGAAGTGCTGCCGGGCGATCCCGTACACGTCCGCGCCGATCAGCATCCGGGCGTGCGCGGCGCCGGTCGCCTCGGCCGCGATCGCGCCGGCGAAGGTCAGCGGCTCCCAGACCACCAGGTCGGGCTTCCAGTGCCGGGCGTACTCGGTGAGCGCACCGGCCAGCGGCGCATTGGTCATCTTGTGCGCGGCCGCGACCCGGATGCGGTAGGCGTCCCGCAGCCAGTCCAGGGTGATGTCCTCGGGCGCGCGCTCCGCGGCGTCGTAGGGCTCGGCCAGGCCCGGCGCCAGCCGCGCGCCGGCGCCGTTGAGCCGGCCGGCGACCTGCCACAGGTCGCGGTCGCTGCCGACCGGCACCGCGGTGAGCCCGGCCTGGGTGACGGCCCCGGCCAGCTTCGGTTGGCAGGCCACCCGCACGTCGTGTCCGGCGGTGCGCAGCGCCCAGGCGAGCGGTGCCATCAGCAGGAAGTGGGTGCGCTCGGGATAGCAGGTGAACAGAATGCGCATGGTGGGTCGGATCCGTCTCCTCGTCGGCGCCGCGGGCGCCGTCAGCGGTGGTCGTGCGGGGCGCCGGTGCGGTGCCGTGCGGTGAGCTCTTCCAGGCGGGGGACGAGCTGGTTGGGGGTGGGCAGGGCGAGGGTCTCGTCGCGCAGCGCGGTGGCGCGGGCGGTGAACCGCGGTTCGTTCAGCAGGCGTTGGACGGCGTCGCGGATGGCCGCTCCGGTCGCCCCGGTGTGCCCGAGCTCCAGGCCGGCGCCGTGCGCGGCCAACTTCCGGGCCAGCAACGGCTCGTCGAAGCTGTACGGGATCGACAGTTGCGGAACGCCGTACCGGGCGACGGTGCCCAGCGTGCCGGGCCCGGCGTGGTGGATGACGGCCGCGCAGGTCGGCGCCAGCGCGTGCAGCGGCACGAACGGGAGCAGCCGGGCGTTGTCCGGAACGCGGTGCAGCTTGGCCCGCTCGGCGTCGGCGAGGGTGGCGACGACCTCGATGTCCAGCTCGCCCAGGGCGTCGAGGACGTCCTGGGCGCCGATGGTGTAGCCGTCGAAGAGGTCGGTGGCGGTGAGCCCCATCGTCAGCGCCACCCGCGGCCGGGCGGGCCGGGACCACAGCCACCCCGGGACCGTCGCCGGCCCGTTGTACGGGACGAACTGCATCCGCAGGTAGGCGAGTTCGGGCGCCTCGATCTGGAGGCTGCGGGGGAACTGGTCGATGGTGAAGTGGCCGGTGGTCATGGATTCGGTGAACTCGGCGCCGTACTTGCGGGCGTAGCCGCCCAGCCAGTCGGCGAGGTGGTCGGCCCGTTCGCCGGCCGGCCGCCCGGCCTTCAGCCGCAGGAAGTGCGCGCGGGCGACGCCGAACACGTCGGCGCCGAAGAGGAGTCGGGCGTGCGCGGCGCCGGTGGCGGTGGCCGCGATCGGGCCGGCGTAGGTGAGCGGGTCCCACAGGACCAGGTCCGGCCGCCAGTGCCGGGCGAACTCCACCAGGCCGGCGATCATCGGGAAGTTCTCCGGCTTGTGGCCCTTCTCGACCGCGTCGTAGTAGCCGTTGAGCATCGGCTCCCAGCGCGCCTTCGACGGGTCCTCGGCCGTGTCCCAGGGGGCGTGCAGCCCGACCCGGGCCGCTTCGAGCCCGTCGGGGTCCCGCCGCGCCATCCGGAACACGTCGCTGTCCCGGCCCACCGGCACGGCGGTGAGCCCGGCCTGCGTGACGACCGGGGCGAACGAGGGCTGGCAGGCGAAGCGGACCTCGTGGCCCGCGGTGCGCAGCGCCCAGGCCAGCGGCACCATGCTCAGGAAGATCGTCTTTTCCGGGATGACGGTGAACAGGACGCGCATCGAGGTGCCCTCCAGGGTCTTCAGGCGGGGGTGGTGCGGTGGCGGGCGGTGAGCTCTTCGAGGTGGGGGACGAGCTGGTTGGGGGTGGGCAGGGCGAGGGTCTCGTCCCGGAGTGCGGCGGCCCGGGTGGTGAACCGCGGTTCGTTCAGCAGGCGTTGGACGGCGTCGCGGACGGCTTGGCCGCTGGCCCGGCTGGTGTGCAGGTCGAGGCCGGCGCCGTGGGCGGTGAGCTTGTCGGCCAGGATCGGCTGGTCCCAGTGGTAGTGCAGGGAGAGGTGGGGGACTGGGTGGCGGGCGACGGTGGCGAGGGTGGCGGCGCCGGCGTGGTGGATGAAGGCGGCGCAGGTGGGGGCGAGGTGGTGGATGGGGACGTAGGGGACCAGGCGGGCGTTGTCCGGCACCCGGCGCAGCTTGGCCTTCTCGGCGTCGGCGAGGGTGGCGACGAGTTCGATGTCGAGGTCGGCCAGGGAGTCCAGCACCTCCTGGGTGCGGACGGTGTAGCTGTCGTAGACGTCGGTGGCGGTCAGCCCCATGGTGAGGGCCACCCGGGGGCGCTCCGGTCGCTTCCAGAGCCACCTGGGGACGGTGGCGGGGCCGCCGTAGGGGATGAACTGGGTGCGGACGTAGTCCAGTTGGGGTGCCTCGATCTGGAGGCTGCGGGGGAACTGGTCGATGGTGAAGTGGCCGGTGGTCATGGACTCGGTGAACTCCGCGCCGTACTTGCGGGCGTAGCCGCCCAGCCAGTCGGCCAGCGGGTCGGTGCGCTCGCCGGCCGGTTGCTCGGCCCGCCGGCGCAGGAAGTGGTCCCGGGCCACGCCGAACACGTCGATGCCGAAGAGGAGTCGGGCGTGCGCGGCGCCGGTGGCGGTGGCCGCGATCGCGCCGGCGTAGGCGAACGGCTCCCAGACCACCAGGTCCGGCCGCCAGTGCCGGGCGAACTCCACCAGGTCCGCGATCATCGGGAAGTTGTCCTCCCGCAGGGAGCTCACGGCCAGCTCGTAGCCCGCCCGCAGGTGGTCCCAGGTCGCCCGCGCCGGATCCGCCGCGACGTCCCAGGGGGCCGGCAGGCCGACCCGGGCCGCGGCGATCGCCTCGGGGTCGACGAAGTCCAGCATCCGGAACGGGTTCTGGCGCCGCCCGACGGGGACGGCGGTCAGGCCGGCCTGGGTGAGGGTCGGGCAGAAGGCGGGCTGGCTGGCGAAGCGGACCTCGTGGCCGGCGGTGCGCAGCGCCCAGGCCACGGGGGCCATGTACTGGAAGATGCTCTTGTGGGGACTGGTGGCGAACAGGACGCGCATGGCGTGGGCCTCACTGGGTTCGTCGGGCGGGGGAGCGGAACTCGGCGGTCAGGCGCTCCAGTTCGGGCACCAGCTCGTTCGGCGTCGGCAGCGCGGTCAGCTCGTCCCGCAGGGCCCTCGCCCGCTCCCGGAAGCCGGGCTCGCCCAGCAGCCGCAGCACCGCCTCGCGCACCGCCGCGGGGGTCGCCCGGTCGGCCCCGATCACCAGCGAGCCCCCTTGGGCCGCGGCCTGGCGGGCCAGCGTGGGCCCGTCGAAGTCCCAGGGCAACAGCAGTTGCGGCACGGGGTGTTGGGCCATCGTCAGCAGCGTGCCGAAGCCGGCGTGGTGGATGGCCAGGCTGCACGTCGGGGCGAGGGCGTGCAGCGGCACGTAGGGCACCAGGCGGGCGTTGTCCGGGACCCGCGTCAGCGTGCGCTGCTCGGCCTCGGGGACGGTGGCGACCACCTCGATGTCGAGGTCGGCCAGCGAGGCGAGGACGTCCTGGACGCTGAACTCGTAGCCGGCGCCGTGGTCGGTGGCGCTCACGCCCATGGTGAGCGCCACCCTGGGCCGCTCGGGCGGGGTCCACAGCCACCGGGGCACCGTCGCCGGCCCGCCATAGGGGACGAACCGCATCGGCAGGGTGCGCAGCGAGCTCGCCAGCCGCAGCGAGGCCGGCAGTTGGTCGACGGTGAAGTGGCCGGTGGTCATGGACTCGGTGAACTCCCCGCCGTGCAGGCGGGCGTAGCCGCCCAGCCAGTCGGCGAGCGGGTCGATGCGCTCGGCCGGCGGCTGCTCCGCGCGCAGCCGCAGGAAGTGGTCGCGGGTGACGCCGAAGGCGTCCACGCTCCACAACAGCCGGCCGTGCGCGGCCCCGCACGCCGCCGCGGCGATCGGGGCGGCCATCGCCAGCGGCTCCCACAGGACGAGGTCGGGCCGCCACGCGCGGGCGAAGCGGACCAGGTCGGCGATCATCGGGAAGCTGGCCGGCCTGTGCCACAGGCGCACGATCTCCTCGTAGCCGGCGGTCAGATGGGACCAGGTGGCCCGCCCGGGGTCGTGCGCGGCGTCGTACGGCGCGGGCAGGCCGAACCCCGGGCGGTAGGACCAGTCCGGGAGGGTGTGCATCTGGCGGCGCAGCAGCTCCCACAGGTCGTAGTCCCGGCCGACCGGTACGGCGGTCAGCCCGGCCTGGGTGATCACGTCGGTGAACCACGGGGTGCCGGCGACCCGCACCTCGTGGCCCGCGGTGCGCAGCGCCCACGCCAGCGGCAGCAGCGGCAGCACGTGCGCCTTCTCGGGGTTGGCGACGAACAGGACCCGCACGGCGTCAGCCCCCGCTCACGGTGGCGGCCGCGGCGCGCTCCCGCCGCTCGGCGACGAACCGCTCCAGCGTGGGCACCATGGCGTTGGGGGTGGGCTGGGCGAGCATGGCGCCCCGCAGCCCGGCCGCGCCCCGAGAAAGGCCCGGGTCGGACAGCAGCCTGAGCACCGCGTCCCGGACGTCCGCGCCGGTGGCCTCCTTGGGGTTGAGCCGCAGCCCGGCGCCGACCCGGGTGACGCCCTCGGCGAGCGCCGGGCCGTCGTTGTCCCAGGGCAGGGTCAGTTGGGGCAGGCCGCGCAGCGCGGTGGTGGCGAGGGTGCCGAAGCCGGCGTGGTGGATGACCGCGTCGCAGGTCGCGGCGAGCGCGTCCAGCGGCAGGAAGGACGCCACCGTGGTGTTGTCCGGGATCCGCTTCAGCTTGCGCTGCTCGGCCTCGGCGAGGGTGGCGACCACCTCGATGTCCAGGTCGCCGAGCGCGTCCAGGACGTCCTGCACGCCCACCGCGTACTCCCCGCCGTGACCGGTGGTGCTCAGCCCCAGGGTGAGCGCCACCCGCGGCCGCTTGGGCGGGCGCCGCAGCCAGGCGGGGACGGTGGCGGGGCCGCCGTAGGGCACGTACCGCAGCGGCAGGTAGGTCAGGCCGCCGGCGCGGCGCTGGAGGCACTGCGGGACCAGGTCCACGGTGGCCTGGCCGGTGATCAGCTCCTCGCCGAACTCCCCGCCGTACTTGCGGGCGTAGCCGCCCAGCCAGTCGGCCATCGGGTCGGTGCGCTCACCCGCCGGCCGCTCGGCCGCCAGCCGCAGGAAGTGCTCGCGGGCCACGCCGTACATGTCGATGCCGAAGAGGAGCCGGGCGTGGGCGGCGCCGACGGCCTGGGCGGCGAGCGCGCCGGCGTAGGTGAGCGGTTCCCACAGGACCAGGTCCGGCTGCCAGTGCCGGGCGAACTCCACCAGGTCGCCGATCATCGGCACGTTGCTGGTCTTGTGCCAGCGCTCGACCTGCGCCGCGTAGCCCTGGCTGAGGTACTCCCAGGTGATCTCCTCGGCCGGCCGGTCGGCCACGTCGTACGGCAGCGGCATGCCGCCCTTGTCGGACTGGCCCAGCCAACTCGGGTCGCGGGCCAGGAGCTGCCACAGGTCCCGGTCCCGGCCCACGGGGACGGCGGTGAGCCCGGCCTGGGTGATCTCCCCGGTGAACTTCGGCTGGCTGGCGAAGCGGACCTCGTGGCCGGCGGTGCGCAGCGCCCAGGCCAGGGGCGCCATGAGCAGGAAGTGCGTGCGCTCCGGATAGGCGGTGAACAGGACTCGCATGGGTGGCCTTCCAGGGGTCTTCCGGTGGGTTCCGGCGGGTTCAGGCAGGTGTTCAGGCGGGGGTGGTGCGGTGGCGGGCGGTGAGCTCTTCGAGGTGGGGGACGAGCTGGTTGGGGGTGGGCAGGGCGAGGGTCTCGTCGCGCAGTGCGGCGGCCCGGGTGGTGAACCGCGGTTCGTTCAGCAGGCGTTGGACGGCGTCGCGGACGGCCTGGCCGCTGGCCCGGCTGGTGTGCAGGTCGAGGCCGGCGCCGTGCGCGGTGAGCCTGCGGGCCAGGATCGGCTGGTCGTAGTGGTAGTGCAGGGAGAGGTGGGGGACTGGGTGGCGGGCGACGGTGGCGAGGGTGGCGGCGCCGGCGTGGTGGATGAAGGCGGCGCAGGTGGGGGCGAGGTGGTGGATGGGGACGTAGGGGACCAGGCGGGCGTTGTCCGGCACCCGGCGCAGCTTGGCCTTCTCGGCGTCGGCGAGGGTGGCGACGAGTTCGATGTCGAGGTCGGCCAGGGAGTCCAGCACCTCCTGGGTGCGGACGGTGTAGCCGTCGTAGATGTCGGTGGCGCTCAGGCCCATGGTGAGGGCGACGCGCGGTTTCTCCGGTCGCTTCCAGAGCCACTTGGGGACGGTGGCGGGGCCGCCGTAGGGGATGAACTGGGTGCGGACGTAGTCGAGTTCGGGTGCCTCGATCTGGAGGCTGCGGGGGAACTGGTCGATGGTGAAGTGGCCGGTGGTCATGGATTCGGTGAACTCGGCGCCGTACTTGCGGGCGTAGCCGCCCAGCCAGTCGGCGAGCGGGTCGACCTGCTCGGCCGCGGGCCGCTCGGCCTTCAGCCGCAGGAACTGCCGGCGGACGCCGCCGTGCACGTCGATGCCGAAGAGCAGCCGGGCGTGGGCGGCGCCGACGGCGGTGGCCGCGATCGGGCCGGCGAAGGTCAGCGGGTCCCAGATCACCAGGTCCGGCTTCCAGTGCCGGGCGAACTCCACCAGGCCGGCGATCATCGGGAAGGCGGTCTGGCGGTGCCGGTCGGCCACCGCGCGGGCCATACCGGGCGCCAGGTACTCCCAGGTGTCCTTCCCCGGGTCGGTGAACGCGTCGTAGGGCTCCTCGATGCCCGCGCGGCCCGCGTCGAACCCGTTCTTGGTCGCGCGGGCCGCCCACAGCTTGGCGTGGTCGCGGCCGACGGGGACGGCGGTCAGGCCGGCCTGGGTGATGGTCGGGCAGAAGGCGGGCTGGCTGGCGAAGCGGACCTCGTGGCCGGCGGTGCGCAGCGCCCAGGCCAGGGGCGCCATGTACTGGAAGATGCTCTTGTGGGGACTGGTGGCGAACAGGACGCGCATGGCGTGGGCCTCACTGGGTTCGTCGGGCGGGGGAGCGGAACTCGGCGGTCAGGCGCTCCAGTTCGGGCACCAGCTCGTTCGGCGTCGGCAGCGCGCGGAACTGGTCGCGCAGCTCCGTGGCCGCTTGGCGGAAGCCCGGCTCGCCCAGCACCCGCAGCAGGCTGTCCCGCACCGCCTGGCCGGTGGCCCGGTCGGCACGGACGGTCAACACCGCGCCCTGGGCGGCCGCCCGCCGGGCCAGCTCCGGCTCGTCGAAGTCCCAGGGCACGGCGACCTGGGGGACCGGATTGAGGGTCGTGGTCAGGAAGGTCCCCGGGCCGGCGTGGTTGATCACCGCGCTACAGGTGGGCAGCAGGGCGTGCAGCGGCACGTACGACACCACCCGGGCGTTGTCCGGAATCCGCCGCAACTTGCGCTGCTCGGACTCGGCGAGGGTGGCGACCACCTCGATGTCCAGGCCGTCCAACGCCTCCAGGATGTCCCCGACGTCGGCGATGTGACCGGCGAAGCGGCTGGTGGCGGCGATGCCCAGGGTGAGCGCCACCCGGGGCCGCTCGGGCGCTCGCCACAGCCACGTGGGGACCACCGCGGGCCCGCCGTAGGGCACGTACCGCATCGGCACGTAGCGCACGCCGTCCGCGGCCATCCGCAGCGAGGGCGGGAACTGGTCCAGGGAGAAGTGGCCGGTGGCCAGCTCCTCGGTGAACTCGCCGCCGTACTTGCGGGCGTAGGCCCCCAACCAGTCGGCGAGCGGGTCGGCCTGCTCGGCCGCCGGCTGCTGCGCCTTCAGGGCCAGGAAGCGGCTGCGGGTCAGGCCCAGCACGTCGATGCTCCACAACAGCCGGGCGTGGGCGGCGCCGACGGCCCGGGCGGCGAGCGCGCCGGCGTAGGCGAGCGGTTCCCACAGGACCAGGTCCGGCTGCCAGTGGCGGGCGAACTCCACCAGGTCGGCGGTCATGGGGAAGTTGTCGGTCTTGTGCCAGTGGCCGACGACCCGCTCGTAACCGGCCCGCAGCGTCGGCCAGTCGAGCGCCTCCAGCGGTGTCTCGGCGGCGCTGTAGGGGGCGGGCAGGCCCTTGCGCTCGGCCTCCATCCGCTCCGGGTCGAGCTGCGGCAGCCGCCAGATCGGACGGTCGCTACCTACGGGGACGGCGGTGAGCCCGGCCTGGGTGATGACCGACGCGAACTTCGGCGGGGCCGCGACGCGGACCTCGTGGCCGGCGGTGCGCAGCGCCCACGCCAGCGGCACCATCTGTTGGAACAGGCTCTTGTCGGGGGTGGTGGTGAACAGTACTCGCATGGTGTCCCTCGTCAGTGGCGATCAGGCGGGGGTGCGCTGCGCTTGCGCGACGGCGGCGGCGATCCGGTCCAGCCCCTCGTGGAGCGGTACCCGCGGGGCCCAGCCGGTGACGTCCCGGAACGCGGGGGAGCGCAGGACGAAGTCGATCCGGTCCGTCGGCATGGCGTACGCGGCCGGGGCGCTCTCCACGACGGGCACCGGCGGCCGGCCGGTCTGCCGGGACACCGCGTGCGCGATCGCCGCGAACAGCTCGGCGACGCTGGTCTGTTCACCGGTGCCGATCTCCCAGGCCCGGCCCGCGACCCCGTCCAGCGCGTCCAGGGCCGCGGTGAACGCCCGGGCCGCGTCGTCGATGCCGAGCAGGTCGCGCTTGGCGGTGCCGCCGTGCCAGACGGTGAGCGGCTGGCCCTCGACGGCGCGCCGGGTCATGCTGGCGACCACCCCGCGGTCGAGGTCGGCCGGGTCGGTGCCGAGGCTGTAGAGGGTGGACAGCCGCAGGGTGCTGCCGCGGACCAGGCCCTCGGCCGTGGCGTCCGCGATGGCCCGCTCCGCGGCCAACTTGTGCCGGTCGTAGGCGGTCAGCAGCTCCTCGGGCCGGACGCCGGCGGCGGCCAGCTCCGCGGGCACCTGGGCGGACTGGGAGAGCGAACCGGAGAACAGCAGGGCCGGCGGCCGCGCCGGGCGCCGGGCCCGGACGGCGTCGAGCACGTCGTGCACCAGGCCGAGGTTGACGCGCTCGGCCAGCGTGTCGCCGTCGGCCACCCGCCAGGTGCCGGAGCCGGAGATGTGCGCGACGAGGTGCACGACGACGTCCGAGCCGGCGATCGCGTCGGCGACCGCGCCGGGCCCGGTGAGGTCGACCCGGCGCTGCTCGATCCGGGCGGCGGGGTGCGGCGGCAGGGTCACCGGGCGGCGGCCGACCAGCCGGAGACGGACCGGTCGGCTCGCCAACTCCCGGCTGACGGCCGTACCGAGCAGGCCCGAGGCCCCGAGGACGGTGATCAGCGGTCCCGTTCCGTGACCTGGCACTGGTTCTCCTTGAAGTCCTGTTGCGGTGGGTGGCGGCGCCGCGCGGCGGGCGCCGGACGGGGGGTCGGTCGGGCTCACGCGGCGGCGGGCGGGCGGTTCGGGTCGGTGCGCCAACTCCGGCCCGGCCCCAGGACGTCGTCGAGGTGGCCGTCGACGTGCCGTTCCCACTCGGCCCGTTCGAGCTGGAAGGTGTGCAGGTCCCAATGGCGCCCGCGGAAATAGAGGAAGTCGCCCAGCACCGCGGTGACGGTGTCGTCGTCCGGCGTGATGCCGACCGAGCCGAACGTGGCCGCGGTGGTCTGGGCGATCACCGTGGCGATGTCGAACATCGCGAAGGCGTAGTTGATCGTCAGGTAGATCGCCTCGGAACCGACGCCCAGCCGGGCGCGCGCGGGATCCAGGTAGACCCCGGCCTTGACGTGCCCGGCCTGGTCGAGCCCGTGCAGCGTGCTGAAGCCCAACAGGTCGCCGCTGCCCCGGCGGGTGACGAGGAAGGCCGCGTCGCACGCGGACAGGTCGCGGTCGCCCGCGCGCCCGCTGGGGCTGACGCTCTCGATTCCGGTGCGCAGCATGGTGCGGATCAGGTCCGCGTGGTCCGCGGCGGAGGCCGGGCGGAAGGCGAGGCGGCGGGACGTGGTGTGCGGGAAGAGCACGGTGGTCGTCCAATCTTCTCCGGTGGTGGCCTAGTTGGCCGGCCGGGCGTCGGCGGCGTCCGGGGCGTCGGCGGGGCCCGCGCGGTCCTCCCGGAGCCGGTCCCAGTGCATCTCGCCGACGGCCGTCGGCAGGGTGTCGAGCCGGCGCAACTCCTCGGCAGTGAGCCGCAGTTGGGCCGCGGCCACGTTCTCCTCCAGCCAGCGCAGGTGCCGGGTGCCGGGGATCGGCACGACGTCCGGGCCCTGCGCGAGCGCCCAGGCGATGGCCACCTGGGAGGGCGTGGCGCCGTCGTGGCGGGCGGCGATCTCGCGCAGGCCGTCCAGGATCGCCTCGTTGGCGCGCATCGCCCCGGCCTCGAACCGCGGGTCCCGGACCCGGGAGTCGCCCGCGTCCAACCGCTCGGGGGAGACCCGGCCGGAGAGAAAACCGCGCCCTATGGGCGCGAAGGCGAGGAAGCCCACGCCGTTGCGCCGGCACCACGGCAGGATCTCCCGCTTGCTCCCCGGCGCCCACACCGACAGCTCGTACTGCACCGTGGTGAGCGGGAACACCGCGTGGATCTCGTCGAGTTCGGCGCGGGTGGCGTGCGAGATGCCCAGCGCGCGGACCTTGCCCGCGGTGACCAGTTCGCCCAGCGCGCCCCAGGTCTCGGCGAGCGGCACCGCCGGGTCCACGCGGTGCAGTTGGTACAGGTCGATGGTGTCGGTGCGCAGCCGCCGCAGCGAGGCGTCGCAGGCCCGCCGCAGGTGCTCCGGCCGGCCGTCGCGCAGGAACCGGCCGTCGGGCCGGGTGATCATCCCGCACTTGGTCGCGACCACCGCCCGGTCCCGGCGCCCGTGCAGCGCCCGACCGATCAACTCCTCGTTGGTGAACGGCCCGTAGACATCGGCGGTGTCGAAGAGGGTGACGCCCAGATCCAGCGCCCGGTGGATGACCCGGACGGATTCGTCGTCGTCCCGCGGACCGGTCTCATAGCCGTAGGACATCGAACTGCAGCCGAGGCCGAGGGCGCTCACGGAAAACCCGTCCGCCAGTTTGATCTCCCACATCTTTTGCGTACTCCAAATATCCGGTGTCGACGATTCGGGCGGCCGGGAATCCGAGGGATTTCCGCGGCGCACATCGAGAGGGCGCGCATCGATAAGGCGCACATCGCTTTAGGTCCGGGATTGCCACGCCGTCGGCAATCCTTCCGTATCCCGCTGGCGATACGGGAGTTGTCGCCGGCGAATTACTCGACGGGCGCCACGGAATTGCGCTCCGGCGCCGGCTGGAGAAACTCGGCGAGCAGCTCCGGGGCGGTCTCGTCGGCGAGCGTCATGAACTGTTCCACCGTCATGTCCGGCGCCTGGTAGAAGCGCAGCCCGGCCGCGGTCGGCACGCCCAGGCTCACCAGCCCCCACCAACGCTGCACCAGCGACTGGCGGACCTTCAGGCCCAGTACGGTCTCCCGCGACAGCGCCGCGGTCTCCCGCCGCATGAGGCCGTGCCGCAGCACGAGGTACCGACCGGCGCAGGTGTGCCCCAGCGTCCGGTACGCGACCACCGCCAGCACGGCCGCCAGCGGCGTGGCCCACAGCGGGAGGGTCCAGAGCCACCCGGGCACCACGTGCGTGGCGCCGAGCCAGGCCAACAGGCCGCCGAGCGCGGCGCAGCAGACCGCCGCCCACAGCAGCCGCCGGTACAGCGCGGCGCGCGGATGGCGGCGCAGCGGCTCCTCCAACGGCCGTACCGGGCCCGGCAGTACGAGGGAGGCCACCCGCCGGGCCTCGGCGATCGGGCCGCGCGGCAGGATGCTGCTGGCCGGCTCGCTGGTGAGCGACCAGCTCGCCAGGCCGGTGGCGATCACGGCCGTCTCGGTGAGCCCGATCCAGCGCCAGAACAGCGGTTCGCTCAGGTGGATGCCGCGCAACCGCCGGTCGTCGCGGTGCACCTCCCGGGTCGACAGCAGGCCCTGCCGGGTGACCAGCGAGGTGCCCTCCTCCGTTGCCCGGCGGACGAGTTGGAAGTGCCAGTTGTCCTTGATGAAGCCGCTGGTCAGGGCGGTGAAGCCGAGCACGGCGACCACCGCGGCCCACAGCGCCCAGCGGCCGGCGCGGCCCGTGGCGAGGCGGTCGATGAGGTCCCCGAGGGCACCGGTGAGGTCGACGTTGACCAGCTCCAGCAGCCCGTCCAGGCTCCACAACAGCAGCCCGCCGACGAGCATCCCCCAGATGTTGATGACGTTGTAGAAGATCCAGTACCAGCGCGCCCGCGCGAGGACGGTCTCCCGCGCCGCGCCCTCCTGGGACCCGGCCTCGTCCGGCGCGCCGCCGGGCATCAGCTCGCGGCGCAGCGCGCCCGCCATGTCCGTGGAGACGGCGTCGAGTCGGAGCGCGGGCCGGGTGCGGCCCGAACTGATGACGACCACCCGCAGCCCGGCGAGCCGGTGCCGCAGCTTCGCCTTGTGGTCCACCGCCCGGATCCGCTCGCGCGGGACCTGGCGGTAGACCCGCATCAGCCGGCCCGTCTTGATCTCCACCAGCTCGTCGGTGATGCGGTAACGGGTGCGCAGCCACCGCACCACGTCGGCGACGCTGAGGAACATGCCGATGCCGGTCGCCACCATCGCCGGCCACAGGTCCGACAGGTGCCGCCCGGTGCCGAAGAAGACCATCGAGAGCACGGTCGGCAGCGTGGAGAGCACCAGCCGCGCCAGATTGACCCAGATCAGCCGGCCGTTGAGGCGCTGCCAGGGCACGTCGGAGTGGGGCGGCCCGGGCGCGGGGGCGGCGTGCTCCGGGGCGTCCACGGTCGTCATGTCGCGTCCCCCGGGGTGGCCTGGGTGAGCGCGGTGAGCTCCGCGGCGGCGGCCGCCACCACGTCGGCGTCCAGGCCGACGATCTTGACGTGGCCCTCGTGCGACGCGGTGACGACCCGGAGGGTGGCCAGGCCCAGCCACTGCTGGACGGGTCCGCGCGCCACGTCGACGCTCTGGATGCGGGAGATCGGGACGATCCGCCACTCCCGCACCAGCCAGCCCTTGAGTTCGTAGACGGCGAGGTCGGTGCACTCCCAGCGGTGCACGCGGTAACGCCAACTCGGCATCACCGCACCGGTCACCACGTGCGCGGCGGCCACCGCGACGAGCACCGGACCGACCCAGGTCCGGGACGCCTCCCACAGCCAGTAGGTGAGCCCCAGGGCACCGACCACCACGACCATCGACAGGGCCACCCGGATCGTCCACCACCACACCGCCCGGCGCTCCACGCGGTGGCGGGGCGGGCGGAGTTGGGGGTCGCCGGCGCCGGCCGAAAGCGCCAGGGGCGGCACCTTGAGTCCAGTCATGCCGCCATGGTGCCCCGGCTTTCTCGGGAAACGCGATGATGTCGGGCGAATTACCGCGGAATCAGCCGCTGTTGATGGCAGGGGCGGATTTCGAGGCGTCGTCGAGAACCGCGGTGATCCAGGTCAACAGGTCTTTTCCGGTGTGCAGGGCGGCGGCCTGCCAGAGTTCGCGCTGACCGTCGTCCGGCTTCATTTTCAACTGCGCCGCGCGCGAGGTGCCGGTGATGTCCTTCTGGGCCCGTACCTGGCGCCGCAGTTCGTTCCGGGACCAGCCGTGTTCGGCGGCCCGGGACAGCCACTGCCCGCGCTCCTCCTGGGGCAGTCCGGCGACCTCGGCGTGGTGTTGGAAACTCAACCGCTCGTGCCGTTCGTGCGGTTCGAAACGGCGGGCGACCCAGGCGTAGTTGCGCAGCGTCTGATAGTCGAGCGAGGTCTGCGCGATGGCGTGTTTGTAGCGGTTGGGGAATTCGGCCTGACCGTAGAGCAGCCAGTCGCCGAGCCACCAGGCGGAGGAGCTGGAAATCTCCTGGAGCTGCCGGCCCAGGCTCCGCCAGGAATCGATGGACATCCCCCGTGGGATGCAGAGGGCGGTCCGCCTCCGCATCGCCCGTCCCGGCGCCGCCGTCAGGTGGGTTCGCGAGTCGTCCCCCTTGGTCGCGACGACCGGGCTCACCGATTTACGAAGAGCACCATCGAGCACTCCCCTCACCGCCTCTCGCTGCGTGGCATTTCGTTAATAGAACACGGCGGGCACCGCTCCCTCCTTGATGGGATCTGGACGCCCTCCAAACGCCCAGGTTGAGTCCGCTGTGCCCGGCGGTGGGTAGGGGCGGGGCGGGGCGTTCGGCGTCCCGCCGGCGGGACGGAAACCGGATCGCGGGCCGGATCCGGGAACCGAACCCGCACCATTCGCGCGGCTTGTGCCAAGTCCTGCCGGTAGATAAGGGCGTGCACCGGAGCGCGTCTATTGCTGGGCTATGATCACGCCGGAGGGGAGTAGGAGGGGGAAACGCATGCCTGCCTCTCTGACCGCAACACTTCTCGGCCCCGTATTGGCGATACGGGACGGAAGCCGCCTGGAGCTCGGGTCACCGACCCAGCGAACGATCTTCGCCGTGCTCGCCACGCACGCCAACCGCACGGTCAGCCGTGACGAGTTGGTGGACGCGATCTGGGGCGACAACGCCCCGGCGACGGCCGTCAACAGCGTCTACACCTATGTCTCGCGACTGCGGAACTCCCTGCGGCCCAACGGCCGCGGCGACCAGCCGGAGTTACTGGTCTCGGACCGCTCCGGCTACACGCTGCGCGTCGCACCCGAGGGGGTGGACGTCCAGCGGTTCGGCGCCGCCCTCGCCACCGCACGGGCGCTGCGCGCCGAACAGGCCGCGCCCCGGGCGGTCCGGGAGCTCCAGGGGGCGTTGGCCCTGTGGCGCGGCACCCCGTACGAGGGCGCGATCGGCCCCTTCGTGCACGCCGAGCGCGCCCGGCTGGCCGAGGCCCGCCTGTTGGCGCTGGAGGACCGCGCCGAGCTGTTGATGGAGCTGGGCCGCCCGGCCGCCCTGGTCGGCGAGCTCTCCGCCCTGGTCCACCACCACCCCCTACGGGAGCGCCTGCGCTACCTGTTGATGCGCGCCTACGTCGAACTCGGTTGGCACGCCGATGCGATCAGGGAGTACCACGCCCTGCGCAAGCTGCTGGTCGAGGAGCAGGGCATGGAACCGGGCGCCCAGTTGCGGACGTTGTACGAGCGGGTGCTGCGCGGCGAGGCCGAGACCGCGCCTGCGGCCGCGCCGCTGGCACCGGTGCCCGTCGCGGACCGCCGGCCACCGGGAGCGCTCTCCCAACTCGTCCGGGACGTCCCGGGTTTCACCGGTCGGACCGCCGAGCTGGCGCGGCTCAACCGGCTGGCGGCGGAGGCGGCCGCCGAGCCCACGCTGCTGTTGGTCACCGGCGGCCCCGGAGTGGGCAAGACCGCGCTGGCCACCCGCTTCGCCCACGCCAGTGCCCACCGCTACCCGGACGGCCAACTCCACGTCGATCTGCACGCGGTCGGCACCCGGGAGCGGAAGACGCCCGAGGCCGCCATCCGCCACCTGGTCGCGGCCATGGGCCAGCCCCCGCCGCCCGAGAGCGTCGACGCCCGGGCGGCCTACCGCAGCCTGGTCGCCGACCGCCGGCTGCTGATCGTCCTGGACAACGCGGCCAGCGCCGAGCAGGTCCGCGCGCTGCTCCCGGGCACGCCGTCCTCCCTGGTGGTCGTCACCAGCCGGAACGGCCTCGCGGGGCTGATCGCCAGGGACGGCGCGCGCCGGATCGTCCTGCGGGGGATCGGCGAGGAGGACGGCCTGAGGCTGTTCAGCCGGATCGTGGGCGAGCCGTTCACCGCCCGCCACCGCCCCGCCGTGCAACGGCTCGTGGCCGCGTGCGGCGGCATGCCGCTGGCGCTGCGCATCGCCGCGACGCGGATCAAGGTCGCGCCCTCGCCCGACGAGGCGCTCGCGTGCTTCGAGGACGGCGACCCGGTCGACTTCCTGGAGCTGCCCGGCGACCGCGAGTCCTCGCTGAGCACCGTCATCGGCTGGTCCTACGCCGCGCTCCCGCCCGAGGCCGCGCACGTCCTGATCGCGCTCGGCATGCAGGACGCGCATGTCGTCACGGTGCCGCTGGCCACCGCGCTCAGCGGCCTGGACCGGGCGGAGTGCCACTACGCGCTGCACGCCCTCGTCGACGCCGGCCTGTTGCACGAAGTGGCCGCCGACCGCTTCCGTTTGGACAACCTGATTCTCGCCTACGCGCAGTGGCTGGGGAAGCTGAAGGGTCTGGTTCCCCGTCAACGCACCGCCGTCTGCGCGCGATTAGCCACGATCACCAGGATCGCCCCGAGCACCGAGAGTGAGAGGTTGCAGATGATCTCGTAGCCCTGGAGCGGCGCGATGTGCGGGATGACGTAGCGGTTGACGAAGTTGAGCACCGGACTCAGGAAGGGTTGGGTGGCCAACTGGTCGACGGTGCCGCTGATTCCGGCGACGACCAGGAAGAGCCCGAGGAGCTGCACCAGCTTTGCCATGCGGCCACGCTAGGCGGCCGCGGCCGGCGGGCGGATCGGCCATCGGTATCCCGGGCGGCGACCGAAGTGCCGCCGTCCGGGCGCCGCGGCCGACCAAAGTACCCACCTGCCGCCGACTTCGGTCCCGACCGGCCGCCCAGGAGGCACCCGTTACCCTGACCGCATGACCCCAGCCGAGTCCGCCACGGTGGCTTCCTCCACGGTCGACGTGCTGATCGTCGATGACGATCCGCTGGTCCGCGCGGGCCTGTCGGTGATGCTGGGCGGCGCCCCGGACCTCCGCGTCGTCGCCGAGGCCGGCGACGGTGCCGAGGCGATCGGACTGGTCCGGCAGCACCGTCCGCACGTGGTCCTGATGGACGTGCGGATGCCGGTCATGGACGGGCTGGCCGCCACGGAGGCGCTGCGGGCCCTGGACGACGCCCCCGAGGTCCTCGTCCTGACGACGTTCGACGCCGACGCGTACGTGCTGCGCGCGCTGCGCGCCGGCGCCGCGGGGTTCGCGCTGAAGGACACCCCGCCGCCGGAGATCGTCGCCGCCATCCGGCGGGTGGCCCAGGGCCAGCCGGTGCTCTCGCCGGCGGTCACCCAGCGGCTGATCGACCAGGTGGTGTCCGCGCCGGACCACTCGCGGCGCCGCCAGGCGGCCGCCGAGCGGCTGGCGCTGCTCAACGACCGCGAGCGCGCGGTGGCGCTCGGCGTCGGCCAGGGAAAGTCCAACGCGGAGATCGGGGCCGCGCTCTACCTCGGCGTTTCCACGGTCAAAACGCATGTCTCCGCCATCCTCACCAAACTCGGCCTCAACAACCGTGTCCAGGTGGCGTTGTTGGTGCAGGACGCCGGCGAGCTGGACGACCACCGCTGAGCGGAATGGGGCCTTCGGCACGGAAGCCGGGAAGGCGCCCTACAGAACGCGTCAAGGAACCCTGGAAGTTAAAGAACGGGTATAGACAGGGCCTGGCAGTGGCTGGATAGTGGTGCCTGCGATCAGTCGTTAACTGACCAAGCACGACAGAGGCAGTTCATCATGGGGGAAATGCATGTACGGGCCCGTTCCCGTGCAACGATGCCGGCCGCGCCGAAAGGTGCGGGCAAGCTGTCAAGGGCCGCGGAGAAGGCCACCGCGCGCCGCACGACGCTTGAATTGCCGTCCGGTATTTCGTTGGACGATTGGCAAAGGATAGGCAAACAGCTCTATGTGGCCGCGGATTCCTCGGCCTGGTGGCTCGGTGATTGGCTCATCTACGGCCGGTCCGCCTATCCGGACCGCTATCAGCGGGCCGTGGAGGAAACCCAACTCGATTACCAGACGCTGCGCAACTACGCCTGGGTGGCCCGGCGCTTTTCGCCGCTGCGTCGCCGTTCCGGGCTGAGTTTCCAGCACCACGCCGAACTGGCCAGCCTGCCGGAGAGCGAGCAGGACTACTGGCTGGACCGTGCGGAGCGGCTCAGTTGGTCCAGGAATTTCCTGCGCGCCCGCGTCAAGGCGGCCCGCGAGGGCCGGCCCGACGACCTGGTCGCCCAGGACGCCGAGCGCATCACCCTGCGGATCCAGGTGAACGTCTCGCGGGACCGCCGCCTGCGCTGGGCCCAGGCCGCGGCCGACGCCGACCAGGACCTCCAGGGCTGGGCGATGTCGATCCTCGACTACGCCGCCGCCGCGGTCCTGAAGGAGTAACGCCGCCAAGGGCCCGATCGACCTCCACGGCACCGTCCCTGAACTGCCCGTACGGCGGAACGGGGGCGGTGCCGTGCGGCGTCGGGGGCCGATTCCGCCTGGCGGGGGCGCCCGGATGGGGGCACGGTCGGTGGGCGGGGCCGTTCCGGGCGGCCCGAGGGGGCATAGCTGACGCAGCGGGCAGTGGCGGCGTCTGTGGCCGAGCGACAGGAGGCTCCCGGTGGTGCGGAGAGCGTTGCGTATCCGGCGGCGGTGGCAGCTCGCCTCGGGCGGGTTGGCGTTCCTGGTGACGGCGACGCTCGCGTCGTCCGCGCTGGCGTCGGGGCCGGAGGGCCGTCAGCAACTGGCCACCCGGGGCGGATCGGTGGTGAGCATCTGGGCCGGGCACCGCACCCCGTTCGTGATCGCCCACCGGGGCGCCTCCCGGTACGCGCCGGAGAACACCCTCGCCGCCGTCGACGCGGCGCACCGCCGGGGGCTGGTCTGGGTCGAGAACGACGTGCAGCGGACCAAGGACGGCCGCCTGATCGTGATGCACGACACCACGCTGAACCGCACCACCAACGCCGCCGAGGTCTTCCCGCACCGGGCGCCGTGGCGGGTGCGGGACTTCACCGCGGCCGAGATCGCGCGGCTGGACGCCGGGAGGTGGTTCGGGAAGCGGTTCGCCGGCGTGCGGGTGCCCACGCTGACCGACTATCTGCGCCGGCTCGACCGCAACCACCAGGGGCTGTTGCTGGAACTCAAGGTGCCCGAGCAGTATCCGGGAATCGAGGCGCAGACCCTGGGCGAACTGCGCGCGCGGGGCTGGCTGGACCGCACCCACCTCCGTCAGCGGCTGGTGATCCAGAGCTTCTGCGTGCGCTGCGTGAAGCGGGTGCACAAGCTGATGCCACAGGTGCGGACGGGGATTCTGGGGCGGCCGTCGCTCGGCAAGCTGCGGCGCTATGCGCGCTTCGCCGACGAGATCAACCCCCGGATGTCCCAGGTCAGTTCGCGATGGGCGCGCGCCGTGCACCGGCTGCGCGGGCCGCACGGCCAGCGGTTGGAGATCTACGCGTGGGACGTGGGCGCGGACGCCAGCGTGCGGACGGTCCGGACCCGGGCCGTGGAAGGCGTCATCGACTGACCGCCGCGCGCGGCGCACACGGCCGGCGGCTTGCCGGATCCACTCCTCCGTACCGGAGTTGGGCCTGCTCGTCCCTGTTGCCCGCGTGTCATCTCCCGCCCGTATTTTGCGGCATTTTGCCCGGGTCGACGGCGGAGTGATGCGGTATTTCGGCGCGAAGTGCGGGCGCGGCGGGGCGGGATTTACGGGATTCCGTCGCCGCGGCTATGGTGCCTGGGATGTTCGACGCCACAACTCCCGTGAATCAACTAAGACGCCGGATGCGGCTTTTGGGTTCCGTTGCGGGGCCCGGCGCGTCTCGACGTCCGGCTCCTCCGGCAGGCGCGTTCCGGGAGGACCGTTGACCGACGAGACTCCGGCGCACGGCGAGCGGCGGGTCCCGCTGCCCCGACAACTGCCCAAGGACGCGGACCGCGCACCGGGCGCGGAGGGCGCGGGCACCTCGACGGCCACGCTCTCCGCGATGACCGCACCGCCCGCCGGGGCGTCCCCGGAGGCGACGGACGGGAGCGGTCGCGAACGGGCCGAGCGGCGTGCGGACGAGGCGGCGACCGGCGGCGGGTCCGCGTCCCGCGACGCCTTCTTCGACAACGCCAAGTACCTGGCCATCGTGCTGGTGGCGATGGGCCACTCCTGGGAGCCGCTGCGCCACGGCAGCCGGTCCGCGGCGGCGCTCTACCTCACCGTCTACGCCTTCCACATGCCGGCGTTCATCATCATCTCCGGCTACTTCTCGCGCAGTTTCGACCTGCGCAGGGACCGGTTGCAGCGGCTGATCACCGGCGTCGCGGTCCCGTACGTGCTCTTCGAGGTGGCCTACGCCTTCTTCAAGCGCTGGGCGGACGACGATCCGGGGCACCCGATCAGCCTGCTGTCGCCCTGGTACCTGACGTGGTTCCTGGTCGCGCTGTTCATCTGGCGGCTGACCACCCCGCTGTGGCGGATCGTGCGCTGGCCGCTGCCGCTCGCACTGACCATCGCGGTCCTGGCGTCCTTCTCGCCGGAGATCGGCGACGACCTCAACCTCCAACGGGTGCTCCAGTTCCTGCCGTTCTTCGTGCTGGGGCTCAACCTGCGGCCGGAGCACTTCGCCTGGGTCCGCCGCCGCCCGGTACGGATCGCCGCGCTGCCGATCGCCGCCGGCGCGCTGGCCTTCGCCTACTGGGCCGCACCGCGGATGAACGCCGCCTGGTTCTACCACCGGGACAGCGCACAGGAGTTGGGTGCCCCCTGGTGGAGCGGCCCGGTGATGACGTTCGCCATGTTCGGCAGCTCGCTGCTGCTGGTGGTCTGCTTCTTCGCCTGGGTGCCGGGCCGCCGGACGTGGTTCACGGTGCTGGGCGCCGGCACCCTCTACGGCTATCTGCTGCACGGCTTCCTGGCCAAGGGGTCGCGGTTCTGGGGCTGGTACCACCACCACTGGATCCACACGCCGTGGGGCCAGGCTCTGGTGACGCTGCTCGCCGGCACGATCGTCACGCTGCTGTGCACCCCACCGGTGCGGCGGATCTTCCGGTTCGCCATGGAGCCCAAGATGAGCTGGGCCTTCAAACCCGATCCGGCGGACGGGGCGCGCGGGCGACGGTGACGGGCGCCGGGGCCGTCCCGCGGCGCGTCACCGGCCCCCGGGTCGGTCGCGGGGCCTAGGCCCCCCGCCGCCGGGCCTGGTCCCGACAGCCGATCCGCCCTGTCGCGGCCGCCTCCTATGCTCCTTGACGGCCCTGCACCGGCAGGCCACGACGAACGGGGAGCGCACCATGACCGCGACCACCTGGGGCGGCGAACAGCTCGATCTGGACGCCTACCTGGCGCGCATCGGCTACGACGGCGACCGCCGGCCGAGCCTGACGACGCTGCGGCAGTTGCACGCCGCGCACAGCGCCGCCATCGGCTTCGAGAACCTGGAGATCGTGCTGGGCCGCCCGATCCCGCTCGACCTGGATTCCCTCCAGGCCAAGATGGTCCGGCAGCGGCGCGGCGGCTACTGCTACGAGCAGAACCTCCTCTACGCGGCCGCGCTGGAGCGGCTCGGCTTCCGGGTGTCCGGGCTCGGCGCCCGGATCCGGATGGGCGAGGACAAGGTGCGGGCGGTCACCCACGCCCTGCTGCGGGTGGAGCTGGACGGCGAGGACTGGATCACCGACGTCGGCTTCGGCGGCGAGGCGCTGCTCGCGCCGCTCCCGTTGCGGGACGGCGTCGAGGAACGGCAGGGCGCCTGGACCTTCGGCCTGGTCCACGAGAAGGAGACCGCGTCCTGGGTGCTGCGCTCGCGCCACGAGGACGGCTGGTTCGACCTGTACTCCTTCGGGACCGAACGGCGCTTCGCGGCCGACTACGCCGTCTTCAACCACTACATCTCCACCCACCCGCGGTCCCCGTTCACCGGCAAGATCGTGGTGCAGAAGCCGGGGCTCGCGGAGCGCTTGACGCTGGTCGGCCGGGAGCTGGCCCGGGTCGGTGCTGACGGGTCGCGCGAGGCGCGCGAGGTCACCCCCGAGGAGATCCCGTCCCTGCTGGCCAGCGACTTCGGCATCACGCTCTCCCCGGCGGACGCCGAGGCCCTGGTGGCGACGTACCAGGAGTGAGCGGGGCCGGGGCCTGATCCGCCCGCCAGGCCCTAGCGCACCACCGCGATGCCCTCGATCTCCACCAGGGCCGGCTCGTCCCACAGCCGGTCGGCGCCGATCACGGCCATGGCCGGGAAGTCCGTGCCGACCAGGCGCTTCCACACCCGGCCGAGCTCCTTGGCGTGCCGGCGGTAGTCGGCCACGTCCACCGCGAAGACGGTGAGCTTGACCAGGTCGGACGGGCCGGCGCCGGCGGCGGCCGCCACGTCGAGGAGGTTGCCCAGCGCCCGCTCGAACTGCTCGACGATGCCGTCCCCGGCGATCCGGCCGGCGCCGTCGAGGGCGGTCTGCCCGGCGAGGAAGACCAGGGTGCCGGGGGCGGCGACGCGGACGGCGTGGCTGAATCCGGTCGGTGGCGCGAGGTGCGGCGGATTGATCCGCTCCAGGCCGCCGCTCCCCGCGCCCCCGGGCCCCTCGGCACCGCCCCGTCCGTCGTCCGCGCTCATCCCCGCCGACTCCCCTCGGTCGCCAACTCGTACCGCACCCCCAGGGATTGAAGCGCGTCCCGCTCCTCCTGGGGAAGGTGTTCATCGGAGATGACGAGATCGAAGTCGGCCAGCGGTGCCAGCTCGTAGAGCGCCTGCCGGCCGAACTTGGAGTGGTCCACGAGCAGCACCTTGCGCCGGGCGGCGGCCATCAGCGCGCGCTTGACCAGGACGTTCTCCTGCGCCTGGTGGTAACAGTGGCCGTTGTCGACCGCCGAGGTGGACAGGAAGGCGATGTCCGCGCGGAAGCTGCGGGCGATGTCGGCGGTGGACATGCCCAGGAAGGCGTTGAACGCCGCGTGGTACTCGCCGCCCAGCGCGATGACCCGGATGTCCGGCTCCTCCGCCAGCTCGTTGATGACCTGGAGGGAGTTGGTGATCACGGTGAACGCGCCGCGCGCGGAGAGCGAACGGGCCAGCGGCAGCGCCGTACTGGAGTCGTCGATGATCACCGCCTGGCCCGGCTCGGCCATCGCCAGCGCGGCCGCGCAGATCGCCTCCTTCGCCGCCACCTGCTCGTTGCCGCGCCAGCGCGCGGTGGACTCGAAGAGCGCGCTGGGGGTGGCCGTGGCCCCGCCGCGCACCTTGCGCAGCCAGCCCTGGTGCTCCAGCGCGTCCAGGTCGCGGTGCACCGTCATCTGGCTGACGCCGAGCTCCTGGACCAGGTCCTCGATGGCCACCTGGCCCTCGGCCAGCACCCGGTCGGTGATCCGCTTGCGGCGGTCCTTGGGGCTCAACTTGGTGACCGGCGCCTCGCCCGCGACCGGGGCGTCGGCCCCTTCGGTGTCGGTCAACGCTGTCCCTTCGCGACTCGGATGGCGGCCGTCCACCCGCGGACGGCTCCCTACTCGGCGAGTTTAGGGCGTCACCGCCCCGTGGCGACCGCGGTCTCCGGCCCCCGGGACCGGCGCCCGCGCCCGGGACGAGCCGCTCGAAGCCGTGCCGGGCACCGGGCGCATTGCGGACCGTGACCGGCGCCCCGGCGCCCGTCAGGCGCCGCGCGTACGCCTCCGGCGCGGCCCGCCCGGCGGCCCCCTCCTCGGGAACGCGCCCTCGGGAAGGCAGTGCCGCCACACCAGACGGACCGAACGCAGGCTGTCCAGCCGGGGGTTGGGCGGAACGCCCGCCGCCGCGGGGCCCGTGCCCGACTCGGCGCCCGCCGGGTCCGGCCCATCGGCCGCCCGGTACTCGACGGGAACGGTCCGCGGGCACCGCGAACAGCGGCGCGCGGCACCGCTCCCGGGTGGCCGCGAGGTCCCGATGCGGAGCGGCGAACGACTCCAACGCGCCCGCGCACGGCGCCCGTTCGGGATGCACCCCCGTTCCGGGCGGGACCGGCACGGTGGCCACCTCCCCTCTACGGACCCGCTGACGCGACGCGGCCCCGGACCGCGCCGGTACACCGTCCGCCGCCCCCTGCGCACCGCGCACCCCACCACGCAACACGCGGCAACAGGCGCCACATGGACCTCACTTGGCATCCGCGTAGCACTCCACCACCGCCGTGGTGAACGGGAACCGCACCGGCGTCGGGCCGAAGGCGATCCGGCCCGCGGTGGCGGCCGCCGTCGCGATGGCCTCGGCGACCGTGGCGGCCTCGTCCGCGGGGCAGTGCACGATCACCTCGTCGTGCTGGAAGAACACCAGTTCGGCGCGGAGGCCCGCGCGGGCCATCGCATGGCGCAGCGCGCCCAGCACCAGCAGCGCCCAGTCGGCGGCGCTGCCCTGCACCACGAAGTTGCGGGTGAAGCGGCCACGGGCGCGGGTCGCCGAGGTGCCGCCGTGGCCGCCGGGCCGCTCCTCCTCCTGGGGCAGGCCGGCCTCGTCGGGCGGCGCCATCGAGACGGGCGGGCAGGTGCGGCCCAACCAGGTGCGCACCAGGCGGCCCTCCTCGCCGGCCCGGGCCGCGTCGTCGACGTAGGCCACCGCGGCCGGGTAGCGGCGGCGCAGATCGGCCAGGTGCTGGAGGGCGTCGCCGGACGTCTGGCCGTAAATGGCGCCCAGCAACGCCAACTTGGCCTGCTCGCGGTCGCCGCCGAAGGCACGGGCGGCCAGATCCGCGTAGAGGTCCGCGCCGGTGCCGGCCACCTCCATCAGGCCCCGGTCGCGGGAGACCGCGGCCAGCACTCGCGGCTCCATCTGGTCCACGTCGGCGACCACCAGGCGCCACCCCGGGGCGGCGCGCACCGCCCGCCGGATTACCTTGGGGATCTGGAGGGCGCCGCCGCCGTTGGCCGTCCAGCGCCCGGAGACCGTGCCGCCGGGGAGGTACTCGGGGCGGAACCGGCCGTCGTGCACCCACTGTTGGAGCCAGGACCAGCCGTGGGCGGTGTGGAGGCGGTAGAGCGATTTGTACGCCAGCAACGGGGCCACGGCCGGGTGGTCGATCCGCTTCAGCTCCCACTTCCGGGTCGACGAAAGCGGGATCCCGGCGCCGGCGAAGGCGCGGATGATGTCGCCCGCCAGGTCGGGCCGGACCCGCACGCCGTCCCCGAAGGCCCGCGACACCTCGTCGGCCAGCTCCGCCATGCGGCGCGGCTCCAGCCCACCGGGAAACCGCTCGCCGAGCAGCTCGTCCAGCAGCGCGCGGTGCACGTCGGCCCGCCAGGGAATCCCGGTCCGGGACATCTCGGTGGCGACCAGCATGCCCGCCGACTCGGAGGCCAGCAGCAGCCGCATCCGGTCCGGGTGCTCGGCCCGCGCCGTACGGGCCAACTGGCCGGCGTAGACCTCCAGCAGCGCGCTGAACTCGTCGGTGCCGGACGGCAACGGCACCGGACCCGGCTCGAACAGGGACGGCTGGGTCTGCGCGGCCCGCGCGGGCGCGTCCGCCGGCACCGGCAGGCCGTGCAGCCGCGCCCAGGCGGCCGCCAGCGAGCGGGGCTGGCCCGACTGCCCCTCCTCATGGCCGATCAGCAGCGCCTCGGCGGCCTCCACGTCGTAGCACCGCTCGACCCGGACGCCGGCCGCCAGCAGCCGCCGGTAGATCTCGCCCGTCGACCGCCACACCCACCGCTCGACCTCGGGCCGCGACCGCACCGCCTCGGCCAGCGAGGGCTCCCGCACCACCGACCCCGCCGGCCGCCCGTCCTGGGCGAGCGGGCAGAGACGCGCACCCCCGTCGCCCGTCTCCGCTACCGCCCATCTCATGCTCCCGAGTCTCCCAGGAGGGTCTGACAACGCCCCCGCCCCGCGCCCCACGGATCCCGCCGCGGCCACCACGGGCGCCCCGTACGGCAGTTGTGATCAACCATCACCCGTTTGGCCCGCTACTTTTGCCCGGTTTGTGGCGTTGAACTGCTTGTCGCTCCAGGCGGCGCGCACAGAAACCTGAATGCTGCTCAGTAAAGAGGTTCACCGTGAAGTTTGTCTCCAAGGCCGTCGTCCTGTCCGCCGCCGCGGGCATCGCCGTCGTGGGAGGTGCCGCCATGGCCAGCGCCCATGACCACGGGGGTGCCAAGGCCGCTGGTGGTGCCGTGGGTTCGCCCGGTGTGATCTCCGGCAACCTGACCCAGGTGCCGATCAGCGTCCCGATCAACGTGTGCGGCAACACCGTCGACGTCGTCGGCCTGCTCAACCCGGCCTTCGGCAACATCTGCGTCAACAAGTAAGCGCCGAAAGGCGCTTGAGGCCCGCCTCCGACAGGGGCGGGCCTTTCCTCTGTCTCATTCCCGTACTGCACAGGGACGTTACGAAATCCCGTGCGCCGCGTTTCCCGTCGCGCACGGACGCTGCCGTCCTGATGCAGTGATATGTGTCTATGGTTGCGCGGCATTAGGGTGAATCCGCGAAACCGCACCCCCAGAAGCGAGTTGACCAGTGCGCTCCGGATACGGGCACTCCGCTTCCAGAAGGGTCAACAGTGTTCAAGAAGGTCCTGGCCACGACAACAGTGGCCGCTTCCATGGTGGGCATCTCCGCGATGGTCGCCCCTCAGGCGATGGCGGTCGACAACCACCACCACGGCACCTCCACGGTCAACGGCAACGGTTCCAAGGCCGCGTTCGGCAACTCCACCACGCACGGCAAGATGAGCCCGCAGCTGGAGCTCATCTCCGGGTCGCTGAACAAGCTCTGCGTCGGGCTTCCGGCGAAGGCTGACGTTCAGTCCTTGGTCGCCCTGCTCAACGTTGGTGTCCAGGACATTCCGATCCTGTCCTCGCCGCAGAACCAGCAGTGCACCGAGAACTCCACCCAGGCCAAGGGTGATGAGGCGCTGTCGCACATCCTGGACGACATCCCGATCCTCTCGGCCAACGGCATCGGCAACCGCTGAGCCGGCCGCCTGCCGCAGGCCCGGACCGCCGGACGTCGCGCCCGGACGGCCCCGGGCCTGCGGCGCCGCGTCACGAATCGCAGGGCCGGTAATTCTCGTTTCCCCGGCCGGCGGGAATTCGTATTCGACGGGTGTCTCGCGTTCGAACGACGGTGTTGTTTCCCCCTTATATGTGCGGTAGGTCTCCAGGAATGCGTCTGCGGCATTCGGGCGATTCCTCCGAAAACTTCTCCGTGAGAGTTTCGCCGGCGAGGAGAAATCGTTACCAATATCGACGGCGGAGTTACGGGCGGCAGATCCGCGCCCGTGCGACACGACGGTCGTGTGCGCTTCGGACCCCGCTGCAGGAAGGGCTGAAATGAAGTACGCAAAGGTCGCAGCCGTCACTGCAGGCACGCTCATGGCGGTGGGTGTCGCTGCGCCGGCATTCGCCGACGCGGGCGCCAAGGGCGGGGCCAAGGGCTCCCCGGGTGTCATCTCGGGCAACGTCGTTCAGGTCCCGATCCACGTACCGATCAACCTGTGCGGCAACTCCGTCAACGTTATCGGTCTGCTGAACCCGGCGTTCGGCAACCACTGCCTCAACCGCTGACCGGAGAAATTCGAGCCGCGTCGTTGTGGCCGGCCCCGGCTCGCCTTTCGTCGCGCGTCGGGGCCGACGGCTTCCGGCCCTTTGCGGCCGCGCCTCCGACGGTCCGGCCCTTTTCTGGCGGCGTGCCCGAAGAATCGGAACGCATGAGTTTCTCCGGGCGGTGGAGCTCGTTAGACAGAGGGAAAGCGGTGATCCGAGCAGCGAAGTGATTGCTCGCGCGGCACTGGTGCCGCGATCTCATCGAGCACCGCACCAGAAGGGACAGTTGGAAGTGAAGTACGCGAAGTCTGCCGCGGCTGTTGCCGGTTCTGTCATGGCGCTGGGCGCGGCGGTGCCCGCTTTCGCTGTCGAAGCCGGTTCGCACCACACGACCTCTCCGAACATGAGCCTCAACGGCGGGCTGATGGACGCGTTGAACAACAAGCAGTTGGACAGCCGCCAGGTCACGCCGCTGGTCAACACCGTCCGGGGTGCGGAGAAGACCGTCGGGCACCCCAAGCAGCTTCTTCGTGGCGCCACGGGGGCCACTAAGGAGGTCCCGCTGCTGGGCGGTCGGCCGCTCCGCAAGTAGCGGGTCAGGGCGGCGTCTTCTTCTGTCCCACGGGATCGCCCGCGGAGGTCGGCACGGCCGTGTGAAGCCTCAGCCGCCGGATCGCAAACGTGCCAACTAACGGTTTTCGGCGTTCAGTTGGGCGGTCCGGATGGTGGATCACGGCCGTGCGTCTTCCGGACGGGATACCTGATCGGAGCAAGAAAGATCAGGGTGCCGGCTCATTCAAGTGAATGAGCACAACCGAATGCGCCCTTGTGGGTTGGTCAGACTGCCGACCCAGGGGCATCCCGAAACACGAAGGATCGACAATGATCAAGAAGGCTCTGGCAACCGCAGCCGCGGCTGCGTCCATTGTCGGGGTGGCCGCAGCCGCCGCTCCCCAGGCGATGGCCACGGCTAACCACCACCACGGCACGTCGTCCGTCAACGGAAACGGTTCCAAGCAGATCTACGGGAACTCCACGACCTACGGGTACATGAGCCCGCAGATCGGCCTGATCCAGGGCTCGCTCAACAAGCCCTGTGTCGCTCTTCCGCTGAAGGGTGACGTCCAGTCCCTGGTCGCTCTGGTCAACGTTGGTGTCCAGGACATTCCGATCCTGTCCTCGCCGCAGAACCAGCAGTGCACCGAGAACTCCACCCAGGCCAAGGGTGATGAGGCGCTGTCGCACATCCTGGACGACATCCCGATCTTCTCCGGGAACGGGAAGCACAACCGCTGACCCGACCAGTGGCGCCCCGGGCCGCCCGGAATTCCCTTCCGGGCGGCCCGGTTTTTCGTTTTCGCCATCCATCCGGGCCCGGGAATTGTTATTCGCCCGTGACCGTTGTTGGCTCCCGGTAATCGTTAGGAATGGTGTGTGGAGGGACGCATGTCAATGCCCTTGCGAGATTGATGGGGTTGCCAGGGCATTGACATGGCGGCCGGAAATGAGCACAGGCCCGGGAAGCCTTTTCGCGGTTTCCCGGGCCACGTGGTGTGCTGTGGGCTCCTTCGGGATCTGATCGCCATCTATTTGGGTGATGGTGCGGAACTCGGGCGCCTGTGGCCTGTTGTTCAAACAGGGCTCCCTTGTCCGGGAGTTCCTTCTCCTGAAGGGTTTAGCGCGATGAAGAAGATGATGGCGGCTGCGACGCTCGCGGTTTCGCTCGTCGGGATTTCGGCCGCGGCGGCTCCAGAGGCCCTGGCGACCGGCAACACGGACGGCACCAGCACCGTCAACGGCAACGGTTCGAAGTCCGTGTACGGCAACTCCACCACGCACGGCAAGCTCAGCACCCAGCTCGGGCTGGCCAGCGGCACCCTGAACGACTTCTGCGTCGGGCTTCCGGCCAAGGGCGAGGTCCAGTCCGTGCTCGCCGCGATCAACGTCGGCGTCGAGGACATTCCGATCCTGTCCTCGCCGCAGAACCAGCAGTGCGCCAAGAACTCGACGCAGGCCAAGGGTGATGAGGCGCTGTCGCACATCCTGTCCGACATCCCGGTCTTCTCGGCCAACGGCGTCAAGAACCGCTGACGGCCATCGGCCTCGGTCGATATACCGCTTGCAGTACCGGGCGGCCGGCGGGCGCTTGCGCTGCCGGCCGCCCGGTCGTGTGAGCGCCACGGGGGTGCGGGCGTTGCGCCCGCCGCTGAGGACTGCGGAGTGAGGAGACATGCGACAGAGCCTGAAGACATGCGTGCTCGTTGCGGCGACGTCAACCGTGTTGGGGGCGGGCACCGGTCCGGTGTTCGCGGACGCCGGCGCGGCGGGGGGCGCCGCGGGCTCGGCCGGGGTGCTGTCCGGGAACACCGTCAAGGTGGGGCTGAACGCTCCGGTGAACGCGTGCGGCAACTCGGTTGACGGAGTGGCGCTGTTGAACCCCGCCATGGGCAACGGGTGCGGCAACGGTGCGGCGCCCCGACCGCCGTTGGTCGCCCCGCCGCCGGTCGCGGAGCACGGGGCCGCTGCGGCGTCGCACGGGGCCGCTCCGGAGCCGCGCCGGAAGCCGCGGTCGGCCCCGCCCGCGCAGGGCGCCCAGCAGGGCGCGCAGGCGCGTCCCGGGCACGATCCGCGGATGCGGGAGGTGGCGCGGGCCGGAAAGTCGGCGGGGGAGGCGCTGCTGGCGTCCAGCGGGGCGGAGCGGCTGGGGTTGGCGGCCGGTGTGGGCGGTGGGCTGTTGCTCGGTGGAGCGGTGCTGTTGCGCCGGGCCCACAAGCGTCGGGTGTGACCGCTGGCCCCAAGGGCCGGCGATGTCCTTAAGGGCCTGTCCGACCCTGACCCGTCGGACAGGCCCTAAGGGGTCGGTGGCCGGCCGAGCGGATGCGGTGGGCCGCTCGGCCGGCCTCCCGGTCGGGGCGGCGCCGTGCGCGCCGGCGGCCCGACCGTGGCCGTCGTGCGGCACGGCCGGGAGGCGCTGCGGCTGGGAGCCGCCCGGGGGCACGACGGATCGTGCGGATCAACGCGTGGTGACGGCGCTCGGCACGGGAAGGATCGTTCTTTCGCTCGTTGGTGGGATGCGTCTTAACGGGATCTTTGGGGAAGAATCCGGAGAAAGGCCGTAAAGCCTATGAGGCGTAATTAACCTAGGGGGAGTGGGGCCATGCTCATCGCGCTGGCGCAGACGGACTGCGTGCTGGGGGACGTGCCGGAGAACCTCCGGATCGCTCGGGAGCAGATCGAACAGGCGGTGGCGCACGGCGCGGATCTCGTGGTGTTCCCCGAACTCAGCCTGCACGGCTACCACTTGGGGGCGTTGAAGCGGGACGAGTCCATCGAGGTGAGCGATCCCCGGTTGCGGGAGTTGAGCACCTTGGGGCCGGACGTGCTGGTCGGCTTCCACGAGCACACCAGTCTGCGCGCGTACAACACGTCCGCGTACTACGGGGACGGTGCGCTGCTGCATGCGCACCGCAAGCTCTACCTGCCCAACTACCTGGCCTGGGAGGAGCGCAAGCACGTCAGCCCGGGGCAGTCGCTGCGCGCGTACGACCTGTCGAAGTCGCCCAACAGGGGGCGGGGGGCGACGCTGGTGTGCAACGACGCCTGGCAGCCGGTGCTGCCGTGGCTGGCGGTGCAGGACGGGGCCGAGGTGCTGTTCGTGCCGACCAACAGCGCGGCGAGCCTGGACCCGGAGGCGATGGACACCGGGTTGTACTGGGACACCCTGCTGTCCTATACGGCGCGGATGCTGCAGTGCTGGGTGGTCTTCGTCAACCGGGTCGGCAACGAGCACGGGGCCGCGTTCTGGGGCGGTTCACGGGTGGTGGACCCGCGGGGCGCGGTGGTGGCGCAGGCGCCCAAGTGGGAGCCGGCGCTGGTCACCGTGGAGATCGACCCGTCCGAGGCGCGCCGGCAGCGGCGCGCGGTGCCGCTGGTCGCGGAGGCCCGGCTGGGGCTGGTCGACCGCGAGGTGCGGCGGCTGATCGACGAGGGCGGCGACAGCTGAGCGGCCGGGGCCGGTCGGGTCAGCGGCCGGCGGGCTGCTCGTTGGGGGCGGCGGCCGGGGCGGTGGCCTCGGTGGTGCGCTCGTCCTTGAGGGCCTTGGCCTCCGACTTGAGGATGCGCATCGAGCGGCCGAGGCCGCGCGCCATGTCGGGGAGCTTCTTGGATCCGAAGACCAGGACGAGGGCGACCACGATCAGGATGAGGTGCCAAGGCTCCAGGGCGTTGCGCAGCATGGGCGCTCTCGCTTTCGTCGGGGTGCCTGCGGAGGTTCTGTCCAGTATGACCCGAGCCTCCCGGCCGCCCGCCCCAGGGGTCAAGCCCTGGGACGGGCGGCCGGGCGGGGGCTACCAGCTCGACTTGGTGACGCCCGGCAGATAGCCCTTGTGGGCCTGGTCGCGCAGGTTGACCCGGGAGAGGCCGAAGGCGCGGAAGTAGCCGCGCGGGCGGCCGTCGACGCTGTCGCGGTTGCGGACCCGGGTGGCGCTGGCGTCCCGCGGCTGGCGGGCGAGCTCCTGTTGGGCCGCGACGCGCTCCCCGTTGGAGGCGCGCGGGTCGCGGATGACGGCCTTGAGGGCGGCCCGGCGGGCGGCGTAGCGGGCGACCGTGGCGCGGCGCCGCTCGTTCTTCGCGATCTTGCTCTTCTTGGCCATCAGACCTTCTCCCCTCGGGCGCGGATGCGGGCGACGGCGGCCTCGATGCCGATCGTGTCGACGGTCTTGATCGCCTTGGTGCTCAGGGTCAGCCGGACGTGGCGGCCCTCGCTCGGGAGCCAGTAGCGCTTGCGGTGGACGTTGGGGTCGAAGCGGCGCGGGGTGCGCCGGTGCGAGTGGGAGACGGTCTTGCCGAAGCCCGGCTTGCGGCCGGTCAGTTGGCAGTGGGCGGACACGGTGCGGTGCCTCCTACGGTCGGGGCCTCTGGGGCCTTATTGAAAATGGAAACCATTTGCGTATACTACCCTGCATGGCCCGCAACGAACTACGCCCGGTCGTCAAGCTCCGGTCCACCGCCGGCACCGGCTACACCTACGTGACCCGCAAGAACCGCCGTAACGACCCCGACCGCCTGCAACTGCGCAAGTACGACCCGGTCGTCGGTCGGCACGTCACCTTCCGAGAGGAGCGCTGAGGTCCGATGCAGCACGGAATCCACCCCCCGTACGGGCCCGTCGTCTTCCGCGACCGGGCCGGGGACTTCGCCTTCCTGACCCGCTCGACGATGACGAGCGACAAGACGATCGAGTGGGAGGACGGCCGCACCTATCCCGTCGTCGACGTCGAGATCTCCTCGGCGAGCCACCCCTTCTACACGGGCACCGCCCGGGTGCTGGACACCGCCGGCCGGGTCGAGCGGTTCGAGCGCCGGTACGGCAAGCGCGGGGCCCGCTGATGGAGCGGCTGAGCGTCGTGCTGGTGGGCGGGTTGCACGCGGACGCCCGGCGGGCCGTCGTCGAGCGGCTGCTGCGGACCGTCCCCGGCAGCGTCGCCCTCCACCACGACCTGGCCTCGGCGGCCGACGGCACGGTGCGCCGCACCGTCCGGGACGCCGGCGGCATGCTGGACACCGGCGAGGCGCCGCTGGTCAACGACTGCGCCTGCTGTGCGCTGCGCGAGGACCTCGTCCCCGAGCTGGAGCGGCTGGCCGCGGGCCGGACCTGCCGGCTGGCGATCGTCGAGCTGTGGGACTCGGTCGAGCCGAAGGCGATGGCCGAGGTGGTCACGGCGTGCGGGAGCGAGCGGCTGGCGCTGACCGGGGTGCTGACGGCGGTCGATCCGGCGCTGCTGCTGCCCTACCTCGCCAACGGCGACGACCTGGCCGAGGCCGGCCTGGCGGCCGCCGCCTCCGACCAGCGCACGGTCGCCGACACCTGGGCGCGCCAGCTGGAGTACCCCTCGGTGCTGGCGCTGGCCGCGGGGGAGGAGGCCGCGGACGAGGCGGACCGCGCGCTGCTGGCGCAGCTCCACCCGATGGCCCGTCAAGTGGACGTGGACTCCCCGGAGTTGGCCGCCGTCGCGAGGGCCGGCTTCGACGTGGAGGCGGCCGCGCTGCGGCAGCACCCGGCCTGCGCGCTGCTGCCGCAGGAGGCCGACGCGGCCGGTGTGGCCACCTACGTCTGGCGCGGCGGCCGGCCCTTCCACCCCGGGCGGCTCTACGCGGCCCTGGAGGACCTGACCTGTGCGGCGGCGCGCAGCCGGGGCCGCTTCTGGTTGGCCGACCGGCCGGACACGCTGCTGTCCTGGGACGCCGCGGGCGGGGCGCTGTGCGTGGAGAACGCCGGGCCGTGGCTGGCCGCGCTGCCGGACGCGGCCTGGGAGCTGGTGCCGCCGATGCGCCGGGCCGCCGCGGCGCTGGACTGGCACCCCGAGCACGGGGACCGCGGCCAGCACCTGGTCTTCACCTCGCCCGGACTGGACCGCGACGGGCTGCGCGACCTGTTGGAGTCCTGTCTGCTCACCGACGCCGAGTACGCCGGCGGGCCGGTGGCCTGGAAGAGCCTGCCGGCCGCCTTCGACGAGCTGCTCGACCCCGTGCCCTGACGCCCCCGCCCCTCGTGCTGGCGCCCGCCCGGCGCCCCGCACCAACTCCCCCGGGAACCGGCCGACTTCCCGCCCGGAACCGGCCCCTCCGCCCGTAGTACCCGTAGAAGGAAGCCCCGTCATGCCCCGTCGCCACGACCCGCGCCGCAAGGCCGGGCCGCGTCCCAACCCGCTGGACGCGGCCGGCATCACTTATATCGACTACAAGGACACCGACCTGCTGCGGAAGTTCATCTCGGACCGCGGCAAGATCCGCAGCCGCCGGGTGACCCGGGTGACCTCGCAGCAGCAGCGGCAGTTGGCCCGCGCGATCAAGAACGCCCGGGAGATGGCGCTGCTGCCGTACTCCTCGCGGTGAGTTGAAGCCTCGCGAGGGGGCGCCCCCGGCAGCCGGCGTCACCCCTCGCGACCGGTAGGAGTTTCCCTACGTTTGACACGTAGGGAAACTCCTACCTATTTTTGCGGGTGTGAACGCCACTCCCGTACCGCCGCGCGCCGTCCTGTCCGAACCGGACCAGGACCGGGTCTTCGCGGCGCTCGCCAACGCCACCCGGCGCGAGGTGCTCCGCCTGCTGCGTGACGACGGACCGCAACCCGTCCAGCGGCTGGCCGAGCACTTCGCGATGAGCCGGCCGAGCCTGTCCGAGCACCTGAAGGTGTTGCGGCAGGCCGGCCTGGTGAGCGAGCAGCGGGCCGGCCGGCAGCGGATCTACCGCCTGGAGGCGGCGCCGCTGAGCGAGGTGCAGGACTGGCTCGGACCCTATGAGCGGTTCTGGCGCGCGAAGTTGGCGGGCCTGGCCGAGCTGCTCGACCGCATCCCCCACGAAGAGGCGCAATGACCACGCACGGCTTCCCGGCCCCCGACGACGATCCGGCGGACGCGACGACGCTCCGCGTCGACCACTTCCTGCCGCACCCGCCCGCCAAGGTCTGGCGGGCGCTGACCGAGCCGGAGTTGCTGGCCCAGTGGATGATGCCCGGCGATTTCCGGCTGACGATCGGCCACCGCTACGAGATGCGGACGCTGCCCCGGCCGAACAGCAACTTCTCCGGCACGGTCGTCGCCGAGGTCGTCGACTTCGAGGCCGAGCGGATGCTGCGGCTGCGTTGGCGGGACGCCGACGAGGGGCAGGGCAACCGCGCCGACTGGACGCTCACCTGGACCTTGGAACCCGAAGGGCGCGGCACGCGTCTCTTCCTCGTCCACGAGGGCTTCGACCCCGACGACCCGTATCAGGTGCAGGCGCACCGCATCATGGGCGGCGGCTGGCGGTCGATTGTCACGGATGCTCTGGGGAAGGTGCTCAACAAAATGTGACCGACCCGGCACCGGCTGTCGTGCACGTGCATCTGCGCATGCATCGGCATGTGAACGCAGCTATGATCCCGGGCAGTTGACACCGTTACCGCCGCGTACACCACCGGGAGAGCCCTGTGCCCCACGCATACAACGGCATGGCCGCAACGGATCTCCGGGACGTGCGCTGGCAGAAGAGCCAGCACAGCAACTCCCAGGGGTCCTGCGTGGAGTTCGCGAAGTTGCCCGGCGGCGACATCGCGGTCCGCAATTCCCGCTTCCCGGACGGCCCGGCGCTGGTCTACACGCCGGCCGAGGTCGAGGCGATGCTGTTGGGCGTGAAGGACGGGGAGTTCGACCACCTGGTGCGCGACTGAACGCACGGGAACGGGCGCCCGCCTTGAGGCGGGCGCCCGTTGTGTCGGGAGCGGGGTCCGGCGCGGTCCGCGCCGGCGTCACGGCAGCCGGAAGAGGGCCCACACGATCTTGCCGGGGCGGCCTCCGGGGAGCCGGTGCCACCCCCAACTGTCGCTGAAGGAGTCCACCAGGTAGAGCCCGCGGCCCGATTCGTCGGCGGAGTCCGCCTCGCCGGCCTCCGGCGAGGCGTCGCTGGGGTCCCGCACCGCACAGACGAGCCGGGAGGACCAGCGCATCAGGTGGAGCCGGGCGGGCAGGCCGGCCTCGGCGAAGCCGGTGCCGAACCCCGGGTGTTCTCCGGCGGCGAGGACCGCGTGCCGCAGGGCGTTGGTGACGAGCTCGGAGACCACCAGGCCGACGCCGTCGAAGAGCCCCTCCAGGCCCCAGCCGTTGAGCGTCTCGCGGGTGAACTTCCGAGCGCCGCCGACGGATTCGTAGCGGGGCGGGAGCGGGCAGGAAGCGGAACCGGAGGCGGCCAAGGGGTCGACGGGAGGGAAGCCCTGCCATAACGGCTCGAAATCGAGCATGGTCGAAACCTTGGTCCCCATGCGAGGCACTCCTGGCGTTCGCGGACGTCATGACCCAGGCCGGTCAGCCGGGGGATCTGGCGGATCTTTCACGAGCGTGCATGCGTGCGACGCCCATGGTTCCCAATGCGTAGGTCAGATGCAAGGGCAGATGCACGTGCAGCTGACGTGATTGTGTAGGGCTGGCCGCATAAGCGCCGTATTCTTCCTGTGCTTTCTTGTGGAGGGCTTGCGGGAGCCGCACATATCAGTAACCACATGAGCACTGAATGAAGCCTGAACATGGCAGACTGCGCCCCACTGTTGGACGGGGTGGGGTCACAGGAGGGTCAGAGAGGTGTCCGCAAGTGAGTCGGGCGGGTCGGTGGTGCGGCGGATCCTGCTCGGATCCCAGCTCCGTCGGCTGCGTGAGTCGCGCGGGATAACCCGTGAAGCGGCCGGCTACTCGATCCGTGCGTCCGAATCGAAGATCAGCCGCATGGAGTTGGGCAGGGTGAGCTTCAAGGCACGCGATGTCGCAGATCTCCTCACGCTCTACGGCGTGAACGACGAGCGGGAGCGGGAGGCACTGCTCGCACTGGCCAAGGAGGCGAACGTCGCTGGCTGGTGGCACAGTTACAGCGATGTGCTCCCCGGATGGTTCCAGACGTATGTGGGACTGGAGGGGGCCGCGTCCCAAATCCGCGTCTACGAGGTGCAGTTCGTCCACGGGCTGTTGCAGACCGAGGAGTACGCGCACGCGGTGGTCTCGCGCGGCATGCAGGGCGCGTCGGCGGCGGACGTCCAGCGCCGGGTGGCGCTGCGCCAGGAGCGGCAGAAGCTGCTGATATCGGAGCGGGCGCCCCAGTTGCACTGCGTCCTCGACGAGGCCGCGCTGCGCCGCCCGTACGGCGGACGCGCCGTGATGCGGGGGCAGTTGAAGCATCTGATCGACGTCTCGGAGCAGCCCAATGTGCGGCTCCAGGTGATGCCGTTCAACTTCGGCGGGCACGCGGGGGAGAGCGGGTCGTTCACCATGCTGCGCTTCCCGGAGTCCGACCTGTCCGACGTGGTCTATCTGGAGCAGCTCACCAGTGCCCTCTATGTGGACAAGGCGGAGGAGGTCGCCCAGTACGAGCGGGCGATGGAGCAGCTTCAACAGGACAGTCCGAACCCCTCGGAGACCCGGGATCTCCTGCGGGGACTGCTCCAACTCACGTGACCCAGCAGTAGGATGACGCTGGATCAGCCCCCCCGCAGAGCAGTGCCGCACAGAGTAGGGATGCCATGTCCTTCTTCGCAGACCTGGCCTACCAGTTCATCGACGGTGAGTGGCGGGCCGGCAGTGGCTCGTGGGACATCATCGATTTCAACCCCTACGACCAGGAGAAGCTGGCGTCGATCACGGTCGCCGGCGTGGACCAGGTCGATGCGGCCTACCGCGCTGCCGAACGGGCGCAGCGGGACTGGGCGTTGCGGAACCCCTACGACCGGCGGCAGGTCACCGAGCGGCTGCTGTGCCTGATCGAGGAGCACGAGGACGAGATCGTCGAGGCGCTCGTCCTGGAGCTGGGTGGCACCCGGATCAAGGCCCAGTACGAGGTCCGGCTCGCCAAGGAGTTCGTCCGCGAGGCGATCCAGCTCGCGCTGCGGCCGCAGGGCCGGATCCTCCCCTCGCCGGTGGACGGCAAGGAGAACCGCGTCTACACCCGGCCGGTCGGGGTGATCGGGGTGGTCAGCCCGTTCAACTTCCCGTTCCTGATCTCGATGAAGTCCGTGGCGCCGGCGCTGGCGCTGGGCAACGCCGTGGTCATCAAGCCCAACCAGAACACCCCCATCACCGGCGGCGGGTTGATCGCCAAGCTGTTCCAGGACGCGGGGCTGCCGGCCGGGCTGCTCAACGTTCTGGTCACCGACATCGCGGAGATCGGGGACGCGCTGATCGAGCACCCGGTGCCCCGGGTGATCTCGTTCGCCGGGTCGGACAAGGTCGGCCGGCACGTCGCGGCGGTCAGCGCCGGGCACTTCAAGCGGGTGATCCTCGAACTCAGCGGCAACAGCGCGCTGATCGTGATGGACGACGCCGACGTCGACTACGCGGTGGACGCCGCGGTCTTCAGCCGCTTCGTCTACCAGGGCCAGGTCTGCATGGCCGCCAACAAGGTGCTGCTGGACCGCGCGGTGGAGGCCGAGTTCACCGAGAAGTTCGTGGCCAAGGTGGCGGCGCTGCGGACCGGCGATCCGCGCGATCCGCGCACCCAGATCGGCCCGCTCATCAACACCTTCCAGGCGGAGTCGCTGACCTCGCTGGTCGACCGGGCCGTCGCCGAGGGGGCCACCGCGCTGCTGCGCGGCCGTACGGAGGGCAATCTCGTCGAGCCGACCGTGCTGGCCGGGCTGCCGACGGACTCCGCCCTGCACGGCCAGGAGCTGTTCGGGCCGGTGGTGCTGCTCGTGCCGTTCGACGGCGAGGAGGAGGCGGTGCGGATAGCCAACGACACCCCCTACGGGCTCAGCGGGGCGGTGCACACCGCCGATGTGGAGCGCGGGGCGCGGATCGCCCAGCGGATAGAGACCGGGATGATCCACGTCAACGACGGGACGGTGCACGACGAGCCGCAAGTGGCCTTCGGCGGCGAGAAGTTCTCCGGGATCGGGCGGCTGAACGGCGAGTCCACGGTCGAGGCGTTCACGACCCAGAAGTGGCTGTCGATCCAGCACGGGCGGTCGGTCTTCCCGCTGTAGCCGGCCCGGGATCGGGGACCTGTGGATCTAGGACGCCTCCTGTCCTAGACGGTCCCTAGCGTGCGGGGTGTCGGAAGGCGGCCGGGTGCTTCGGTACCGGTCCACCGCGACGTCCGAGCGGCCGACGCTACGAAAGGTGATCCCATGCCCACTTTTGTCCCTGCCGAGGCCCACGGCGACGAGCGGGGCGCGCTGCTGGCCTTCCTGGAGGCGCAGCGCGGCGGGGTGCGGCGGGCGGCCCTCGGGCTGACCGACGAGCAGTCCCGACAGCGGCCCAGCGCCAGCGAGTTGTCGGTGGGCGGGCTGATCAAGCACGTCGCGGAGGTCGAGCAGCGCTGGGTGGGGATGGCGCAGGGGCGGGAACCCGCCATCCCGCGCGATCAGGACACCTGGCACCTGAGCTTCCAGCTCCAGGACGGCGAGACCGTCGCGGGGATGCTGGCGTTCTGGGACGAGGTCGCGGTCGCCACGGAGGAGTTCGTCCGCTCCGTGCCGAGCCTCGACGACACCTTCGCGCTGCCCGAGGCCCCGTGGTACCCCAAGGACGCCCGGCAGTCGATGCGTTGGCTGCTGCTGCACCTGATCGAGGAGACCGCCCGGCACGCGGGCCACGCCGACGTCGTCCGGGAATCCCTGGACGGCGCGACCGCCTTCGAGCTGGTGGACCGGGAGCGGGCGGCCCGGGAGGGGTGACCGGCGGCTCCGGTGCCCGGCAGCCTAGGCTGGCGGCAGGGCGCGTGCGCGAGGCGCTCCCGGATTGGGGTGACGATGTCGGCGATCCGGCTGCTGGTGCTGGGGGCCGTGCGGCAGCACGGTCGGGCGCACGGCTATCAGATCCGCAACGACCTGGAGTTCTGGGGCGCGCACGAGTGGTCCAACGCCAAGCCCGGGTCGATCTACCACGCGCTGAAGCACCTGGCGAAGCAGGGACTGCTGCACGCCCACGACGTGGCGCCCAGCACCGCCGGCGGCCCGCCGCGCACCGAGTACGAGCTGACGCCCGAGGGCGAGGCGGAGTACTTCGCGCTGCTGCGCGCGGCGCTGTCCCAGCGCGACCCGAGGACCGACCTGATGAGCGCCGGGATCGGCTTCATGGTCGATCTGCCGCGGGACGAGGCGGTGGCGCTGCTCAAGGAGCGGGTGCGGGCCCTCACGGAGTGGCGGGCCACCGTCACCTCGTCCTACCTGCCCGAGGAGGGGCCCGGACAGCTCGGCCACATCGGCGAGATCATGCGGATGTGGGTGCACGGCTCGGACAGCGGCGCGGCCTGGACGCGCGGGCTGATCGAGCGGATCGAGGGCGGGGCGTACGTCTTCGCGGGCGAGGGGGAGCCGTTCGTCGGCGTGCTCGCGCAGGGGCAGCGCAACCCGTACGCGACGGGGGACGCGGACGGGGGCCTCAGGGGCTGAGGGGGCCCGGGGGCGTCAGTGGTGGAAGGCGGTGGCGATGTTCGCGGGGCGGCCCAACGGGCCGCTCTGGCGGCGGAGTTCGGTGAGCAGTTGCTCCAGGTCGGCCATGAAGAGGTCGGCGAGGTCCATGGAGAAGCCGTTGCGGCAGACCACCCGCAGTACCGAGAGGTCCTGGCGGTCGGGCGGGAAGGCGTAGGCGGGGATCAGCCAGCCGTGCTCCTTCATCCGCCGGGACACGTCGAAGACGTCGAAGGCGGTGACGCCGTCGGCGGTGGTGAAGGCGAAGACCGGCAACTGGTCGCCGCGGGTCAGCAGCCGGAAGTCGCCCAGCGCCGCGATCCGTTCGGCCAGTGAGCGGGCCACGTCGCGGGTGGCCTGCTGGACGGCGCGGTAGCCCTCCCGGCCCAGCCGCAGGAAGGTGTAGTACTGGGCGGCGACCTGGGCGCCGGGGCGGGAGAAGTTGAGGGCGAAGGTGGGCATCTCGCCGCCCAGATAGTTGACCCGGAAGATCAACTCCTCGGGGAGCGCGTCCTGATCGCGCCACAGGGCCCAGCCGACGCCGGGGTAGACCAGCCCGTACTTGTGGCCGGAGGTGTTGATCGAGGCCACCCGGGGCAGGCGGAAGTCCCACACCAGGTCGGGGTCGAGGAACGGGGCGATCATGGCGCCGGACGCGCCGTCCACGTGGACCGGGATGTCCAGGCCGGTGCGCTCCTGAAGCGCGTCGAGCGCCCCGCAGATGTCCGCCACCGGCTCGTAGGAGCCGTCGAAGGTGGACCCGAGGATGGCGACGACGCCGATGGTGTTCTCGTCGCAGAGCGCGACGGCCCGCTCCGCGTCGAGGTGGAACCGCTCGCCCGCCATGGGGACTTGGCGCGCCTGGACCTCCCAGAAGTTGCAGAACTTCTCCCAGCAGACCTGGACGTTGGCGCCCATGACGAGGTTGGGGCGGGCGGCGGCGGGATAGCGGTCCCGATTGCGGGCGGCCCAACGGCGCTTGAGGGCCAGGCCGGCCAGCATGCACGCCTCGCTGGAGCCGGTGGTGGAGCAGCCGATGGCGGCGCCCGGGTCGGGCGCGTGCCACAGGTCGGCGAGCATCGCCACGCAGCGCCGCTCCAGTTCGGCGGTGCGCGGGTACTCGTCCTTGTCGATCATGTTCTTGTCCCGGCACTCCGCCAGCAGGACGTCGGCCTGCGGCTCCATCCACGTGGTGACGAAGGTCGCGAGGTTGAGCCGGGCGTTGCCGTCCAGCATCAGCTCGTCGTGGACGAACTGGTAGGCGGCGCGCGGCGAGAGCGGGCCGTCGGGGAGGGTGCGCCGCGGCGGCTCGGTGTCCATCCCGGCGACCGGGTCGGCCTCCCCGTAGAAGGGGTTGACGGGGTGGGTGCGCCGGCGGTCGCGGTCCAAGGCGCCTTTGTGGAGCGTCATCTGCTGCGGCCCTCTCTCAACTCGCGGCGTGCAGACCGGCCTTGATGGCCTTGGCGAACTTCACCACGCGCTCGGCCTGGACGCGGGCGGCGGTGCGGGCGGGGGCGTCGACGGCGGTGTCCGGGCCGCCGACGTGCGAAGTGCCGTACGGATTGCCGTCGGTGAACTTCGCCGGGTCCGTGTAACCGGGGGCGATGAGGATGCCGCCGAAGTGGTGGACGGTGTGGTAGAGCGCCAGGAGGGTGGACTCCTGGCCGCCGTGCTGGGTGGCGGAGGCGGTGAAGCCGCTGTAGACCTTGTCGGCCAGCCGGCCCTGCTGCCAGAGGCCGCCCAGGGTGTCCAGGAACTGCTTGAGCTGGGAGGCCACGTTGCCGAAGCGGGTGGGGGAGCCCAGCAGCACCGCGTCGGCCCAGAGCACGTCGTCGTGGGTCGCCTCCAGGATGTCCGCGGTGGCGGTGACGTTGGCCGCCCAGGCGGGGTTGGCGTCGATGGCGGACTGCGGGGCGAGTTCGGCGACCCGGCGCAGCCGCACGTCGGCGCCCGCGTGCTCGGCGGCGTCGGCGAGCAGTCGGGCCAACTCGGCGACGGTGCCGGTCGACGAGTAGTAGATGACGGTGACGTTGACGTCGTGCACGGGCATGGAAGCACCTCCTGGAACCCGACAATAGGTGCATAAGGGGTGGCCGGCCTCCAGGGTTCGTCCAGTGGAAGCGCGCGCGGGCCGGGCCCCTCGGCCGCGGACAGCCCGGCCGGCAGCCGCTTGCGGGACCCCCGGCCGCCGCGCCGGGCGGCCACCGAGGCGACGTACAGCGAATGTGGTCCCGACAGCAGGATGATCAGGGCGAGGCCCGCCAGACACGTGAGCAGATCCATCAATCCGGGCATGCGCGGAGGGCCTCACCCGCCGATCGACCGCCTCATCGGTTTTCACCGTCCGGACTTGCACCTCACGCGGCGTGAGGACCCATCGTGAAGCGCGTACCGACGACCGACGAGGGAGCGGAAGTGAGTTATTTGGTGGGTCAGGTCGCCGATGTCGCCGGAGTCACGGTGCGCACCCTGCACCACTACGACGAGATCGGGCTGTTGGTCCCCGGCGAACGCAGCCGCGCCGGTCACCGGCGCTATGCCGACGCCGACCTGGACCGGCTCCAACAGATCCTGTTCTACCGGGAACTGGGCTTTCCGCTCGACGAGGTGGCGGCCCTCCTGGACGACCCGGGCGCGGACCCGCAGGAACACCTGCGGCGCCAGCACGAGTTGCTGAGCACGCGGATCGAGAAGCTCCGGAGGATGGCCGCCGCCGTCGAACACGCAATGGAGGCACGCAGGATGAACGTACGGCTCACCCCGGAGGAGAAGTTCGAGGTCTTCGGCGACTTCGACCCCGACGCGCACGCCGCGGAGGCGGAGCGGCGCTGGGGCGGCACCGACCCCTACAAGGAGTCGCAGCGCCGGACCGCCGCGTACACCAAGGAGGACTGGCAGCGGCTGAAGGAGGAGTTCGACGCCCTCCACCAGAAGATGGCGGGGCTGCTCGCGCGGGGCGTCCCGGCGGAGTCCGAGGCGGCGATGGACGTCGCCGAGGAACACCGGCGGTTCATCGGCCGCGGCTACTACGAGTGCAGCTACGAGATGCACACCGGGCTCGGCGAGATGTACGTCGCGGACGAGCGGTTCACCGCCACCTACGAGGCGATCCGGCCGGGGCTGGCGGTCTACCTGCGGGACGCGATGCTGGCGAACGCGGTGCGGAACGCGTGACGGCGCGCGGTGTGGCGGCGGGAGCGTGTGACGGCCGGAACGTTCGGGGTCAGCCCTGCGGTTCCAGGACCACGGCCGTGCCGTAGGCGCAGACCTCCGTGCCGACGTCCGCGGCCTCGGTGACGTCGAAGCGGAACATCAGGACCGCGTTGGCGCCGCGGGAGCGGGCCTGTTCCACCAGCCGCTCCATGGCCTGGTTGCGGGTCTGGACGAGGGTCTTGGTGAGCCCGCGCAGCTCACCGCCGATCATCGACTTCAGGCCCGCGCCGATCTGGCTGCCGAGGTGCCGGGAGCGGACGGTGAGGCCGAAGACCTCGCCGATCACCTGCTTCACGTGAAAACCCGGTACGTCGTTGGTCGTCACGACCAGGACGTCCGACTGCGCCAGTTGTCCGCCGCCGTACTCCTCGATGCCCATGGCCCGTACCTTCCTGTCGTTGCGGCCAGGATCACCCGGGGCGGCGGGGGCGGCCAGCGGCCGGGGGCGGTCGGGTGGGACGCCGGTGCGGGGCGGTCGGGGGCGGTGCGGGGCCCGGGCTCCCGGCTGGAACCACGACGCGTCATAGTGCGTTGATAGCTTTGGGCCGCACACTGCGCCTGCCCCTTGCTTCCGCTCGTCGCGCCGCGCGAGCCGGGCGCCCTCGACCCAGGAGCCTTCACCCCGTGGATACTCTCGCGCTCGGTCCCCAGTGGCTGAACTCGGACTTCTTGATCGCGAATTTCGGCCTGATCGGCGTCCTGCTCATCGTCTTCGCGGAGTCCGGGCTGCTGATCGGCTTCTTCCTGCCGGGCGACTCGCTGCTGTTCACCACCGGGCTGATGGTGACGGCGAACAAGCTGGACAAGCCGCTGTGGCTGGTGTGCGTGCTGGTGGTGCTGGCGGCCGTGCTGGGTGACCAGGCCGGCTACCTCTTCGGGCGGAAGGTCGGGCCGTCGCTCTTCAAGCGGCCCGACTCCCGGCTGTTCAAGCAGGAGAACGTCGAGAAGGCGCACGCCTTCTTCGAGAAGCACGGCCCCAAGTCCTTGATCCTGGCCCGTTTCGTGCCGATCGTGCGGACGTTCACGCCGATCATCGCGGGCGTGAGTGGCATGAACTACCGCTCCTTCATCACCTTCAACATCATCGGGGGGACGTTGTGGGGGGCCGGGGTGACGCTGCTGGGCGCCGCGCTGGGCAACGTCGAGTTCGTGCACAAGAACATCGAGCTGATCCTCGTGGCGATCGTGCTGATCTCCGTGGTGCCGGTGGTCATCGAGTTCCTGCGGGCGCGGAGCAAGGCGAAGAAGGCGCCGGCGGGCACGGCGGCCGAGTCGCCGGCGGTCGCGGGACGGTCGCAGGGCCGGGGGCGGCACGCCAAGCGGTGACGCCGCGCCGGGCCCGTGAGTGAGCGGGCCCGGCCTTCTTTCCTTTTCGGCTTTCCCGCCGCCGGGTCGTGGGCGGGTTGTCTGGCTTGGTCGTCCGCCTGCGGCCCGGTGGGTGCGGGCGCTTCGCGGGCCCCCTCCGGCCCGCGCCGCCGCCGACTCTCCACCGCTGGGCCCGCTCGGTCTGCCGGCTGCCGGCCCGCGCCGCCGCCGGCTCCCGGCCGCGGGCCCGACCGGTTTGCTGACCGTCGGCGTGTGCCGCCGCCCACTTCCCGCCCGCGGGCCGTCCGTTGAGTTCGTACGCGCTCCGGCCACATGTCCCGTACGTCTGGGGGTACGCGGAGGCCGTTCGGCGAGTGTCCATCGATAGAAGGACTTTGGGCGGGGCGATGGCTGCGGGGGCCTGGGTGGGCGGTTCTGCGGGGGAGCCGGAAAGGGGGGAGGGGCCCCGGGGGAGCGCGGTGTCCCGGGATACGGCATCGTGTGCATGACCCGTCGGCAGGAGGCGTAGGAACGAGGAGCGGAGAGACGTGGCGTCGGACTCACCACGCAGCAACGGCAACGGCACCTCGGAGGAGGAGCGCAAGCCGCAACCGGACGAGGTGCGCAGCGCGTTCACCCCGCCGCTGGGCGTTCCGTTGCCACCGCCGCCGGAGGAGGAGCACCCCACTTCGGAGTTCGCGCTGCCGGAGGGGCTGCTGCCGGAGGCGCCGGCCGAACCCGAGGGGTCGGCGTTCGCGCGGCCGGGGAGCACCACCGGGCAGACGCTGTTGCCGGCGTTCACGCCGCCGCACGGCATCCCGGTGCTCAGCCTCACCAAGGAAGCGCCGTGGCAGGACCGGATGCGCACCATGCTGCGGATGCCGATCCACGAGCGGCCGGTCCCCGAGCGCGTCGAACGCGTCGAGGAGGAGGACGGCGGCCCCGCCGTCCCCCGCGTCCTGGACCTGACGCTGCGTATCGGGGAGATCCTGCTGGCCGGCGGCGAGGGCGCGGAGGACGTCGAGGCGGCGATGTTCGGCGTCGCGCACGCCTACGGGCTGGAGCGGGTCGAGCCGACCGTCACCTTCACCCTGCTGTCGATCTCGTACCAGCCGTCGCTGATCGACGATCCGCTCACCGCCAGCCGGACGGTGCGGCGGCGCGGGGTGGACTACACCCGGCTCTCGGCGGTCTTCCGACTGGTCGACGAGATCACGTCGGAAGGGATCAGCCTGGAGGAGGCGTACCGCGGGCTGGCCGAGATACGCCGCAATCGGCACCCGTATCCGAGCTGGGCGCTGACGGTGGCCTCGGGGCTGCTGTCCGGCGCGGCATCCATGCTGGTCGGCGGTGGGCTGCTGGTGTTCGTCGCGGCGGCGATCGGCTCGATGCTCGGCGACCGGCTGGCCTGGTTGGCGTCGGCGCGCGGGCTGCCGGAGTTCTACCAGTTCGTGGTCGCGGCGATGCCGCCGGCCGCGATCGGGCTGGCCTTCGGGCTGGCCCACTCCAACGTGCAGTTCTCCGCGGTGATCACCGGTGGACTGTTCGCGCTGATCCCGGGACGGGCGCTGGTCGCCAGCGTCCAGGACGGGCTGACCGGCTACTACATCACCGCCTCCGCGCGACTGTTGGAGGTCGGCTACCTGATCGTCGGCATCGTCGTCGGCGTGCTGTCCGTGCTCTACGTAGGGCTCCAGGCCGACCCCGGCCTTCAACGGCTCCACCCGCAGCAGGCGTTGCAGGTCTACAACGAGCCGGTGGTGCAGATCATGGCGTCGATGCTGCTGGCGCTGGCGTTCTGCGTGCTGCTCCAACAGGAGCGCCACACCGTGGCGTTCGCGACCATAAACGGCGGGGTCGCATGGGTGGTGTACGGGGTGCTGACCTTCCGGGCCGGCTTCAACGCGGTGCCCTCCACCGCCATCGCCGCCGGACTCGTCGGCCTCTTCGGCCAGTTGCTCTCCCGATACCGCTACGCCTCGGCGCTGCCCTACGTGACCGCGGCGATCGGGCCGCTGCTCCCCGGTAGCGCGACCTACTTCGGGCTGCTCAATTTCGCCCAGGGCAACCTGCTGGAGGGCTTCTCGTCGCTGATCAAGGCCGCCTCGCTGGCGCTGGCGATCGCCGTCGGGGTCAACCTCGGTGGCGAGGTCGCCCGGCTGTTCCTGCGGGCGCCCGGGATCACCGAGGCGGCCGGCGGGCGCCGCGCGGCCAAACGGACCCGAGGGTTCTGACCCGACCCGCGACACGCACGACGGGCGGCCCCCAGATGGGGGCCGCCCGTTCGCGTACGAAAATCAGAGCGCGCCCGCGGGCGCGCGGGGCTTTCGGAGAACCCCGCACACCCGCCGGATCGGCTCCGGTCGGGTCAGTGCCCGCCCTGCGCCTCGAAGCGCTTGTAGGAGCGCTCGATCTCGGCCTCGGCGTCGGTCCGGCCGACCCAGTTGGCGCCCTCGACGGACTTGCCGGGCTCCAGGTCCTTGTAGACCTCGAAGAAGTGCTGGATCTCCAGGCGGTCGAACTCCGAGACGTGGTGGATGTCGCGGAGGTGCTCGACGCGCGGGTCCGAGGCGGGGACGCACAGCAACTTGTCGTCGCCGCCGGCCTCGTCCGTCATGCGGAACATGCCGATGGCGCGGCACTTGATGAGGCAGCCGGGGAAGGTCGGCTCGTCCAGGATGACCAGCGCGTCCAACGGGTCGCCGTCCTCGCCGAGGGTGTCCTCGACGAAGCCGTAGTCGGCCGGGTAGCTGGTCGAGGTGAAGAGTCGACGGTCCAGGCGGATCCGACCGGTCTCGTGGTCCACCTCGTACTTGTTCCGCGAACCCTTCGGGATCTCGATGGTGACGTCGAACTCCACGGGTGGCTCCTCCATGATCAACACATACGTCTGATGATTAAGTGTCCCCCACGCAGGTGCGTGGTGGCGAAAGGGGCTGGTCCGAAGTGCCCGAGACCCGAATGTGGCAGGTCAGATGGCAATCGGCGCAGCGTTCCGCGCGGCTGGCGGCACGCCGGGCCGGGGGCCGCACGCGCAGCGCGGCGCGGTCCGCACAGCGCACCGCGCACGCGACGTCGAACGCCGCCCGGCGGGCGTGGCTGGCCGCACCGCGGCACACGCGGCAGACCTGGCAGTTGACCGCGGTGTCCGCTGCCACCGGTCTGGCGGTCGCGGTCGTCGCGGTGGCGGCGGCCGGGCCGTGGGACTCCGGTCAGCGTACGGCCGAGCGGGCGGCCGCGGCCCTCGGTCCGGCAACAGGTGGCGAGCATCACGATGACGGCCGGGCGCCCGGGCCGGCGCCCAGCGCGCCGGCCGTGCTGACCGCGCTCGGCGGGCCGGCGCGGGGCGCGGTGGGCCGCGGCGCGGCGCCGGTGCCCACCGACGGCGGGCTGGCCGACGCGCTGGCGCCGTTGCTGACGGACCCGGCGCTGGGCCCGCTGCGGAGCGCGTCCGTCGTGGACGTCGCGGCCGGCCGGCAGGTCTTCGGCGAGCAGCCGGACGCCCTGGCCACCCCCGCCTCGACGGTCAAGCTGGCCACCGCGGTGGCCGCGCTCTCGCTGCGCGGCGCCGAGCACCGCATCGACACCGGCGTGGTGTTGGCCGACAAGGACCGGATCGTCCTGGTCGGCGGCGGCGACCCGACCCTCACCGCCCGGCCGTCCCGCCCCGGCCCCGGCGAGCGGCCGGCCAGCCTGCGCGACCTCGCCGACGCCACCGCCCGCGCCCTCAAGCAGCGCAAGCTCACCACCGTCGGCCTCGGCTACGACGCCGGCGCCTACGCGGGCCCCGTCCAGCACCCCATCGGCCCCAACGAGAACATCGCCCCGGTCACCGCCCTGATGACCGACGAGGCCCGCCTCGACGACAGCGACCACGGCCCCGCGCCGCGCTCCACCGACCCGGCCGCCGACGCCGCCCACGCCTTCGCTGGCCTCCTCAAGGAGCGCGGCATCACCGTCAGCGGCGACCCCGAGGAGGCCCGCGCCCCCAAGAACGCCGGCCGGATCGCCACCGTCCACTCCCTCCCGCTCTCCGCCCTCGTCGAGCGGATGCTGACCTACAGCGACAACGACATCGCCGAGGCGCTGGCCCGCCAGGCCGCGCTCGGCGCGCACCAGCCGGCCAGCTTCGACGGCGCGGCCAGGGCGGTGCGCAACGCGCTGGCCGCCCAGCACCTCCCGCTCGCCGGCGCGGTCTTCGAGGACGGCAGCGGCCTGAACCGCGACGACAAGGTCTCCGCGAACCTCCTCTCCCACCTCCTGCTGCTCGCCGCCGCCCCCGCCAAGCCCGAGCTCCGCTCCGTCGCCACCGGCCTCCCGGTGGCCGCCTTCACCGGCACGCTCAGCGGCCGCTACGTCGGCGACACCGCCGGCGCCGGCACCGTACGCGCCAAGACCGGCACCCTCACCGGCGTCAACACCCTCGCCGGCACCGTCGTCGACGCCGACGGCCGCCTCCTGGCCTTCGCCTTCATGACCACCGGCACCACCGACCCCCCATCCGCCCAGAAGGCCCTGGACCGCATGGCCTCCACCCTCGCCAACTGCGGCTGCCGCTAACCCAGTTCCACCCGTCACCGCCCCCGACAGCCCCGCGCAGCGGCTCCGCGCCGCAGGCGCAATGACAGCAACCACCACGGCGGGACGGCCGACAACGTGGGAAGCACTCCACAACGTGGAGACGCCGCCCGCCGCAGGCGACCGGCTACCCCGCAGCCCCCCACCCCCGTACGGTGAACCCATGACGAGCATCGGTGGAACCGAGATGGTCGACTGGAACCTCGCGGTGGCGACCGCGACCCGCTTCGTGCGGCCGGGGCCGGACGTCAGCCGGGACGAGGCGCGGGCGATCGTCGCCGAGCTACGCCAGCACGCCAAGTCGTCCGAGGCGCACGTCCGCGGCTTCACCCGGATGGCCCCGCCGGGGGTGGAGGCGGCGCCGGACGGCGATGCGGCCACGGCCGAGCCGTCCCCGCACGACACCCCGGTCCTGGTGGTGGACCGGCCCGGCTGGATCCGGGCCAACGTCGCCGGGTTCCGGGCGGTGCTGAAGCCACTGCTCGCCAAGATGGAGGACCGGCGGTCCTCGACGCCCGGTGGCGCGGTGCTCGGCGCGGTCGGCGGCAAGGTCACCGGCGTCGAGCTGGGCATGCTGCTGTCGTTCCTGGCCTCGCGGGTGCTGGGGCAGTACGAGACGTTCGCCCCGGCCTCGCGCAGTCTGCCGGCCGGGACGCAGGGCGGCCGGCTGCTGCTGGTGGCGCCGAACATCGTCCACGTGGAGCGCGAACTCGACGTGGCGCCGCACGACTTCCGGCTGTGGGTCTGCCTGCACGAGGAGACCCACCGGACCCAGTTCAGCGCCGTGCCGTGGCTGCGGGACCACATCGAGGGGGAGATCCAGTCCTTCCTCGCGGAGACCGACATCGACCCGGGGACGCTGCTGGAGCGGCTGCGGGAGGCCGCCCAGTCGCTGGCCGGCGCCAAGCCGGAGGGCGAGGAGGGCGACGAGAGCAGGTCGCTGGTGGACCTGGTGCAGACGCCCGCGCAGCGGGAGATCCTCGGCCGGCTGACGGCCGTGATGTCGCTGCTGGAGGGGCACGCCGACTTCGTCATGGACGGGGTGGGGCCGGAGGTGGTGCCCTCGGTGGCGGAGATCCGGGAGAAGTTCCAGAAGCGGCGGGCCAGCGGCGCGGGCCGGCTGGACCAGGCGCTGCGGAGGCTGCTGGGACTGGATGCCAAGCTGCGGCAGTACCGTGACGGCGAGCGTTTCGTGCGCTCGGTCGTGGAGGAGGTCGGCATGGACGGCTTCAACCGCATCTGGACGTCGCCGAACACCCTCCCCACCAAACAGGAGATCGCCAAACCGGCGGACTGGGTCGCGCGGGTGCACCGGAAGGCGGACGGGGCACCGTAAGCGCACGGCGCGAGCTGGGCACGCCGTGCGGCAGAAGAGCGCCCCTTCAATCACCCGTCTGAGGGACCGTGACCGATGGATAGGCGTGCAATGCTCGGGGAACTGCTCGCCTCTGTCACCATCTAGGCACTCTGTGTGACGAAGTGCCGTCCACGGCCCGAGGCTCGTCCCCCAGCCTGAATGATTGGAAACGGACATGGGTCCCCATCCAGCGGTCGCCGCGATACGCCTGGCGGTCCGCCGCGTACTCCACGACGTGCTCAACCACCACTGCGCGCAGGACCGGCCCGAGGCGCCGCTCGTGCTCGTCGCCTGCTCCGGCGGCGCCGATTCCATGGCGCTGGCCTCCGCCCTCGCCTTCGAAGCCCCGAAACTGGCCGTCCGCGCCGGGGGCGTGACGATCGATCACGGCCTCCAGGAGGGCTCCGACCTCCGTGCCGCCGAGGTCGCCCTGCGACTGCGTGCCCTCAAGCTGGACCCCGTCGACGTCGTCGGCGTCCAGGTGGGCCGGACGGGCGGCCCCGAGGCGGCCGCCCGGGACGCCCGCTACGCCGCCCTGGACGCCGCCGCCGACCGCCACGGCGCCAGCGCGGTCCTCCTCGGCCACACCCGCGACGACCAGGCGGAGACCGTCCTGTTGGGGCTGGCCCGCGGCTCCGGGATCCGCTCGCTCTCCGGGATGGCCGCGACCACCGGGACCGATGGCCGCTACCGCCGCCCGTTCCTGGACGTCGACCGGCAGACCGCCCGTACGGCATGCCTCATCCAGGCGCTGCCCGTCTGGGACGACCCCCACAACACCGACCCCGCCTACACCCGTTCACGACTGCGGCACGAGGGGCTGCCCGCCCTGGAGAAGTGCCTCGGCAAGGGGGTCGTCGAGGCCCTGGCGCGGACCGCCCAGCTCTCCCGCGACGACGCCGACGCGCTGGACGGCTGGGCCGCCGAGGCCGAGGCCGCGGTGCTCGACGAGGCCGGCGCCCTCGACGTCGCCGGGCTCTTCGCGCTGCCCGCCGCGGTGCGCCGCCGGGTGCTGCGCCGGGCGGTCATCGCGGCCGGTTCGCCGGCCGGTTCGCTCTTCGCCCGGCACATCGAGGAAGTCGACCGGCTGATCACGGCTTGGCGGGGGCAGGGCGCCATCCACCTCCCCGGGCGGGTGGGTGTGCGACGGCAGGGTGGCAGACTGGTCATTCGGCAGGGCTGAGCCGCAGGAGATCGAGCCCTGCCTTGTGATCTCGCGACCGGTTCCCGCCGCGTGAGCTCACGCGGCAGATCTGCATACCGAACCGAGCGAGAGTGGCACGGGTGGACGACAAGGACATGGGCGCCGACCTTCAGTCGGTGCTCATCACTAAGGAAGAGATCGACGCCAAGCTGGCCGAGCTGGCTGCGAAGATCGACGCGGAGTACGCGGGCAAGGACCTGCTCATCGTCGGCGTCCTCAAGGGCGCGGTGATGGTGATGGCGGACCTGGCGCGTGCGCTGTCCACCCCCGTCACGATGGACTGGATGGCCGTGTCCTCCTACGGCGCGGGCACCCAGTCCTCCGGCGTGGTCCGCATTCTGAAGGACCTGGACACCGACATCAAGGGCAGGCACGTCCTGATCGTCGAGGACATCATCGACTCGGGGCTGACGCTGTCCTGGCTGCTGTCCAACCTCGGCTCGCGCGAGCCCGCCTCGCTGGAGGTGTGCACGCTGCTGCGCAAGCCCGACGCGGCCAAGGTCGCCATCGACGTGAAGTGGATCGGCTTCGACATCCCGAACGAGTTCGTCGTGGGCTATGGCCTGGACTTTGCGGAGAAGTACCGCAATCTGCCGTTCGTCGGTACCCTCTCGCCCCACGTGTACGGCGGCTGAGAGCGTCCCGCGCTCGCCGGTCACCGTGCCGGACGAGCGCTCGGATGGCCCCTGTCGTCCGGCGGGAACCCTTCGGGGTTCCCCGCCGTTGGAGCAGGGAGAGGGGAATCCCCGGCTTCGTTGTTCACTGTCGGCGCAGGCGCCGGGTGACAATGCTGGGGTACCGTCCGAAGGCAATCTGTTTTCGGGCGAGTAATACGACACCGTACGCACGACCAGCCCTCCCGAGGGCGTTGTGCCTCACTGTGGCAGGAGGGACGGGGCCTTAGGCGGCTCCGTGTGGATGGACGTGAAGCGATACTTCCGTGGGCCAGTCATGTGGATCGTGCTGGCCGTCCTCGCCGTGGTCGTGTTGATGCAGGTCGTCGGCTCGTCCGGCGGCTACAAAACGGTGGACACCGGTCAGGTCGTCAAGGCGATCGCTGACAACAAGGTGAAGTCCGCCGAGCTGACGACCGGCGACGAGAACAAGATCAAGATCGAGCTGACCGGCGACTACAAGATCTCCGGTTCCAACAAGATCCAGGCCAGCTACATCGGCGACCAGGGCGTTGACCTGGCGAAGAACCTGCAGGCCAAGTACCAGACCGGCGAGATCAAGGACGGCTACACCGTCTCGCCGTCGAAGCAGAACCCGTTCGTCGGCGTGCTGCTGTCACTGCTGCCTTTCGTGCTCATCGTGGTCGTCTTCCTGTTCCTGATGAATCAGATGCAGGGCGGCGGCTCCCGGGTGATGAACTTCGGCAAGTCGAAGGCGAAGCTGATCACCAAGGACACTCCGAAGACGACCTTCGTGGACGTCGCGGGTGCCGATGAGGCCGTCGAGGAGCTCCACGAGATCAAGGAGTTCCTCCAGGAGCCGGCGAAGTTCCAGGCCGTCGGCGCCAAGATTCCCAAGGGTGTGCTGCTCTACGGCCCGCCCGGTACGGGTAAGACGCTGCTCGCGCGTGCCGTCGCGGGCGAGGCGGGCGTGCCGTTCTACTCGATCTCCGGCTCCGACTTCGTCGAGATGTTCGTCGGTGTCGGTGCCTCCCGGGTCCGCGACCTCTTCGAGCAGGCCAAGGCGAACGCCCCGGCGATCGTCTTCGTCGACGAGATCGACGCCGTCGGCCGGCACCGCGGTGCGGGCCTCGGCGGTGGTCACGACGAGCGCGAGCAGACGCTGAACCAGCTCCTCGTCGAGATGGACGGCTTCGACGTGAAGGGCGGCGTGATCCTGATCGCCGCCACGAACCGCCCGGACATCCTCGACCCGGCGCTGCTGCGCCCCGGCCGTTTCGACCGGCAGATCGCCGTCGACCGTCCGGACCTGCAGGGCCGGCTGGAGATCCTCAAGGTCCACCAGAAGGGCAAGCCGGTCGCGCCGGACGTCGACCTCTCGGCCGTCGCCAAGCGCACCCCCGGCTTCACCGGTGCCGATCTGTCCAACGTCCTCAACGAGGCCGCGCTGTTGACGGCCCGGAGCGACGAGAAGCTGATCAACAACCACTTCCTGGACGAGGCGATCGACCGCGTCGTGGCCGGACCGCAGAAGCGGACCCGGATCATGTCCGAGAAGGAGAAGAAGATCACCGCGTACCACGAGGGCGGACACGCCCTGGTCGCGGCGGCTTCGCCGAACTCCGACCCGGTGCACAAGATCACGATCCTGTCCCGCGGCCGGGCTCTGGGCTACACCATGGTCCTGCCCGACGAGGACAAGTACTCCACCACCCGCAACGAGATGCTCGACCAGCTCGCGTACATGCTGGGCGGCCGCGCCGCGGAGGAGTTGGTCTTCCACGACCCGACCACGGGCGCCGCGAACGACATCGAGAAGGCGACCGCGACGGCCCGCGCGATGGTCACGCAGTACGGCATGACCGAGCGGCTCGGCGCGATCAAGTTCGGCACGGACAACTCCGAGCCGTTCCTGGGACGTGAGATGGGTCACCAGCGCGACTACTCGGAAGAGGTCGCCGCGCTGGTCGACGAGGAAGTCAAGAAGCTGATCGAGACCGCGCACAACGAGGCGTGGGAGATCCTGGTCGAGAACCGCGATGTGCTCGACAACCTCGTGTTGACGCTCCTGGAGAAGGAGACGCTCAACAAGGAGGAGATCGCCGAACTCTTCAAGCACGTGGTCAAGCGCCCGGCCCGCCCGGCGTGGACCGGCTCCTCGCGTCGTACGCCCTCGACCCGCCCGCCGGTGCTCTCGCCGCGCGAGCTGGCCCCGGCCAACGGCTCCGTGACGGCGGCGCCCGGCACCGTCTCCACGGAGAAGAAGCCGGACACCTCCGAGGATCCGCGCACCGAGAGCTGACCGGGCGCCACTTCGGCCCCGGAATACCTGCCGCGCCCCCCGGGTTCTAGCCTGGGGGGCGCGGCTTTTCCGCGTTTCCGAGCGGGCCCGGAAGGAACGAGGCACCAATGACGGACCCTGTGACGCTGGACGTCGAGGGCGTGATCGGCACGTTTGACGAGAAGCGTGCCGAGAACGCCGTGCGCGAGCTGCTCATCGCGGTGGGTGAGGACCCCGACCGCGAGGGGCTGTTGGAGACGCCGGCGCGGGTGGCACGGGCGTACAAGGAGCTCTTCGCCGGCCTGTGGCAGAAGCCCGAGGACGTGCTGACCACCACCTTCGACCTCGGCCACGACGAGATGGTGCTGGTCAAGGACATCGAGGTGGTCTCGAACTGCGAGCACCACCTGGTGCCGTTCGTCGGCGTGGCCCACGTCGGCTACATCCCGTCCACCGACGGGAAGATCACCGGGCTGTCCAAGCTGGCCCGGCTGGTCGACGTGTTCGCCCGGCGCCCGCAGGTCCAGGAGCGGATGACCACCCAGATCGCGGACTCGCTGATGCAGATCCTGGAGCCGCGCGGGGTCATCGTGGTCGTCGAGTGCGAGCACATGTGCATGACGATGCGCGGGGTGCGCAAGCCGGGGGCGAAGACGACGACCTCCGCGGTGCGCGGGCAGCTCCGCGACCCCGCGACGCGGGCCGAGGCGATGAGCCTGATACTGGCGCGCTAGCCAAGGCGCGCGCCGGCTCGGGGCACCGTGGTGCGCCCGGGCTCCTGAACGAGGAGAGCGGCCCGGGGCCCCGGCAACATCTGCCGGGGCCCCGGGCCGCTCTCCCGAGAGGTGCGGGGCGGGTCAGGCCCGGAGGTGGCCGCCCATCCACTCCATCGCGGCCGGGATCTCCCGGCTCCAGGTGTTGAAGTTGTGGCCACCGCTGTCGAGGATGATCGACGCGACGGTGGACGGCGACTTGGTCCCCTCGATGAACTTCAGGGTGTTCTTGTAGTTGCCCTCGCCGTGCCGGCTGCTGGTGACCAGCAGGTTCACCTTGGGGGCGGGCAGGTGCTTCTGCCGCCACAGCAGGTCGTTCTCGCGCTTGAGCTGGGCGCTGCCGCCGAAGAGGTCGCCGGTGGTGGCGTCGATCGGCGCCTTGTAGTCGCCGGAGAGCGAGACGGCGGTGGAGTACGACTCCGGGTTGCGCATGGTCAGCTTCAGGGCGCAGTAGCCGCCGGTGGAGTCGCCCATGATCCCCCAGCTCTCGGCGTCCCGGCCCACGCGGTACTGGCCGCTGATGTCGTGGCGCAGGTCATGGGCGAAGAACGTCTCGGTCTGCGGGCCGCGGGGTATGTCCACGCACTCGGTGTCGCGGGGCGGCGCGACCGTCGGGCGCATCATCACCAGGACGGTCGGCTGGATGCGGCCCTCCTCCAGCAGGCGGAACTGCGTCTGCGGGTAGTGCAGCTTCTTGAAGAGCGCCTCGGCGGTGCCCGGGTAGCCGGTGAGCACCACTGCCGCGGGGAACTTCTTGTGCGCGTACTTCTTCTGGAAGTACTGCGGCGGCAGGTAGACGTACGCCGGGCTGGCGATGTCGGACTTCGCGCCGCGGATCAGGACCTTGTCCAGTCGGCCGGCCGTCGTCGGGACCGAGGCGCCCTGGATGCTCAGGCGCTCGGTGCCCAGCATCTTGAGGTTGGTGCCGTTCGGGCCGGACTTGTACGTCGTGACCACACCCGGCTGCTGCTCCTGACCGAAGAGGTCGGCCCAGGAGGCGTAGAAGCCGAAGGTGTTGTTGGCGAACAGACCGATGGCGGCGAAGAGCGATACCTGGGTGGCGAAGAGCAGTCCGATCCGGCCGAGGACCGCGCGCCAGTTGCCCTTCGACAGGCGCGGCCAGAGCCAGATGGTGAGGACGAACAGTGCCACCGCGACGAGCACGGTAAGAAGCAGCACTTTCTTGCTGGTGAGACCCATGTGGTGCTTTCTTCCGGGCGGCCGGGCCATCCGGACCGCAAGTGGAACCCCGAGCCCTGAGACGCCGTCATACAGGGCGCAAAAGTCCAGATGCTGCGACTAAGGCTCGCACGTTCTCTCGACCGGGGCGACGGGAAAGTGATGTCTGACAGGCTAGATGGGGAAAAGTCGGGGATGGTTGCGTGGTCTGCGCCACGCTGGCTCCGCGGCCCGCGGCCGACGGCGGTCCCGGGGCTGGTGGGCACGGCAGGAGTCGTCGTCGGCCTGCTGAATCTGATCTCCGGGATCTTTCCGCGCTTCCGGCACAGCCGGGTGCACGCGGTGGCCGAGGTGCTGCCGGGGGCGGTCAGCCCGCTGGCGGCGTCCGCCTCGCTCATCGTCGGCATCCTGCTGCTGCTCCTGGCCCACGGCCTCAAGCGGCGCAAGCGGCGGGCCTGGGTCGCGGCGGTGGCGCTGCTGCCGGTGGGGATCGCCGCCCAACTCGTCTACCGGCACTCGATCTTCGGGGCCGTGTTGTCGTTGGCGCTGCTGGGGTGCCTGTTGCGGTACCGGCGGGAGTTCGCGGCGCTGCCCGATCCGCGCAGCCGCTGGAAGGCGGTGGCCAACCTCGTCGTCCTGGGCGGGGTCAGCTTCGGGATCGGGATGGTGATCGTCAGCTCCCATCCGCACAAGACCGTCGGCTCGCCGTCGTTCGGGGCGCGCGCGGAGCACGTGTTGTGGGGGCTCTTCGGCTTCGAGGGGCCGGTGGCCTACACGCACGGCGTGGACTACACCGTGGGCTACTCGCTCGGGGCGCTGGGCCTGCTGACCGTGGCCACCACCGCGTACCTCGCCTTCCGCCCGGAGCACCCCGCGGCCCGGCTGACGGACGAGGACGAGCAGCGGCTGCGGGAGTTGTTGGACAAGCACGGCAGCCGGGACTCACTGGGCTACTTCGCGCTGCGTCGGGACAAGGGCGCGGTGTTCTCGCCGTCCGGCAAGGCCGCGGTCTGCTACCGGGTGGTCTCCGGGGTGATGCTGGCCAGCGGCGACCCGATAGGGGACGTCGAGGCGTGGCCGGGCGCCATCGAGCGCTTCATGGAGGAGGCGCGGGCGCACTCGTGGACCCCGGCGGTGACCGGGTGCAGCGAGACCGGCGGCCAGGTCTGGACCCGGGAGACCGGGATGGACGCGCTGGAGCTGGGCGACGAGGCGATCGTGGACGTCGCCGACTTCACGCTGACCGGGCGGGCGATGCGCAACGTGCGGCAGATGGTCAAGCGGATCGAGCGCAACGGCTACAGCACCCGGGTCCGGCGGGTGCGCGACCTGGAGCCGGAGGAGCTGGCGCGGATCCAGAAGGCGGCGGACGCCTGGCGGGACACCGACACCGAGCGCGGCTTCTCCATGGCGCTGGGCCGGATCGACGCGGTGGCCGACGGCGACGCGGTGATCGCCACCGCGCACCAGGCGCCGGCCGAGGGCGAGGAGCCCGGGCCGTTCGGGGACCTCAAGGCGATGCAGCACTTCGTCCCCTGGGGGCGCGACGGGATCTCGTTGGAGCTGATGCGGCGGGACCGGGGCGCCGACCCGGGGATGAACGAGCTGCTGATCGTCGCGGCGCTGCAGGCGGCGCCGGAGCTGGCGATCAAGCAGGTGTCGCTGAACTTCGCGGTGTTCCGCTCGTCCCTGGAGCGCGGCGAGAAGCTGGGCGCGGGGCCGGTGCTGCGGGGCTGGCGGGGGACGTTGATCTTCCTGTCGCGCTGGTACCAGATCGAGTCGCTCTACAAGTTCAACGACAAGTTCCGGCCACGCTGGGAGCCGCGGTTCGTGGTCTTCCGCAACAGCCGGGACATCCCGCGGATCGGGCTGGCGACGCTGCAGGCCGAGGGGTATCTGGAGCTGCCGCGGGTGCTGCGGCGCCGGCGGGCGGCGCCGCCGCGGCCGTGCGAGCACCTGGAGGAGTCGGTGCTGGCGGCCGGGGCGCTGGAGAAGGTGGCCTAGTACTGCGAGTACTGGGGGCTGTCCGACGGGTGGACCGGGTGCTTTCCGGGGCGGCTGCGGACGGCCCGTCGGCGGGCGTCGTGCGCCGCCGACGGGGCGATTCGAGCGGCCGGTGCACGGCCTACGCTGGTGCCATGAGTACCTTGCGCGGCCGGGTGGCCGGACTGCCGGACTGGGACCGCTGCGCGGTGATGGGCGTCGTGAACGTGACGCCCGATTCGTTCTCCGACGGCGGCGAGTGGTTCGACCCCGAACTCGCCGTCAAACACGGTCTGGACCTGGTGGCCCAGGGCGCCGACATGGTGGACGTCGGCGGCGAGTCCACCCGCCCCGGCGCGGCCCGGGTCGACGAGGCCGAGGAGCTGCGCCGGGTCGTCCCGGTGGTCCGGGAGCTGGCCTCGGCGGGGGTCGCGGTGTCCGTCGACACCATGCGCGCCGCGGTGGCCGAGCAGGCCGTGGAGGCCGGGGCGCGGCTGGTCAACGACGTGAGCGGGGGCCTGGCCGACCCGGCGATGGTGTCGGTGGTCGCCGAGTACCACGTCCCGTTCGTGGTGATGCACTGGCGCGGCCAGTCCATCGACATGAACAACCGGGCGGTCTACGCGGACGTCGTCGGCGAGGTGGTCGACGAGCTGCGGCTGAGCATGGAGCGGGCGGTGGCCGGCGGGGTGGATCCGGAGCGGATCGTGATCGACCCGGGGCTGGGCTTCGCCAAGGACGCCGGGCACGATCTGGAGCTGGTCGCCCACCTGTCCCGGTTGCGGGCGCTTGGCCGGCCGCTGCTCGTGGCGGCTTCGAGGAAACGGTTCCTGGGCAGGGTGCTGGCAGGCGGCGAGGGCGCTGCCCCACCGCCGGCCCGGGAGCGGGACGCGGCGACGGCGGCGGTATCGGCGATCGTGGCGCGAGAGGGGGCCTGGGCGGTGCGGGTGCATGAGGTCAGGGCGAGCGCGGACGCGGTGCGGGTGGCCCGCGCCGTGGAGAGCGCGGCGCGGGCGAGCGGTGCGAGCGCGAAGACGACGGGGACGACGTGAGCGGCTTGGGCCCGCGGACGGACATCGAGCTGGTCGAGCAGGCGAACACGGCGCTGTACGAGACCATCGAGCGCGGCGACCACGAGGCGCTGTCCGAGCTGTGGTTGGACGGTCAGGTGAGCGTGGTCCACCCGGGGTGGCCGGTGCTGCGCGGGCGGGGGGAGGTGCTCCGCTCGTACGCGTTGATCATGGCCAACACCGAGTACATCCAGTTCTTCCTCACCGACGTGGAGATCGACGTCATCGGCGACACGGCGCTGGTGACGTGCACGGAGAACATCCTCAGCGGGGGACCGGCCGAGGACGACGGCTCCGTGGGGCCGTTGATCGGCCAGTTGGTCGTGGCGACCAATGTCTTCAAGCGGACCGAGGACGGCTGGCGGGTCTGGTCGCACCACGGCTCGCCGGTCCTCGCGGACCGCGAGGACGACGAGGGCGACGACGCCGACGAGGACGAGGAGGACGGGCCGGCCGGCCGGGCGTGAACCCCGGTGTGCGGCCCGGTCGGTGTCCCGGTGCGGGTTCCCCCGCATCCCAGTCCGCGGACGTGTGAGTGGCTTCACAAGCCGCCCGGGGAGCAGGGGGCGCGGGCCGGCGCGCCCGGTGTCAGCCTTCCGAGCGGGGCGCACCCGTTCGAGCCAAGTGCGGCCTGGGTAGGGGTGGGTGAGGCGTGCGGGGGTAAGAGGCCGCGCGGACGATCTCCCGCGCTCTGCGAGGCTGCCCGCGCGACACGGCCTAGCAGCAGAACGGGGCCTTGTCCATAGCCCCCATGGGCGAGCGCTGTCGGTGCTCGCAGGTAGATTCGAGTGGGGCAGTGTCGCCGGCCGACGTCAGGCGCCTGCCCGAATCCGACGAACAGTGGCGCCCCGAGGCGCCGCCGGACCAGTGGGAGTGATTCGCGTGGATCGTGTCGCGCTGCGTGGGCTGAAGGCCCGAGGACACCACGGGGTGTTCCCCCGGGAACGCGAGGAAGGCCAGACCTTCATCGTCGACCTGGTCCTCGGCCTGGACACCCGCCCGGCGGCGGCTTCCGACGATCTGGCGAAGACCGTCCACTACGGCATCGTCGCCGAGGAGGTGGTGGCCGTCGTCGAAGGCGAGCCCGTCGACCTCATCGAGACCCTGGCGGAGCGGATCGCCGACCAGTGCCTGAAGCACGAGGGGGTGCAGGAGGTGGAAGTGGTGGTCCACAAGCCGGACGCACCGATCACCGTCCCCTTCGATGACGTGACCATCACCATCACCCGGAGCCGAGTATGAAAACCACCCAGCAGCCGGCCCCCGCCCCCCGCACCTCCTACGCCAACCCCGTCAACGACCCGACCGTCCAGCCGGTGCCCGTCTCCGTGGTGGAGCAGGTGGACGCGGCGGACATCACGCTCTCCAACCCCAAGCGCGCGGTGATCTCGCTGGGCAGCAATCTCGGCAACCGCCTGGAGACGCTCCAGGGCGCCATCGACGCGCTGGAGGACACCCCGGGCGTCCGCGTCAAGGCGGTCTCCCCGGTGTACGAGACCGAGCCGTGGGGCGTCGAACCGGGCTCCCAGCCCTCGTACTTCAACGCCGTGGTGCTGATCAAGACGACGCTGCCGCCGGAGTCCCTGCTGGAGCGCGGGCACGCCATCGAGGAGGCGTTCGAGCGGGTGCGGGACGAGCGCTGGGGCCCGCGCACCATCGACGTCGACATCCTCACCTACCAGAACGTGGTCTCCGACGACCCGCGGCTGACGCTGCCGCACCCGCGCGCCCATGAGCGGGCGTTCGTCCTGGTGCCGTGGCACGACGTGGACCCGGAGGCGGAGGTTCCGGGACGGGGTGAGGTGGCCTCCTTGTTGACCGAGGTCGGCACCGAGGGCGTGACTCTCCGGACGGACCTGGAACTGCGGCTGCCCGAGTAGTCGTTAGGGTTGCGGGCCGGTCGTGCACGGCGACGATGCGCGGTGGACGCCGCGCGCGCTGATGTACTGGCGCGTGGACGTCGTCGGCCGCGCGGCCACGGGTGCGCGGGCGGACCGGACGAACACACGGCGACCGCACCACACGGTGCGGTCGAAAGAGCAGATGCGGTCATCGCGGCAGGGGTGACCGGGACGGTGCGAGGGGCGATCGCTCGGTGAAGCAGCTACGGGTCAAGGTCCTGGTCGGGCTGTTCGTGGTGGCCGGGATCCTGGCCTGGGCGGGCGCCCGGTTGTGGGACTCGATCGGCACCCTCCCCAGCGTGCCGGTGGCGGCGCCGATCGTGCTGGCGCTGATCGCCGCGGTGCTGGGCGCCACCGCCCTCTCCCTGCGGTCCCGGTTGAGGGCGCAGCGCGAGCGGCTCGCCGAGGCCAAGGGCGTCGATCCGCTGGTGGCCGCCCGTGCGGTGGTCTTCGGGCAGGCGAGCGCCCTGGTGGCGGCGCTGGTCGCCGGGCTCTACGGCGGCGTCGGGGTGTTCCTGCTGACGTCGGGGGTGGACGGGGCGCGCCGCGCGCAGGCGGTGTACGCCGGGTTCTCGGTGCTGGCCGGTGCGGCCGTGGTCGCCGCGGCGATCTTCCTGGAGCGGGTCTGCAAGCTGCCCGAGGGCGACGACGGGGAAGACGGGCCCGGGGCGACGCGGGCGTGACGGCGCCCGGCCGGAGCGGTCCGGCCGGGCCTGGTGGATCCCTTCAGACGCTCGGGACGGTGTCCAGGGCGACCTCGTCGCGGGGCAGGTTGGTCGCGTCGGCGGTGGTCGCCCGGCGCAGCGCGCCGTGCAGCGCGGCGGGCGTGAGGACGCCCCGGTAGCGGTCGCCGTCGAGGACCGCGAGCCAGCCGGCGTCGTGCTGGAGCAGCGTGCTGAGCGCCTGCCGGAGCGGGTCGCCGAGCGAGACGGTGGCGGGCATCGGGCGGGCCAGGTCGCGGACGGTGCGCGGGGCGTCGGCGGCGGGGCCGCCGGGGTCCCCGAGCGCGTCGGCCGCCACCCAGCCGTACGGCGCGCCGTCGGCGTCCAGGACGACGGCCCAGGGGGCGTCGGCGGCGGCGAGGGCCTCGGTGGCCCGGGCGGCCGGGTCGTCCAGCCGGACCACGGGCGGCTCTTCGAGGTCGGCGGAGTCGACGGGGGTGACCGCGAGCCGCTTCAGGCCGCGGTCGGCGCCGACGAACTCCGCGGTGTACGGGGTGGCCGGGGCGCCCAAGACCGTTGCGGGGGTGTCGAGTTGCTCGATCCGGCCGTGGCCGTAGACGGCGATGCGGTCGCCGAGCCGGACCGCCTCCTCGATGTCGTGGGTGACGAAGAGCACCGTCTTGTGGAGCGTGGACTGGAGCCGCAGGAACTCGTTTTGGAGGTGCTCGCGGACGACCGGGTCGACCGCGCCGAAGGGCTCGTCCATCAGCAGCACCGGCGGGTCGGCGGCGAGCGCGCGGGCCACGCCGACGCGTTGGCGCTGGCCGCCGGAGAGCTGGTCGGGGTAGCGGTCGCCGTAGACGGACGGGTCCAGGCCGACCAGGTCGAGGAGTTCGGCGGCGCGGGCCCGGGCCTGCTTGCGCGGGCGGCCGAGTAGGTGCGGGACGGTGGCGGTGTTGTCCAGGATGGTCTTGTGGGGGAAGAGGCCGACCTGCTGGATGACGTAGCCGATGTGGCGGCGGAGTTCGACCGGGTCGGCGTCGGCGATGTCCTCGCCGTCGAGGAGGATGCGGCCGCCGGTGGGCTCGATGAGCCGGTTCACCATCTTCATCGTCGTCGTCTTGCCGCAGCCCGACGGGCCGACGAGGGTGATGAGTTCGCCCTTGGCGACCTCGAAGGAGAGGTCGTCGACGGCCGTGGTGCCGTCGGCGTAGCGCTTGGTGACGTGCTCGAAGCGGATCATGGAATCCCCCTGTGTGGACGGCCCCCATTGTGTACGCGTCCTGCACGGGTGCCGTGAACGCGGTGTTGCGAGTGGATGCCGGGTCGAACGATTGTCAGTGGTGGGGGTTAGGGTCGCAGACAGTCACCACGGTATCGGCGAGCGGGGGAGGTGACGGCGGTGGAGGCACCGGTGCGCGCGGCGGAGCTGCTGACGAGCGCGCAGTTGACCGGCGTCCAGACCATGGCGCAGGGGGGCGGCCGCGGCTGCCTGGAGCGCAACGACTGGATCTGTGGGGAGTATCTCCACACCCGGAGCCAGGAGTTGATCGACGCCACGCTCCAGCACATCGGCATCACGGTGGTGTCGGTGCTCCTGGGTGTGCTGATCGCCTTTCCGCTGGCGCTGTTGGCCCGGCGCCGGCGGAGCGTGGCCGGCCCCGTCCTGGGGCTGACGACGGTGCTCTACACGGTGCCCTCGCTGGCGATGTTCGCCCTGCTGACGCCGGTCTTCGGGGTCTCGCCCTCGGTGGTCGTCACGGGCCTGGTGCTGTATTCGCTGACGATCCTGGTGCGGAACATCCTCGCGGGTCTGGACGCGGTGCCCACCGAGGTGCGGGAGGCCGCCCGCGGGATGGGGTACGGGCCGGCCCGGCTGCTGTTCGAGGTGGAACTCCCGCTCGCGGTACCGGCGTTGGTGGCCGGCGTGCGGATCGCCACGGTCTCCACGGTGGCGATGACGACGATCGGCTCGGTGGTCGGATACGGCGGGCTGGGCAATCTGATAGCCAGCGGCATGGAGGGCTTCTTCAAGGCGGAGGTGCTGACCGCGTCGGTGCTGTGCGTGCTGCTGGCGCTGGTGGCGGATCTGCTTCTGCTGGGCCTACAGCGGCTGTTGACGCCGTGGACGCGGGCGCGGTCCGGGGGCCGCCGGGTGCGGCGCTCGGCGGCCGTGGCGAAGGCGGTGGGGTGAGCGTGGACGCGATCACGGGGGCCTGGCAGTGGCTGGCCACGGCGGCCAACTGGGCCGGGGAGAGGGGGGTGTGGCACCGTCTCGGTGAGCACCTCTGGCTGAGCGGGCTCTGCCTGCTGCTGTCCTGTCTGATAGCGCTGCCGGTGGCGCTGTGGCTGGGCCACCTCGGCAAGGGCGGGGCGTTGGCGATCAACGTCTCCAACGTGGGGCGCGCGGTACCGACGTTCGCGGTCCTGGTGCTGCTGACGCTCAGCCCGTTGGGGAAGCACGGCGACTGGCCGACGGTCATCGCGCTGGTGCTGTTCGCGGTGCCGCCGCTGTTGACCAATGTCTACCTGGGCATACGGGAGGCGGACCGCGATGTGGTCGAGGCCGCCCGGGGGATGGGGATGTCCGGGCCGCAGTTGCTGCGGCGGGTGGAGATACCCCTCGCCTACCCGCTGATCATGACGGGCCTGCGCTCGGCCGCGGTCCAGGTGGTGTCCACCACGACGCTGGCCGCGCTGGCCGGCGGTGGGGGCCTGGGACGGATCATCACCGCCGGCTTCGGCAACTACGACACCGCGCAGGTGGTCGCCGGGGCGGTGTTGGTCGCGCTGTTGGCCTTGGCGGTCGAGGGGGTACTGGTGCTGCTGGACCGGGCCTTCGATCCGATGCGGGGGCGGCGGCGCGGGCCGGGCAAGAAGGGCCCGGCACCGGTTCGACCCCGCCCCGAGACCTCTCAACCGACCTGATCCGAACGGACGGAGTGGATTTCCATGAGCAGCACAGCACGCACGATACGCACGGCGCGCACGATACGCACCGCGTTCGCCGCCGGGACGGTGGTGGCGCTGGCGGCCGGGCTGGCCGCGTGCGGGGGACAGAGCCTGGAGGAGAAGGGCGGCAAGGGCGGCGGGAAGGGCGAGGTCGTCATCGGCTCGGCGGGCTTCACCGAGTCGAAGGTGCTGGCCGAGATGTATGCGCGGGTGCTCGCCGATGCCGGTTACCACCCGCGGGTCCAGACGCTGACCAATCGCGAGCTGTATGAACCGGCCCTGGAGAAGGGCCAGATCGATGTCGTTCCGGAATACGCCTCCACGCTCGCGGAATTCCTCAACGCGAAGAAGAACGGCACCAAGGCGAAGCCGGTGGCGTCCAGCGACATCGACAAGACGGTGACGGCGCTGAAGAAGCTGGCCGAACCGCGCGGGCTGACGGTGCTGCCGGCGGGCGCGGCCACGGACCAGAACGCTTTCGCGGTCACCAAGGAATTCGCCGCCCAGCACAAGCTGAAGACCCTCTCGGACCTGGGGCGTTCGCAGCAGAAGATCAAAATTGCGGCGGGCGAGGAGTGCGAGACACGGGTGTTCTGCAAGCCCGGTCTGGAGCAGACCTACGGCATCTCCGTCGCCAGCATCGACCCCAAGGGCGTGGGCACCCCGCAGGCCAAGCAGGCGGTCAAGGACGGCACCGACCAACTGGTGCTCACCACGACCACGGACGCCACTCTCGACAACTTCGGTCTGGTGCTTCTCGGCGACGACAAGAAGCTCCAGAACGCCGACAATGTGCTGCCGGTGCTGAATGCCAAGAAGGCCGGCGACAAGGAGATCGAGACCGCCCTCAACAAGATCACGAAGGTGCTCACCACCGAGGACTTGATCAACTTGAACCGCAAGGTCGATGCCGAACGGTTGAAGCCCGCCGATGTGGCACAGGCGTATCTGGAGTCCAAGGGGCTGGTCAAGAAGTAACCAGCCTGAAACGGATGCGTATGCGGGGCCCCATAGATCTCGCACGCACGGTAAGTTTCTGGCCATGCCACGAGGACGCCACCGCCATTCCCCACCCCTCCACCGGCTGCTTCCTCCTTCGACGGTCGCCGGTGCGTCAATTGCCTGTGCCGCGGGCGCCTGGTTCGTCGGCGACGACCTCGTGCAACGGGTGCTCGCCGCCGGTGCCGCGGCCGCCGCGGTCACCGGCGCCGTCCTGCTGCGCGTCTGGGACCGCAAGGCCGGCAAGCGGGTCGCCGAGCTGACCCGGGCCCGGGCGCGCGACGAGTGGCGCACCGAGGAGCGGATCGCGGAGCTGGAGACGGACGTCGAGGAGGCGCGGGAGATCCGCGCCGCCCTGGACACCAAGCTCCGCGCCAAGCGCGCCGAACTCGCCCGGCTGCGCAGCGAGCACGCCGCTCTGCTGCGCCGCTACGCCACCGCCGAGACCGAGCGGGCCAGTGCCCTGGAGGGCCGCCGGCTGCTCGCCATCGAGGCCGGAGCGCCGTCGGGCGGCGGCGAACTCGTCCCGGTCCAGCGCGAGTCGGCGGCCGACGGCGACCGCCCCGCGGCGGCCGGCCGGGGTAAGAGCGGCGCGGCGCCGGCCGGTTCGGCCACCACGTTCGCGCAGGCGGACCGGGCGCTGTGCGAGCTGGCCCGCAATGCCGCCCGGCAGCGCGCGGCCGCCGAGAACGGCGGCGCGGACCGCAGCGCCGGCAAGAACGGCAGCGGCGCCCAGGAACACGCGGGCGCCGCCCCTCAGGAGAAGACTGAGGCCGACGACCAGGGGAAGTCCGGGGCGGCTGCCACACAGGGGATGGGCGGGCCAGCGCTCCGCCCGGTGCCGGCCGCCGCCGCGATTGCCCCAACCCGCCCCGCCGTGCCCCGAACCCTGGGCGGATTCGACTTCTTCGGCAACGCCGCGGTCCCCCGCCGCGAACTGGCCGCCCCGTTGGAGGAGGATCTCGCGGACGTCGTCGGCGACGAGGCGGTCGCCGAACAGTCGGCGCGCGCGGAGGCCCGCGCGGAGGCCCGCGTGGAGGCCCTCACGGAGGTCCCCGCGGAGGGGCGTTCGCCGCGTCCGCGGGTGGCCGACGCGGCGGTCGAGGGCGCGGGCAAGGGCGCCGGCGAGGCGGAGCGTACGGACGCCGACGCGGCGGACGCCGGTGACGGTGCCGCGGCCGCCGACGGGGAGACCACGCACGGCGCCGGCGCGGTCATCGACCTGACCGCGCACGACGAGACCGAGCAGCTCGACCTCGCCGAACTCCGCACCGCTCTTTCCTGAAGGGGCGGACTGACGGGAGAACCGGCGGGGAGCGTCACAAGGCGGCGGGGTCTGGTGTCCACAACCTGTGGACGCCAGACCCCGCCGTTGCGCTGCGGGCGGACGGCCCCGCCCGCCGGCTCACTTCACCAACTCGTCGACGTCCCCGCCTACTTGTCGATGTCCCCGACCACGAAGAACATCGACCCCAGGATGGCGACCATGTCGGCCACCAGCGTCCCCGGCAACAGCTCCGTCAGCGCCTGGATGTTGTTGTACGACGCGGAGCGCAGCTTGAGGCGGTAGGGCGTCTTCTCGCCCTTGGAGACCAGGTAGTAGCCGTTGATGCCGAGCGGGTTCTCGGTCCAGGCGTACGTCGTGCCCTCGGGGGCCTTGAGGACCTTCGGCAGCCGCTGGTTGATCGGGCCGGGCGGCAGCTCCGCGATGCGGTCCAGGCAGGCGTCGGCGAGGGCGAGCGCGTGGTGGGTCTGTTCCAAGAGGCACTCGAAGCGGGCCAGGCAGTCGCCCTCCTGCCTGGTGACGACCTTGAGCGTGTCCTGTAGGTCGCCGTACGCGAGGTACGGCTCGTCGCGCCGCAGGTCGAAGTCGACGCCGGACGCGCGGGCGATCGGCCCGGAGACGCCGTAGGCGTGCACCGCCTCGGGGGACAGCACGCCGACCCCACGGGTGCGGCCGCGGAAGATCTCGTTCCCCAGGACCAGGTCGTCGAAGACGCCCATACGGGAGCGGACGTCGGCGACCGCCTGGCGGGCCCGGTCGAGCCAGCCGGCCGGCAGGTCCTCCTTGAGGCCGCCGACCCGGTTGAACATGTAGTGCATCCGGCCGCCGGAGATCTCCTCCATGACGGTCTGGAGCTCCTCGCGCTCCCGGAAGGCGTAGAAGACGGGGGTGATGCCGCCCAGCTCCAGCGGGTACGAGCCGAGGAACATCAGGTGGTTCAGGACGCGGTTCAGCTCGGCGAGCAGCGTGCGGGTCCACACCGCGCGCTCGGGGACCTCCATGCCGAGCATCCGCTCGACGCCGAGCACCACGCCCAACTCGTTGGAGAACGCCGACAGCCAGTCGTGGCGGTTGGCGAGCATGATGATCTGGCGGTAGTCGCGGGCCTCGAAGAGCTTCTCGGCGCCGCGGTGCATGTAGCCGATCACCGGCTCGGCGTGCCGGATGCGCTCGCCGTCCAGGACGAGGCGCAGCCGCAGCACGCCGTGCGTGGAGGGGTGCTGCGGGCCGATGTTCAGCACCATGTCGGTGCTCTCCGCCGCGCCGCCGATGCCGACCGTCGTCTCCGTCATGGGGACAGTCTCGCAGGGCGGGACGGGGCGGAACGGGCCGGTCCGTGGTGTGGACCGGGGCGGCCCAAGGGGTGGGCCGCGGCGTCGGGGCGTGCGCGCGGCGCCGTCCCGACTGAGGTGTCCGGTCAGGCCGGGGCGGGGGGTGGGTCCGTGGTGTCGGTGGTGAGCAGGCCGGCGCAGGCGGCGCCGCCGACCGGTTGCAGCAGCCAGCCGAAGCCGCCCAGGCCGGCCGGGTCGGTCAGCTCCGCGGCGTCCCCGGCCGCGCCGAGCGCCCGTACGTAGCCGGCCGGGTCGGTGGTGGCCAGGGACAGCGGGGGGCGGCGGCCGGTCACGCCGAGCGCGTGCAGCGCGGCGCGCTGGGTCAGTTGCTCGGCGTCGGGGCCGGCGCAGGCGTCCAGCGCGACGTGCGCGGTCAGGTCGCAACTGCCGTCCGGGACGGGGGGCACCTCGCGGCCCTCGCGGAAGCCGGTGAGGGTGCCGAACGGCGGCCGGTCGGCGCGCCGGTGGGCGTAGTCGACGGCGACCGCGAGCCCGGCGCCGAGGGTGTCGACGGCGCGCGCCCAGGCGGTGTCCCGGGGGCGGCCGATCTCGGCGCGCAGTCCGGGAACGGGCTCGGGGGCGCCCGGCGCGGATCGGGGCCACCAACGGGCGAGCCACTCCGCGTCCGGCCCGTCGACCGGCGCGCCCAGCCGTTCCGTGCCGTCGGCCCGCACCAGAATCCGGCGCGGTACCCCGTCGGCGTCCGTCTCGACGACGTCCAACGGGACGTTGTCCAGCCACTCGTTGGCGAAGAGCAGCCCGGTGAGCGAGCCCGGTGCGGGCAGTTCGGCGCACCAGGTGATGCGGGGGTCCAGTCCCTGGGGGCGCGCGGCGCGCTCGACGGCGTACGGGCGGAGCCGAGCGGCCACCTCCCCGGGCAGCGCGGCCAGCACGCCGCACAGCAACTCACCGCGGCCCGCGCCGACATCGATCAGGGCCAGCTCGTCCGGGTGCCCGAGCGCGGCGTCGACGCGGCGGAGGAGAGTGGCGACGGCGCTGGCGTACTGCGGGGAGACGTGGACGGAGGTGCGGAAGTGGCCGGCGGGGCCGGGGCCTTCGGGCCGGGTGTAGAAGCCGCCGGGACCGTAGAGCGCCTGCTCCGCGGCGGCTCGCCAGGTGCGCCAGGTGGGGGTGGGAGTGAGGGGGGCGGTGGGGCGGTGGTCTTCGGCGGGGTGGGGGGCGTGGGCGGTGCCTGGCCCGGCGCTCGGCTCGGCAGGCCGTCCGTCGCTCCGCCCGTCGCTTCGCCGGGCGCCCTGCGCGTCGCTGTGCGCGGCGTTCCGCTTCGCGTTCCGCGCGGCGTTCTGCTGTGCGTTCCGCTGCTCGTGCGCCGCGTCCGCGCGTCCGTCTCTCGTCACGCGGACCACCGTACGGGGGCACGGTACGGGGTCGGCGTCGCGGCGTCGGGCGTCGACCCGTGGTGGGACGGTAGACCCTCGGCGTGAGGTCGAGCCGGGGCGAAACCACTGGTCGTGGCCGATTCTCGGGGGATGGCACGGGCCGGTGCCCATTGTGCGCTCATGCATCGACCTCAGCGGCGACACAATTGGCGCATCCGGCCTCCACCTAGGGGAGTAGACCCCAGGGAAGAGGATCGCTCCTCCGGTTGACTCCGGAGGCGGTCGACGCTGCCTACGCTGGGTTACGTGCAGCGCCTCTATGACTTCTTCCGCAGGCACCCGACGGGAGTGGACAGCTTCTGGGCTTTCCTCCTCTTCGGGTTCAGCGGGTTGTGGGTCATTTCCCAGTCCGGCATCAAGGGCAAGGCCCTCGCCCTGCTCTTCAGCATCGGCCTGTGCCTGGTCATCGCCCTGCGCCGGAAGTACCCGGTCAAGATGCTGCTGCTGACCGGCGCCCTCGGCGTCGGTCAATTGATCTTGAGCGTCTCGCCCAACGTCGCCGACTTCGCGATGTTGGTGATCATCTACACCGTCGCCTCCGAGACCAACGCGCGCCGTTGGGCCTCACGCTTCGCACTGGGCGCCGCCCTGATCGGCCCCGCCTTGTCCCAACTCCGCTTTCGGGAGAGCCCCGCCCACATACCGGTGTGGGTGGCGCTGTTCTTCATGGTGCTGCTCACCGTCCCGTTCGTGCTGGCCTGGGTGCTCGGCGACTCGGTGCGCACCCGCCGGGCCTACTGGGCGCAACTGGAGGAGAAGGCCACCCGCCTGGAGAAGGAGCGCGAGGCCCAGGCGCGGATCGCGGTCGCGGCCGAGCGCGCCCGGATCGCCCGGGAGCTGCACGACGTCGTCGCGCACAACGTCTCGGTGATGGTCGTCCAGGCCGACGGCGCCGCCTACGTCCTCGATGCCACGCCCGATCAGGCCCGGCAGGCGCTGGAGACGATCTCCGGCACGGGCCGGCAGGCGCTCGCCGAGATGCGGCGGCTGCTGGGCGTGCTGCGCACCGGCGAACAGGCCGAGGGCGGGGAGTACGTGCCCCAGCCCGGCGTCGAGCAGCTCGCCGACCTCATAGACCAGGTACGGGGCGCCGGGCTGCCGGTCGACTTCCGGGTGGTCGGCGAGCCGCGCCCGCTGCCGAGCAGCGTCGAGCTGACCGCCTACCGCATCGTCCAGGAGGCGCTGACCAACACCCGCAAGCACGGCGGTCCCGACGTCAGCGCCACCGTCCGCCTCACCTACGGGAACGACGACCTCGACCTGCTCATCGAGGACGACGGCCGGGGCGCGCGGCACGAGCTCTACGAGGCGGGCGGTGCGGACGGGCTCGGCCACGGGCTGATCGGCATGCGCGAGCGGGTCGGCATGGTCGGCGGCATCCTCGACGCCGGCCCGCGGCCGGGCGGCGGCTTCAAGGTGAACGCGGTACTCCCGCTCAAGGCCGAGCGGTGAGCGGCAGGGGCTCGCGGGTGTGGTCCGGGAGCGGGAGCTCGGCTCGGTTGCTCGGGGAGCGGGCCGGGCCGCCCGGGGGGAGGGTCCGGTTTCCCGGTCGGTGGTCCCAACTGGCCACGAGCCGGCGGGGCCGGGCCCGTGGCCGCCCGTCGTCCGGGGCGCGGCTCGGGCCACTTTCCCCGTCGGGCGGCGGTGCGGCTAGATTCCGTGCGGTGGGGTCTGCCATGGCGTCCCTGCGTCCGTTCCCGCTGCCACCCCGCCGGCCTCGTCCGTCCCACCCGCCTCTCCCGACCCGCGAAGGGATCTCCCTGCCGTGACCATCAACGTGATGCTCGTCGACGACCAGGCGCTGTTGCGCACCGGTTTCCGGATGGTGCTCGCCGCGCAGCCCGACATGGAGGTCGTCGCCGAGGCGGGCGACGGGGCGCAGGCCCTCGAAGTGCTGCGCTCCACGCAGGTCGACGTGATCCTGATGGACGTCCGGATGCCCACTCTCGACGGGGTCGAGGCCACCCGCCGGATCTGCGGCGGCGGGCAGCCGGAGGGGGCCCCGAAGGTCCTCATCCTGACCACCTTCGACCTGGACGAGTACGCCTTCTCCGCGCTGAAGGCCGGCGCCAGCGGCTTCATGCTCAAGGACGTGCCGCCGAACGAGCTCCTCGCCGCGATCCGCGCGGTGCACAGCGGTGACGCGGTCGTCGCGCCGTCCACCACGCGCCGCCTCCTGGACCGTTTCACGCCCATGCTGCCCGCCACCTCCGGCGAGCCGGCGCGGCCCGAGTTGAAGCGGCTGACCGATCGCGAGCGGGAGGTGCTGCTGCTCGTTGCGCAGGGCCTGTCGAACGGCGAGATCGCGGCGCGGCTGGTGCTGTCCGAGGCCACGGTGAAGACGCATGTGGGCCGGATCCTGACGAAGTTGAGCCTGCGGGACCGGGTCCAGGCGGTGGTGCTCGCGTACGAGACGGGGCTGGTGCGGGCCGGGGGCGCGGGGGCGTAGCGGAGCGCTGGCCGATACGCACCTTGACGGGGGCACGTAAACAAGAGCAGATTGACGCGCCGTAAGGAAACTTTCCTAACAGAAGGGTTCCCCGTGCGCAGAAGAACGCTTGCCCTCGCCACCGCTTCCGGCGCCGCCCTCCTCGCCGCCGCGGCCCTTCCCGCCACCGCTCAGCCAGCCGCCCACCGGGCCGCCGCGCCGCACGCCGCCCTTCAGGAGGGCTCGGTCTCCGCGTCCCAACTGCTCGCCAAACTCAAGGACTGCAAGCAGATATCCAACGGCAAATACAGCACCGACGAGGGGACCCCGGCCACCGTCCCGGTCTGCGGCAAGAACGGCGCCGTCTTCTGGAAGGCCGACATGGACATCGACTGCGACGGGCAGATCACCTCGCAGTGCAACGCCGACACCGACCCCTGGTTCCAGGACGACACCAGGTTCCACCAGTCCGACGACAAGCCGCTGAGCGCCGCGAAGCTGCCGTACGTCGTGGTGCCGAGCACCAGCAAGATCTGGAACTACGAGTCCGCCGGGATCAAGGGCGGCGGAGTGGTGGCCGTCATCTACAACAACCAGGTCGAGTACGCCGTGGTCGGGGACACCGGGCCCGACAAGATCATTGGTGAGGCGTCCTACGCGGCCGCCAAGGCGCTGGGCATCGACCCCAACCCGGAGACCGGCGGCGCGGATTCCGGCGTCACCTATGTGCTGTTCAAGAACTCCCAGGCGTCGCCGATCGAGAGCCACGCCGACGCGGTGAGCCGGGGCGACGCCCTGGCGAAGAAGTTCCTCCAGGCGAACTGACCGCCGGCGGGCGGGAAGAGGGGCGGGAGGCCAACGCCTCCCTTCCCTCCCCCCTCTGCTCAGCGCAGCACGCCCTCAAGGAAGTCGCTCCCCAGCCGGGCCACCACCTGGAGGTCCAACTGGTGCAGCACATAACGTCCGCGGCGCCGGGTCTGGAGCAGCCCCGCCTTCTTCAACACCGCGATGTGCCGCGACACTTCCGGTGCCGTGATGCCGAACGTGGTCGCCAGCTCGCCCGTGGTGTGCGGTCCGCGCGACAGGGTGCGGCACAACTGCATGCGCATGGGGTGGCCGAGCGCCTCCAGCCGTTGCTGGACGAGTTCCAGCGTGGTCGGGGCCGGCAACTCCGGGCTGGCGACCGGGTACTGAAGCACCGGGCGCCAGCCGGGCGCATGGCTGAACAGCAGGTGCGGCCAGCCGAACGACGTCGGGAGGAAGGTGACGCCGGGGTCGGCGGGGTCGGAGAACGCCGTGGTGCGGCCGCTGGCCAGCTTGTCGACCAGGATCCGGGCGCTGCCGTCCTGGGCCTCCTCCAAGGTCAGCGCCCGCGAGGTCGCGGACAGCGTCTCGGCCAGGCCCTTGCGGCGCAACAGCTCGGTCTTGTGCCGGGCGTCGGCGGCCAGTTGGATGCTCACCCGCCGCCAGATGTCGCCGAAGAACGCGTCCTCGCAGTTCTCGAACAGGCGGCGCAGCCACACCCGCAGGCCGTCGGGGTCGGTCAGCATCCGGTCCGTGAACGCCGCCTGCCGCGGGCCGCGGGCCGCCGCCATCTCCCGTACGCGGGCCCGCTCCTCCGCGTCGACCAGCGGCGACGGCGTGCGGCGGGTGTACCGCGGCGAGCAACTGATCTCGAAGGCGGCGGCCACGAACCGCTCGTCGTCGATCTTGTCCAGCTCGTCCAGTTCCTCGGCGAGCGTCGCGCCGGGGCGGGCGGGCAGCAGGATGTCCGAGCGGGCCGACCGCCACAGGAAGTCCGCCTCGCACAGCCGGTCGGCCAGGTCGGTCTTCAGGCCGGCGTTGGTCGCGGTGACCCAGCCGTGCAACCCGGGGTGGTGCCCCGGCTCAGACAGCGCGTGCAGCGCCGCGCCCAGCTCCGCCAGCGGAGAGGGCGCGAAGACCACGCGCTCCAGAGGCAGTCCGGTGATGTCGATGACATTGGCCATGGTGCCATCATGCGTGACCCCGTGACCTGCGGTGTCGTCGATTGACGGCTCTCGTCAATCGACGAGCCAGGGTCGACCCGGCCGTCTCACAGTGAGGCCATGGACGCCATGCAGCAGCACCTCCTCGACAGTTACCGCGCCGCTCAGCGGGGCGAGGCCGCCCCGCCCGCACCGGATGCGGCCGCCGTCCGCACCGCCCGGGAAATCCGGCTGTGGCGCCGCTTCCAGGCCGTGGTCACCGATCCCGCGGAACGCTGGTGGGGTCGCAACGGCCGCCTCGTGCGCCGCGTCACCGCACTCTTGGCCCGCCCCTCCCGCCCCTTGAACGCCCTTGGCTCCGCCCCGACTTGGCCCGACCTCGTGCCGACCTCACCTGCCCCCGTGCCGGACTCACGTGGCCTCGTGCCGAACTCGCCGGACCTCGTACCGCGGCCGCCGGTCACGAGAGCGCGCACCGCGCAGGAGGCGGACGCGGAGCAGGCGGCTGCGAGGGCGGGCACCGTGCGGGAATCCGTCGGGCAGCGGCCGGCCGTACAGCAGCCGGGCACGCTGGGGCGAACCACCGGGGAGCCGGGGACGCGGGAGCCTGCGGCGCGGGAGCGAGCCGTGCGGGGGCGGTGCGGTTAGGCGGAGTCCGCCCACCGTCCAGCCACCGTGCCGCAGCCCGCAGCCCGCAGCCCGCAGCCCGCAGCCCGCAGCCCGCAGCCCGCAGCCCGCAGCCCGCAGCCCGCAGCCCGCAGCCCGCAGCCCGCAGCCCGCAGTCGCAGCCGGCCGAAGCGCCCGGTGCCACAACGCCCTTGCCTCACCCCCTTCCTGAGCCGTAGCGCCCTCGCGTCCTCACTGCGCGCGGCCGTCACTGTCACCCGGCCGTCGCGGTCACCTAGCCGCAGTCACCCGTCGATGCGCCGGACGAACTCGCCCACCGCCGTGCGTATTTCCTCCGCCGTCCACTCCAGGGCGGGGGAGGCGACCGTCACCTCCGTCATCGCCATACCCGGCGGGGCGGTCGGGCCCGGCTCGAACCACTTGCGGAACAGGGCGGTCCGGGTTTCCTCCGCCTGCCGGGTGGCGGCCTCGTCCAGGGCCTCCGCTGGATGGGGCAGCCACACCTGGAACTCATGGGTGTGCGGCTCCTCCGGGTGCACGCGGAACCACGGCACGCCGGCCTCCGCCAGCCCCTCCCGCAGTGCCCGGGCGACCAGCTTGGCGTGGGCCACGTACGTGGGCAGCCGGGGCAGTTCGTGGTCCAGCCCGGCCAGGGCGGCGAGCACGGTCGGCCACTGCTGGAACAACTGGCCGCCGTAGCGGTGCCGCCAGGCGCGGGCCTCCTCGACGAACTCCTCGGTGCCCGCCAGGGCGGCGCCCGCTATGCCGCCCAGCGACTTGTAGAAGGAGACATAGACGCTGTCCGCGAGGGCGGCGATCTCCGGGAGCGATCTGCCGAGGTGCGGGCCGCACTCCCACAGGCGGGCGCCGTCGAAGTGCACCACCGCATCCCGGTCCCGGGCGGCGGACACCGTCGACGTCAGCTCCTCCCAGCCGGGGAGGACGTATCCGGCGTCGCGCAGCGGGAGTTCGAGGGCGAGGGTGCCGAACGGCTCCTGGATGTCGTAGATCTCGGCGGCCGTCGGCAGGCGCGGGGCGTTCGTCGGATGCACCATGCGCAACCCGCTGACCTGGGCGTACGCATCGCGCTCGTGCACCTCCATGTGGGACAGCGGATGGCCGGCGACCGTCGCGTTGCCCGTGCGGCCCGCCCAGCAGCGCAGCGCCACCTGCTGCGCCATGGTGCCGGTCGGGAAGAACGCGGCGGCCTCGGTGCCCAGGGCGTCGGCGGTGCGGCGCTCCAGTTCACCCACGATGCCGTCGTCGTTGCCGTAGAAGTCGGTCCAGTCGTCGAGGTCGTAGACGGAAGGGGCGTCGGCCGTCAGGCGGGCCAGGCGCTCGGCGAGCGTCTCCGGTGGGCGGACGCCGGACAGCGTCCGCGCCGAGCCGCGGTATGCGGCGAACCGCCGCTCCCGGCCGTCCGTCACGTCCCCCGAGCGGCCGCCGCCCGCGGTGGCCTCCGGCCCGCCTCCCTCGGTCGTGTGCTTCCCGTCCTCAGTCCCGCGCTTGCCGCTCTCGCTCATGGCCCCCGCCTCCGCTTCGCCCCGCGCCCTTCGCGCGGGGTCTGGAACCGATCATTGCGCAGCCGCCCGCGCCGCCGCGAGGGCTGTGGATAACTCTGCGAACCGGCGCGGAGCGGAACGCGAACCGGCGCGGTGCAGGGGGTTCCGGTTCTGCGTCGAGGCCCGCGCGGTCACGCCCTCCGAGGCCCTCGTCTCACCCTCCGTACGACTCTCAGGGCGGGGGGAGGCACTCGCGTAGCATGGCGACGAATCGTCCGGTACCCCTCGCGGACTGGAACGGAAGGCCATCGCCGCGTGAACCCAAACCCGTCCCTAGAGGCCCAGGACCGGCCCGCTCGGCTCACCGTCGGAGTCGTCGGAGCAGGCCGAGTCGGGCCCGCGCTCGCCGCGTCGCTCCAACTCGCCGGGCACCGTCCGGTGGCCGTCTCGGGGGTCTCCGACGCCTCCGTGCGGCGCGCCGCCGAGCTGCTGCCCGATGTCCCGTTGGTCGCCCCGGCCGAGGTGCTCGCCCGTGCGGACCTCGTGTTGTTGACCGTCCCCGATGACGCCCTGGCCGACCTGGTGAGAGGTCTCGCCGAGACCGGTGCCGTGCGGCCGGGCCAGTTGCTGGTGCACACCTCCGGGCGTTACGGGACGGCGGTGTTGGACCCGGCGACCCGGGCCGGGGCGCTGCCCTTGGCGCTGCACCCGGCCATGACGTTCACCGGGACGTCCGTGGACGTGCAGCGGCTGGCCGGCTGCCCGTTCGGGGTGACCGCCCCCGAGGAACTGCGAATGGCCGCCGAGGCACTGGTCATCGAGATGGGCGGGGAGCCCGAGTGGATTGCGGAATCCGCCCGTCCGCTGTATCACGCGGCGCTCGCCATCGGCGCGAACTACCTGGTCACGCTGGTGACGCAGGCTATGGAGCTGCTGACGAAGGCCGGCGTGCGGGCCCCGGACCGGATGCTCGGCCCGCTGCTCGGCGCGGCCCTGGACAACGCGCTGCGGTCCGGTGACGCGGCCCTGACGGGCCCGGTCGCCCGTGGGGACGCCGGGACCGTGGCGGCCCATGTGGCGGAGCTGCGGCGGCACGCCCCACAGGCCGTCGCCGGTTATCTGGCCATGGCCCGTATGACGGCCGATCGGGCGCTGTCGCACGGACTGCTCAAGCCGGAGCTGGCCGCGGAGCTGTTGGACGCGCTCGCGGGCCCCGCCCCGGACGGGGCCGCCGCACCGGACGCGTCCCCGGGGGCGCGAGCGTCCTCAAAGGAGGAGCGGTCTCCCTCGGAGGGTGAGCGAACATCGTCGGCCGGCCCCGATGGCGACCGCGGTGAGGGCTCCGACGACGACCGGGCCGAGGAACGTCACGGCAACCGGGACGACGACCGGCCCGCACCCTCCGACCGGCCGGCAGACGCCAACAACGGGCCCACCGTTGCCGACGACCACAGGCCCACCACCCCCGGCGACCGTCCCGAGGGCGACCACCCCCGCCCCAACGGGCCCACCAGTGACCCCAGTTCGGCCCGCCCGGCTCCTCCCGATTCCGAGACCACCGACCCCGGTTCCCACAGAGGCGACTCATGACCTCCTCGCCCGTCAGCCCGACGCCGGGCCCCCAACTCGTGTGCACCGCCGCGGAACTGCGCGCGCTGCCCCGCCACGACGGTGCGCGGGCCGTCGTCATGACCATGGGCGCGCTGCACGACGGGCACGCCGCCCTGGTCCGGGCGGCCCGTGAGCGGGTCGGCCCGCAGGGCCAGGTCGTGGTCACGGTGTTCGTCAACCCGCTCCAGTTCGGGGCGGGCGAGGACCTCGACCGCTACCCGCGGACCCTGGACGAGGACGTGGTGCTGGCCTCCCGGGCGGGCGCGGACGCCGTCTTCGCACCGTCCACCGACGAGGTCTATCCGGGCGGCGAGCCGCAGGTCCGTATTTCCGCCGGCCCCATGGGCACCGTCCTGGAGGGCGCCAGCCGCCCCGGGCACTTCGACGGGGTGCTCACCGTCGTCGCCAAGCTGCTCCATCTGACCGCTCCGGACCTGGCGTTCTTCGGCGAGAAGGACGCCCAACAGCTCGCCGTGATCAGACGGATGGCCGCCGACCTGAATTTCCCCGTCGAGATCGTCGGCGTCCCCACGGTCCGGGAGGCCGACGGGCTGGCCCGTTCCAGCCGCAACCGCTATCTGTCCGGGCCGGAGCGGCGCACCGCGCTCGCGCTGTCCGCGGCGCTCTTCGCGGCCCGCGACCGGCTCACCGCGGAAGAGGCGCTGCGTGCCCGCGCCGCCTCCGCCGGGCACCCCGTCCAGGACCGCTCCGCGGCGCTGGCGGCCCTCGGCGAGGACCGGGCGGCCGCCGACGCGCACGCCGTCGCCTACGCCGCCGCGGGGCCGCCGCACGGCCCGTCCGTGGCCCGCACCGCGGCCCATGCGGTCCTGGAGGACGCCGCCCAACTGGACCCGCCGCTCGGCCTGGACTACCTGGCGCTGGTCGACCCCCGGGACTTCACCGAGGTCCCGGACGGGTTCGAGGGCGAGGCGATCCTCGCGGTGGCCGCCAAGGTGGGCACCACCCGGCTCATCGACAACATCCGGCTCGTGTTCCCCGCGAGCGGGGCCCCGCATCCGGCCACCGCTCAGGGGCGGCACACCGGCTCCCAGGGGAAGCCCGCACCCGGGACGGCGCGGGAGCCCTCCCGGAACTCCAGGAAGTCCACCCCACCCCCAGGCCCCCTCGGAGCGACCCGATGACCGCTACCGGAACCGCCGCCGGCCCCACCGGCATACGCCTCACCGCCCCCGCCCCCGGGTGGTCCATCACGGCGGACGTCGTCGTCGTGGGCTCCGGGGTCGCCGGACTGACCGCCGCGCTGCGCTGCGCCGCCGCCGGCCGCCGGACCGTCGTCGTCACCAAGGCCCGGCTGGACGACGGCTCGACCCGTTGGGCGCAGGGCGGGATCGCCGCGGCCCTGGGGGACGGCGACAGCCCCGAGCAGCATCTGGCCGACACCCTCGTCGCGGGCGCCGGCCTGTGCGACGAGGAGGCCGTGCGGGCCCTGGTGACCGAGGGCCCGGACGCCGTCCACCGGCTGATCGCGGCGGGCGCCCGTTTCGACACCACCCCTGGGGGCGAGGAGATCGCGCTCACCAGGGAGGGCGGCCACCACCGCCGTCGGATCGCGCACGCCGGCGGCGACGCGACCGGCGCGGAGATCTCCCGCGCGCTGGTGTCCGCGGTGCGCGCCGAGGACACGGGCGAGCGCGAAGCGCTCTCGGCCGAGGGCGGCGGTGGGCGACGGGCGGGCCTGCGCACCATCGAGAACGCGCTGGTCCTGGACCTCCTCACGGACGCCGAGGGCCGCACGGCCGGCGTCACCCTGCACGTCATGGGGGAGGGCCAGCACGACGGCGTCGGTGCCGTGCACGCCCCGGCGGTGGTGCTCGCCACCGGGGGCATGGGCCAGGTGTTCTCCGCGACCACCAACCCGGCGGTCTCCACCGGGGACGGGGTGGCCCTGGCGCTGCGCGCCGGCGCCGAGGTGTCGGACCTGGAGTTCGTGCAGTTCCACCCGACCGTGCTCTACCTGGGGCCGGACGCGGAGGGCCAACAGCCGCTGATCTCCGAGGCCGTACGGGGTGAGGGCGCCCACCTGGTCGACGGGGACGGCACCCGCTTCATGGTCGGTCAGCACGAACTCGCCGAGCTGGCCCCGCGCGACATCGTGGCCAAGGCGATCATGCGCCGCTCCCAGGAGCAGGGCGTCGAGCACATGTACCTCGACGCGCGCCACTTCGGCGCGGACATGTGGGAGCACCGCTTCCCGACCATCCTGGCCGCCTGCCGAGGACACGGCATCGACCCGGTCACCACGCCGATCCCGGTCGCCCCCGCGGCCCATTACGCGTCCGGCGGCGTCCGCACCGACCTGCACGGCCGGACCACCGTCCCCGGCCTGTACGCGTGCGGTGAGGTGGCCTGCACGGGCGTGCACGGCGCGAACCGGCTGGCCTCCAACTCTCTTTTGGAGGGGCTGGTGTTCGCGGAGCGGATCGCCGCGGACATCGCCGCCAACGGGACGGCCGCCCCGGTGCCCGCCCCCGTGGAAACCCGCGCCCCGCTGCCCCTCCTGGTGCCCGAGGCCCGCCCCGCCATCCAACGGATCATGACCACCGGCGCCAGTGTGCTGCGCAGTGCCACCAGCCTCGCCACGGCGGCCGACGGTCTGGACCGCCTCAGCCGGGAGGCCGCCGAGGCCGCCGCTTCCCCCGCGCCCGCCGCCAAGGCCCCCGAGCCGGGCGTGGAGGCGTGGGAGGCCACCAACCTGCTGTGCGTCGCCCGCGTCCTGGTCGCCGCCGCGCGGCTCCGGGAGGAGACCCGTGGCTGCCATTGGCGCGAGGACCACCCGGACCGCGACGATGCCTCCTGGCGCCGGCACTTCCGCATCGTCCTCGGTACCGACCGCACCCTCAGCCTCCGGACGACCGAGACCGCCGGTTTCCCGCCGACCGTTTGACCCGTCCCTTCAAGCCCGAACCCCTCCCCGATACGGAGCGCACCCCGTGAGCAGCACCCCCGACGACCTCCCCCTCCTCCAGATCGGCCGGCCCGGTGCCGCCCCCACCGGGGGCTGCGGCGACGCCTGTGGGTGCGCCGCCGGCGACGACGACGCCTACGAGCTGGACCCGCTGACCTGTGGGCTCGACCCCGACCTGGCCGCGCTCCTGGTGGCCGGCGGCCTCGACCCCGTTCAGGTGGAGGACATCGCGCACCTGGCCATCGAGGAGGACCTCGACCAGGGCGTGGACGTCACCACCGTGGCGACCGTCCCCGAAGACGCCGTCGCCACCGGGGACTTCACGGCCCGGCAGGACGGTACCGTCGCCGGCCTGCGGGTCGCCGAGGCGGTGCTGTCCATCGTCTGCACCGAGGAGTTCGCGGTCGAGCGGCACGTCGAGGACGGCGAGCGGGTCGTGGCCGGGCAGAAGCTGCTGTCCGTCACCACCCGGACCCGCGACCTGCTCACCGCCGAGCGCAGCGCGCTCAACCTCCTGGGCCGGCTGTCCGGCATCGCCACCCTGACCCGCTCCTGGGCGGACGCCCTCGAAGGCACCGAGGCCAAGGTCCGCGACACCCGTAAGACGACGCCGGGCCTGCGCGCCCTGGAGAAGTACGCGGTGCGCTGCGGCGGGGGCGTCAACCACCGGATGTCGCTGTCGGACGCGGCGCTCATCAAGGACAACCACGTGGTGGCGGCCGGCGGCGTCGCGAGGGCGTTCACGGCCGTGCGGAACGAGTTCCCCGGGGTGCCCATCGAGGTGGAGGTCGACCGGCTCGACCAGATTCCGCCGATCCTGGCCGAGGGCGCCGACCTGATCCTGCTGGACAACTTCACCCCGGAACAGACCCGTCAGGCCGTGGAGTTGGTCGCCGGCCGCGCGGTCCTGGAGTCCTCCGGCCGCCTCACCCTGGACAAGGCCCGCTCCTATGCGGAGACCGGCATCGACTACCTGGCCGTGGGGGCGCTCACCCACTCCGCCAAGGTCCTCGACATCGGCCTGGACCTGCGCGAGGGCGACGACCTCACCGGTGCCCTGGACGCCGGCTCGCACGACGACGAAAGCCGCTGATCGCCATGCTGCTGACCATCGACGTGGGCAACACCCATACCGTTCTCGGCCTGTTCGACGGCGACGAGATCGTCGAGCACTGGCGGATCTCCACCGACGCCCGCCGCACCGCCGACGAACTGGCCGTGCTCCTCCAGGGGTTGATGGGCATGCACCCGTTGCTCGGGGAGGACCTGGGCGACAACATCGAGGGCATCTCCATCTGCTCCACGGTCCCCTCGGTGCTCCATGAGCTGCGCGAGGTGACCCGCCGCTATTACGGGGACGTGCCGGCCGTCCTGGTGGAGCCCGGCGTCAAGACGGGCGTGCCGATCCTCATGGACAACCCCAAGGAGGTTGGCGCGGACCGGATCATCAACGCGCTGGCCGCCGTCGAGCTGTACGGCGGCCCGGCCGTCGTCGTCGACTTCGGCACCGCGACCACCTTCGACGCGGTGAGCGCCCGCGGGGAGTACGTGGGCGGGGTGATCGCCCCGGGCATCGAGATCTCCGTGGACGCGCTGGGCGTCAAGGGCGCCCAGCTCCGCAAGATCGAACTGGCCCGCCCCCGCAGCGTCATCGGCAAGAACACCGTCGAGGCGATGCAGTCCGGCATCCTCTACGGCTTCGCCGGCCAGGTGGACGGCGTGGTCCAGCGGATGGCCCGGGAACTGGCCGAGGACCCCGACGACGTGACGGTGATCGCCACCGGCGGCCTGGCCCCGATGGTGCTCGGCGAGTCCTCGGTGATCGACGAGCACGAACCCTGGCTGACCCTCATCGGCCTGCGGCTGGTCTACGAGCGCAACGTCGGGCGGCTGTAACCGGGCGGCGGGGAGAAGGGGCAGCGCCGGTTCCGTACTGGCGCGCCCGTGTGACGCGCGCCCCGCGACCGCGCCACCGCACGTGAATTAAGCGGCTTTTGTCCGATTCAGTCGTAAAGTCGCCCCATGCCAATGCCATACGGATCCCGCGGCGGCATGGCCTTCGGCGCCGATGAGCTGCGTGTGCTCCGTCGCGCCCTCGCCCATGCCCTCCAGACGAGCTCCCCCGCCGTGCCCCTGGACCTCCTCGGCGCGGACCGCTCGCAGGACGTCCAGGAATACCTCCGGCTGGCCGAGGCGGTGGACGAGGCGGTCCGCGAAGGCGCCCGCCTGCGCGCCTTCCTGCTCGCCGACCTCGCCCGCTACCGCGACGCCCTGCCCGGTGCCGCCGCCGGCTACCTCACGCGGCTCCGGGAGGCGCTCGGGGCCGGCCACGTCCCCGGCCCCGACGACCTCGCCGCGCTGCGCTCGCTGCTCGCCCGGCCCGCCGTCGAGTCCGAGCGCAAGCGCCGCAGCGCCCTGCTGCGGCACTGCGAGCGGCTGGCCGAACAATCCGTACGGACGCGCCTGCGCGCGCTGCCAGGCGGGCGCTCAGGCGCTTCCCCGGACGCCCTGTCGGGCGGTCGAACCGGCGGGCGTCCGCGCCCCGCCGGCGCCGCACCGGCCAGCGGATCGGACGCCGGATCGGACGCCGGGGCGGACCCCAAGCGGGACCCTCAACGGGAGCCCCGCAGGGAACCGCCGAAGCCGGCTCCGCGCCCCAAGGCGCCGCGTCCCGACCGGCCCATCCCGACGCCCGGTGAGGTGTTCCCGCCCCGTCGGAAGCCAGCGCCGCCCCCGGAGACCCGCACCGCCTGAGCGCTGCGTACCCTGGCTGGGTACTGTCGCGGGCTTACGCCTTATAAGGAGGCCCATGCCATGGATTACGTCGCCGCGTTGCTCCCGCCCGTAGTGATGGCAGTCGCCTTCACGTGCCTGATCGTCACGATCGTCAAGAGTCAGGGTGGTCAGAACAAGTCGAAGGAGGACGCGGCCGTCGATGCGGCGTACGCCCGCGCCGAGGCCGCCGGGCAGGAGCCCAAGGCGTTCGGCGCCTGAACCGCCGCCTTTTCGGGCGGCCCGCCCGCTCAGTACGGCCCGGGATTGAGCGTCCCGGGCCGTACTTCCTTTTTCCGGACCAAACGCAACGAGATCAACCGGCATTCGCGACATCTCCCACTATTCTTCTTGTGTGCCGAGACGCTTGGGTGATCTGGAAGACGCGGTCATGACGCGGGTCTGGGAGTGGAACCGACCGGTCACCGTTCGAGAAGTTCTGGAGGATCTCCAGAAGGAACGGTCGATCGCCTACACGACGGTCATGACCGTATTGGACAACCTCCATCAGAAGGGTTGGGTCCGCCGCGAAGCGGAAGGTCGCGCCTATCGATATGAGGCGGTCTCCACTCGTGCCGCGTACTCGGCCGCACTGATGAACGAAGCGTGGTCCGCCAGTGACAACCCCGCGGCCGCACTAGTGGCCTTCTTCGGCATGATGTCGCCGGAACAACGGCAAGCCCTCCGCGATGCCGTACGGATGGTGCAGGTCGACGATCCGGCCGAAGCGGCGGAAGAACAGGCGACGGCCCGGGAAGAGGCCGGGGAACAGGCCGGGGAAGAACAGTCGCGAGCCGCGGATGAAGCGCCGGCCGGCGAAGGAGATGAACCCGGAGCAGGTGCCGGCGGCAAGGGGCGATAGCGTCCGGGCATGTCAGCGCATTCAAATGGGCTCACCGTCCGTCGTGCCCGGACCAGCGATGTACCCACCGTGCGTCGCCTCATCGATGCCTACTCGTGCGACGGGATCCTGCTCGACAAAGCCACCGTCACGCTTTACGAGGACATCCAGGAGTTCTGGGTGGCCGAGCGGGACGAAGACGCCGAAGTGGTCGGCTGCGGCGCACTGCACGTCATGTGGGAAGACCTCGCGGAGGTCCGGACCCTGGCGGTGGATCCGGCGCTGCGCGGATCCGGGGTCGGACACCAGGTCCTGGCCAAGTTGGTGGCCACGGCGCGGTGGCTCGGAGTGCGGCGAATTTTTTGCCTCACCTTCGAAGTCGACTTCTTCGCCAAGCACGGCTTCGTGGAGATCGGCGAGACTCCCGTAGACAGGGACGTGTACAGCGAACTGCTGCGTTCCTATGACGAGGGCGTAGCGGAGTTCCTGGGCCTCGAACGAGTGAAGCCCAACACCCTGGGCAACAGTCGCATGCTTCTGCACCTGTGATCAGTGTTCTATGTCCGAATCGCTCCCCTATCTCATGCCTACGGAAGCATGCGTTCCCCGCTCTGTGGGCAAGTGAACCCTACCCAAGGGTTTGTGTTTTTCCCGGAAAAGCGGTTTGCTTTCCGTCGTAATCCGCATTCGATGAAAGGGAAACCTGGTGGCACAGAAGGTTCAGGTTCTTCTTGTCGACGACCTCGACGGTGGCGAGGCCAACGAGACCGTGACGTTCGCTCTCGACGGTAAGTCCTACGAGATCGACCTCTCCGACGCCAACGCGGACAAGCTGCGCGAGTCGCTGGCCGACTTCGTGAAGGCCGGCCGCAAGACCGGTGGCCGTTCCGCCGGCCGCGGCAAGGCCCGGGCGGCTTCCGCCGGCTCCCCGGACACCGCGAAGATCCGCGCCTGGGCGAAGGAGAACGGCTACAACGTCAATGACCGTGGCCGTGTCCCCGCCGACATTCGCGAGGCATTCGAGAAGGCCAACGGCTGAGCGCCGCACGCGCGATCCGATTGGCCATTACGAGCACGCACCAACCGGGCCCGGTGGCACTCCGTTGCTGCCGCGCTCACGAGCCGTACGAGGTCGGGGGCGCCCCCACCGTCCCCGATTCCTGTCCCCATCCCCGTGGTGGGCAGGGAATTCTCCGCCTCGTATCCAGGCTGGGGAGGCCGCACCCATCCCGCGGCCTCCCGAGTGCCGCAGCCACCTGACGCGCGGCCCTTGGAGGGGATCGCCGGCGCGGGCATCCGCCCCCCGGCCCCGTGTGCCGTGAGGTCCGCCGCGAGCGTGCCCCACTCCAGCCACTCCAGGATTCCCGGGAGTTCCTCCGCGCCGCCGGCCGCGATGAGCATGAGCAGTTTCGGCCGATCCTCCGCCTGCTTCCCGCCCCGTTCGGGCCGCCGCAGTGCGACCGGGCCGGTGTGCGGCATCCGTCGCAGCACGGCGTGCCCCGCGTCGGCGGGCATCTCCAGGACGTCGAAGCGCACCCCCGTGAGCAGCTCCACCGGCTCGGTTCCGGTGGTCGGCCAGCCCAGTTCTTCCTCGTACCACCGGCGGACGGCGGAGAGGGGGGAGCGGGGTCGCGGGAGCGTGCGGGCCATGTCCGGTGCAACTCCCGACCGTGCGGAAGGTTACGTTCGGTGTGCGGAGCGATGCATTCCGTGTATTGCCGGCGGGAGTGCGGGCGCGTTCCGGGGTGTGGAGGTGTTCGCCCGTAGCGGAGGGAAAAGGCCCGCGCCGCATGGAGTGTCAGTGCCGGCGGGTAAGAAAGTCTCGGTGGGTAGAGACGCTGTGACCGGCACTGCGAGCAGTTCGACGCCGTCTTTGGGTGGCGGTGGGTGGTGCGTCGGCAAGGGGCGCGTTCGCCACGGGCGTAGTGGCGGCATGCGTATATGCCTGGCCTGCGGGAACATCGTCTCGCACCATCGAGTTGGAGCAGGTGTCAGCTGTTCGGCAGTAAATTTCCCCGTCGGAGCGGGGTGATCCGGACGGGTGTCGGCAGTTGGAATGAGCTGTCCCGCCCTGCGGGACTAGCATGCGGAAGGACAGGGAGGGGACCGACCCCTAACTGCCTGACCGCTCTGAGGAGCGATTAACGATGTTCGAGAGGTTCACCGACCGTGCGCGGCGGGTTGTCGTCCTGGCTCAGGAAGAAGCCCGGATGCTCAACCACAACTACATCGGCACCGAACACATCCTCCTGGGTCTGATCCACGAGGGTGAGGGTGTCGCCGCTAAGGCCCTGGAGAGCCTCGGCATTTCGCTCGAGGCGGTCCGCCAGCAGGTGGAGGAGATCATCGGCCAGGGCCAGCAGGCCCCGTCCGGCCACATCCCCTTCACTCCCCGTGCCAAGAAGGTCCTGGAGCTGTCGCTCCGCGAGGCCCTCCAGCTCGGCCACAACTACATCGGCACCGAGCACATCCTGCTCGGCCTGATCCGCGAGGGCGAGGGCGTCGCCGCCCAGGTCCTCGTGAAGCTGGGCGCCGACCTGAACCGGGTGCGGCAGCAGGTCATCCAGCTGCTCTCCGGCTACCAGGGCAAGGAGGCCGCCACCGCGGGCGGTCCCGCCGAGGGCACGCCCTCGACCTCCCTCGTCCTGGACCAGTTCGGCCGCAACCTCACGCAGGCCGCCCGGGAGACCAAGCTCGACCCGGTCATCGGGCGCGAGAAGGAAATCGAGCGGGTCATGCAGGTGCTGTCCCGCCGCACCAAGAACAACCCGGTCCTCATCGGCGAGCCCGGCGTCGGCAAGACGGCGGTCGTCGAGGGCCTGGCGCAGGCCATCGTCAAGGGCGAGGTGCCCGAGACCCTCAAGGACAAGCACCTCTACACCCTCGACCTGGGCGCGCTGGTCGCCGGCTCCCGGTACCGCGGTGACTTCGAGGAGCGCCTGAAGAAGGTGCTCAAGGAGATCCGCACCCGCGGCGACATCATCCTGTTCATCGACGAGCTGCACACCCTGGTCGGCGCGGGCGCCGCCGAGGGCGCGATCGACGCGGCCAGCATCCTCAAGCCCATGCTGGCGCGCGGCGAGCTGCAGACCATCGGCGCGACGACGCTGGACGAGTACCGCAAGCACCTGGAGAAGGACGCGGCCCTGGAGCGCCGTTTCCAGCCGATCCAGGTCGCCGAGCCGTCGCTGCCGCACACCATCGAGATCCTCAAGGGCCTGCGGGACCGCTACGAGGCGCACCACCGCGTGTCCATCACGGACGCCGCCCTGGTCGCCGCGGCCACCCTGGCCGACCGCTACATCTCCGACCGCTTCCTGCCGGACAAGGCGATCGACCTGATCGACGAGGCCGGCTCCCGGATGCGGATCCGCCGGATGACCGCGCCGCCGGACCTGCGCGAGTTCGACGAGAAGATCGCCGACGTGCGTCGCGAGAAGGAGTCCGCGATCGACTCGCAGGACTTCGAGATGGCCGCCGGCCTGCGCGACAAGGAGAAGCAGCTCCTGGCCGCGAAGGCGAAGCGGGAGAAGGAGTGGAAGGCCGGCGACATGGACGTCGTCGCCGAGGTCGACGAGGAGCTGATCGCCGAGGTCCTGGCCACAGCGACGGGCATCCCGGTCTTCAAGCTCACCGAGGAGGAGTCCAGCCGGCTCCTGCGGATGGAAGACGAGCTGCACAAGCGCGTCATCGGCCAGAAGGACGCCATTAAGGCGCTCTCGCAGGCGATCCGTCGTACGCGTGCCGGCCTGAAGGACCCGAAGCGCCCCGGTGGTTCGTTCATCTTCGCCGGCCCGTCCGGTGTCGGTAAGACCGAACTCTCCAAGACGCTGGCGGAGTTCCTGTTCGGCGACGAGGACGCGCTGATCTCCCTCGACATGTCGGAGTTCAGCGAGAAGCACACCGTCTCGCGGCTGTTCGGTTCGCCCCCCGGCTACGTCGGTTACGAGGAGGGTGGCCAGCTCACCGAGAAGGTGCGCCGCAAGCCGTTCTCGGTCGTCCTCTTCGACGAGGTCGAGAAGGCCCACCCGGACATCTTCAACTCGCTGCTGCAGATCCTGGAGGACGGTCGACTGACCGACTCCCAGGGCCGGGTCGTGGACTTCAAGAACACGGTCATCATCATGACCACCAACCTCGGTACCCGGGACATCTCCAAGGGCTTCAACCTGGGCTTCGCCGCCCAGGGCGACGTCAAGACCGGCTACGAGCGGATGAAGGCCAAGGTCAACGAGGAGCTCAAGCAGCACTTCCGGCCCGAGTTCCTCAACCGTGTCGACGACACGGTGGTCTTCCACCAGCTCACAGAGGAAGACATCATCCAGATCGTCGACCTCATGATCAACAAGGTGGACGAGCGGCTCAAGGACCGCGACATGGGCATCGAGCTCAGCAGCGAGGCCAAGTCGCTGCTGGCCAAGCGGGGTTACGACCCGGTGCTCGGCGCGCGTCCGCTGCGTCGCACGATCCAGCGCGAGATCGAGGACGCCCTCTCGGAGAAGATCCTCTTCAGCGAGCTGCGTCCCGGCCACATCGTGGTCGTCGACGTGGAGGGCGAGGGCGAGTCCGCCAAGTTCACCTTCCGCGGCGAGGAGAAGTCGGCCGTGCCGAGCGCTCCTCCGGTGGAGTCGGCGACGGGTGGGTCCGGGCCCAACCTGAGCAAGGACGCCTAAGCGAGCTAGCTCGCCGATACGTCGGCCGCCCCGGGACCGTTCAACGGTCCCGGGGCGGTTTTGCGTTGCCCCCGGGCGTCAGGTGCGGGGGCGGGGGTGGAGGGTGAGGTTGATGGGCGCTGAGTCGCCGTTGGTGCCGTAGAGGCGAAGGGCGCGGAGGTGGGGGAACACCGGGAAGAGCGTGCGCAGTTGCTCCGTGATCTCGGCGGCGGTACTCGTCCGTGAACTCTGGTGCCAGAGCTCGATCACCTGGGGGAGCCGTAGGTCGGAGGGGACCCGCAGGGTTGTGGTGTCTTCCGCGGCGTGAAGGGTGAGGCGGGTCAGCTTCGGCAGGTGGGACAGCGCGTACCACTGGTCCTCGTGGAGGGCGTTGGTCAGGCACTGGAGGTGCAGGGTGTCCAGGAGTGGCCACGAGGCGAGAGGCGTCAGGTTGATGGCGTCGGGGTGGCTGAGGGTGAGGGAGCGCAAGGGCGCGTCTGCGGGGAGGGTGCCGAGGTCCTCTGGAGGCAGCAGAGCGTAGAGCTGAAGGGATTCCAGCTGGCGCAGGTGGTGCAGCCCGTGGGGCGCCTGTGCGTTCTCGTCCCAATCGGTGATGCTGATGCTACGCAGCGGCACCCGGCGAGCGATGCGAGTGATTCGACCGCTGGGCATTCCCCGAGTCCCAGTGATTCCAGTGCAGGGAAATCTCGCAGGAAGGTGAGATCGGCGAGCCCTCGGGTGTTGTGGAACGGGAGATGGGTGACCTGTTCGGGATGCGGGTGGCGGACCGGGTCCTCGGCGCTGAACTCGCCGTGGAGGGAGATGCGACGGCGGCCGTCAAGCCTTTCGAGGGTGCGCAGTTCGGCGGGCTTGGCTATGGCGATGTGTGCATCGCCGCCGAGGTGGCGAATGACTTCGTCGGCGTATTCCTCGGTGTCGAACTCGGACCAGAAACCAGCGAGCTGTGCGCGAACGCTGGGCGAATGATGGTCGCGGAAGCGTTTGTTGACCTCTTGGCGAGCAACTCGCGTAATAGTTCGGCCCGTTCGCGGGGACGCGCGTGCGCTGCCGCCATGCGGATCACGTCCTCCCACTGAGAGTCGTCCGCGTGGGGCGTCGGCGAGGACCTGTTCGGCGCGGCCGAGGTCGGGCTTGGTGCGGACGGACGCGAGGAGCGGCTGCTCGTAGGCGGAGAGGGGATCGGGGTCCTCGGTGTCGGAGCGGGCCGCGGTGCGCCAGCGGGTGATGAAGGCGGCGACCTCGTCGCGGCTCATGGGGGAGAGGGTCCGTTCGGCGAAGCCGTCCGGGGCGAACTAGTCGTCGCGGACCGCGGAGGGGCGGGTGGTGACCAGCCAGCGGTCGTCGGTGGGGAAGGCGTCGAGGAGGTCCCGCTCGGTGAGCGTGCGGCGCTCCCCCTTGGAGGAGACGAGGACGGTCAGGCGTTTTCGCTTTTCGTGGCGGTGGGTGATGTGGAATTGGGTAACGCAGGTCACAGTAATTCCCGTAACGCGGGTCACATTGGCCTTGGAAGGCGTGTAACCCGGGTCACTTAAAAGCGGTCGAATCCCGTGACATGAGGCACAGGAATTCGCCCCCTACTAGCGGGAGTAGGGGAATTGTGGGGTGGTGGTGGACGGGCTTCTCGTCCTGTAAAAGTGCAGGTGAGGGTGGGTTTGTGGGGCGTTAGGTGTCAGGGGTGCGACCCCCGAGGGGTGTGCCGATCACCGCTGTCGGCGGTAGTAGGAAGCGGGCCTTGGCGGCAGGGCGGAGGCGGGTTACCAAGGAATGGCGATCCCGGTCCGCAGCCGGGAAAACCCATTCGCTTCTCGCTGGAGGAAAAACCCGCATGTCGAAGTTTTCCGTGATACGCAATTCCAAGAAGACCGCCAAGTCCGTGCTGCGTAACCGGGTGGCCGTCGTGGCCGCGGGTGCCGGTCTGACCGCCGCGCTGGGCGCCGGTGTCGCCGTCGCCGCCGATGGTGGGCTGCTGAACCTGTCCGCCGGCACCAGCAAGGCCGTCGCCGCGCAGGCCGAGGCGCAGGGCAAGGCCGCCACGGACGCCAAGGCCGCCGCGACGAAGGCCAAGGAAGAGGCCGCGAAGAAGGTCAACGGCTGGGTGAAGCCGGTCGAGAACTACACCATCGGCCAGCCGTTCGGCATCGCCGGCAGCCACTGGGCGCACAAGCACAGCGGTCAGGACTTCGTCGTGCCGACCGGCACCAAGGTCCACGCCGTCCACAAGGGCACGGTCGTCAAGGCCGGTCCGAACGGCGGCGGCGACGGTCCCGCCTACGGCAACGCGATCGTGATCAAGCACCCCAACGGGATGTACACCCAGTACGCGCACCTGTCGCAGATCCAGGTCCATGTCGGCCAGCAGGTGTCGACGGGCCAGCAGATCGGCCTGTCCGGCAGCACCGGCAACTCCACCGGCCCGCACCTGCACTTCGAGGTCCGCACCGGCCCCAACTACGGGTCGGGCATCGAGCCGACCGGATTCCTGCGGGCTCACGGCGACGCCGTCTGAGCTGAGTCCGGTCAGGCTGGCCGGCGGCCCGGCGGGTTTGCCGCCGTGACCAGTTCCGTGGCGACCCTGAGGATGGCCTCGCGCTTCTCCTCGGGGTCGCCCACGACGTTCTGCATCGCGAACATCCCCGCGTGCATGGTGAACAGCGCCGTGAGGCAGCGCACCTGGTCGACCAGCTCCGCGTCGTTCTCCTTGAGCAGGTCGTAGAGGGTCAGCATCCGCTCCTTGAAGCGCAGGCCGATCGTCAACTCCCGCACCGTGGCCTGGTTTTCCTGCATGAAACGGAAAAGGTCCTCGGCGGACCGCAGCGACTCGTGGTAGCGCCGGATGACCTCCTGCTTGGTCTCCAGCGTGCGCGGCTGCTCCTGCGCCCAGACGATCAGCTCGTCGATGGGCCGGCACAGGTCCTCGAAGAGGCTGATGACGATGTCTTCCTTGGTCTTGAAGTGGTAGTAGAGCGCCGCCTTGGTGACGTCGAGCCGCTCGGCGATCTCCCGCAACGAGGTCTTCTCATAGCCGTGTTCGGAGAACAGCTCCAGGGCGACGTCCTGGATGCGCTGGCGGGTGTTCCCCCTGCGCGATGGCGATGCGCTGCTCATGCTGATCTCCTGCGTGACGGCGTTGTCGGTGCGGGCCGGGCCGGGACGCGGCCCGCTTCCCCCGCAATCATCTGCTGCCCTGCTGGTCAGGGACCTACCCACCCCCGGCGCAAGAAACTTACTTGACGCCCGGCTAGTGACTCTTCTACCTTCTCACTGTACAAAACTAGCCGGGCGGCAAGTAAGTAAGAAATGATGGGGAAGTGATGGGGATGTCGCGCACAGCGACCCCGACGGGGGAAATACCGGACCAGGCGGCGGGCAAAAAGCCGGCCAGTGTCCGGATGGTGCTCTTTGCGCTCATGATCGCGATGTTGCTCGCGATGCTGGACAACATGATCGTCGGCACCGCGATGCCGACGATCGTCGGTGAACTGGGCGGCCTGTCCCACCTCTCGTGGGTCGTCACCGCCTACACCCTGGCCACCGCCGCCTCGACCCCGATCTGGGGCAAGTTGGGCGACATGTACGGCCGGAAGGGCGTCTTCCTGACGTCCATCGTGATCTTCCTGATCGGCTCGGCGTTGTCCGGCATGGCGCAGGACATGGGCCAGTTGATCGGCTTCCGCGCCGTGCAGGGCCTGGGCGCGGGCGGTCTGATGGTCGGCGTCATGGCGATCATCGGCGACCTGATCCCGCCGCGGGAGCGCGGCAAGTACCAGGGCATGATGGCCGGCGTCATGGCCGTCGCGATGATCGGCGGCCCGCTGGTCGGCGGCACCATCACCGACCACCTCGGCTGGCGCTGGAGCTTCTACATCAACCTCCCGCTCGGCGCGATCGCCCTGGTCATGATCACCGCCGTGCTGCACCTGCCGAAGAAGCGCTCGCAGACCCGCATCGACTACGCGGGCGCGGCCCTGCTGACCGTCGGCATCACCTCGCTGGTGCTGCTGACCACTTGGGGCGGCACCCAGTACGAGTGGCTGTCGAAGCAGATCGTGGGCCTGGGTGTCCTGGCCGTCGTCGCCCTGGTCGCCTTCGTCCTCGTCGAGCGCAAGGTCAGCGACCCGGTCCTGCCGCTGCGGATCTTCCGCAACGGCAACTTCTCGCTCGTCACCGTGATCGGCTTCCTGGTCGGCTTCGTGATGTTCGGGTCGATGACCTTCCTGCCGCTGTACCAGCAGTCCGTCCAGGGCGCCTCGGCGACCAACTCGGGCCTCCTGCTGCTGCCGATGCTGCTGTCGATGATGGCGGTCTCGCTCTTCGCGGGCCGGATCACCACCACGACCGGCAAGTACAAGATCTTCGTGACGGTCGGCGGCGGCCTGATCACCGCGGGCCTGGTGCTGCTGTCCCTGATGGACACCACCACCACGCGCTTCACGTCCGGCCTCTACATGGCGGTGCTCGGCGCCGGCATGGGCTTCCTGATGCAGACCACGATGCTGATCGCCCAGAACAGCGTCGAGATGCGGGACATGGGCGTCGGCTCCTCGTCGGCCACCCTGTTCCGGACCATCGGCGGCTCGTTCGGCGTCGCGATCATGGGCGCGGTCTTCTCCAACCAGGTGAAGACCACGATGATCGAGAAGCTCGGCCCCGTCGCCGGCGAGAAGATGACCACCGGCGGCGCCCAGATGGACCCGAAGACGCTGCCCAGCCTGCCGGCCGCCGTGAAGGACGCGTACGCCCACGCGGTGTCCTCCGGCACCCACCAGGTCTTCTTCTGGGGCGCGTTGATCAGCGTCATCGGCTTCGCCGCGGCGTGGTTCCTCAAGGAGGTCCCGCTGCGCGGCGGCCCGGCCGCGGACACCGCGAAGGCGGCGGAGGCGGCGGAGGCCGAGCCGGTCGCCGTCTGACGCCTGTCGGTACGTGAACGGCCCCTGGGGCGCGCGTGGTTACGCGCCCCAGGGGCCGTTCGGCGTTCAGGCGCCGGCCAGTTGACCGCCCTTAACGGCCGCGACGAACGCGGACCAGCGGTCGGCGGGAAACACGAGTGCGGGCCCCTGGGGGTCCTTGCTGTCCCGGACGGGGACGAGGTTGGAGAGAGCGTCCGACATCTCGATGCAGTTGGCGCCGTCGCCGTTGCTGTAGCTGCTCTTGCGCCAGGTGGCTGTGCTCAGGTCAATCCTGTTGCTGCGCTTCATCGTTGTAGCCCCTTGCCGCTTCCTCGATCATGGCCAGGGACGCCTCTGGTGGCAGTGCGGCGGCCCTCAGCAGATCGTACGACCTCCGATAGTCCGTCACGAGCGGCGGAAAGTCGATTGACTGGCCGCTGAATTCGCTCTCGGTCCATACGAGTGGTGGCGCGTCGGCGAACGTCATGACGCTGGCCATGCCGCCGTGCATCAGGGGGTGGAAGGCGGTTGATGCGGGGATGATTTGCAGGACGCTCCGTGTCGAGCGGATCCGGTCGAGGATGTGTTCCAGTTGTGCGGCTTGCTCAGCTGGTGGGAGGACAAGCCTGCGGATCAAGTCCTCGCGGAGGATCGCCCAGTAGTAGGGGCGTTCCTTGCGCTTCCAGATTTCAGCGCGCTCAAGCCGTGCCCGGACCTTCTCCTCGACGTCTTGGGGGTCTCCCCACGGCTTTGCCGTCTTGAAGAGCTTCCGCATGTACGCCTCGGTCTGAAGCAGGCCAGGGATAACGAACGGCGACCACTCCTCGATCGTCGTCGCCTGCTTCTCCAGATCAGGGATCTCCGCGAAGTAAGCCGGATGCCCCGACCGCCGTGCCTTGGCGGCATCTTCGCAACGCCGCTCGAAGAAGCCGTCCGTGTTGAGCTTCTTGTCGACATGGATCGCCAGATCCATCGGCATGCCGCGCTCGCCGCGTTCGATCTGGCTCAGCAGCGAGATGCCGCGGAACGCGCCTTCCGCTAGCTGTTCGAGGGTGAGGCCCGCTTTCTCCCTGCGGTAGCGCAACTCGGCGCCGTAGAAGCTCTGGACGTTCGCCGACGGGTCAGGGTCTTTCCGAGGAGGCATAACTCACCGTCACTACTTCGGGGTTGCGTGGGTGCAACGCGATTCCCTTCCAAAGTACGGGCGTCGACGCCAGGCTGTGAGCAGTTCGTCACGATGCGCACAGAAAGGTGAACACCCATGGATGACGTGCACGAATGCACCGAGGGGCTCAAGGCGGCGTTGCGGGAAAACGGGATCACGTTGCCGTCGTTGGGCGTCGATCTGCCGTCGTTCGCGGGGCGGTACCCACCCCCGCTCGTCACGCTCGGCAACTGCAACGTCGCGACGGCTCGCCAGCTCACCGAGGCGCTGCACAAGGCGGCCGGGCAGTGATGACCGTCCACCTGCTCGCCGTACCGAAGGAGGTCCCGTTGCTGCGGCGGGCCGTGCGGGCGTACCTCGGTACGGCGGCATCGTGCGAAGTCGAGCTCTGCGTCAGCGAGTTGGTGGGGAACGTGATCCGGCACGTGGGGGAGGGCACGCCCGTCAGCGTCCACGTAACGCAGACCGTCGACGGGCGGACGCGGATCGAGGTGACCGACCCGGACCCGCGCGCCCTGCCCGTCCTCCTCCAAGCGGCCGTGGACGACGAAAGCGGGCGCGGGATAGCGCTGTTGGACGCCGTAGCGCTGCGGTGGGGCGTACGGCAGGAGGAGGCGAGCAAGACGGTCTGGTGCGAAGTGGCGGGACAGCCCCTCCGGCCCCACCCACGGAGAGAAGCCGAGGCCACCCCAACCCCCACCAGGCGAAAAGCCGTCAGCGATCCGGCAGTTGGATCACCGGGAAGCTCCCGGTAGCCGTAGGCGCGTTCTCCGGCAGCCACAGCACCGACACCGCTCCCGTGGACCCGTCCGTCAACTCGTCCGCGTTGCGGAACGTCAGCCGCGCCCCCAACACCCGGGCCTGCCCCACCGCGATCGTCAGCCCCAGCCCGTGCCCGACCCCGGCCCGATCGCTGCTCCCGGTACGGAACCGGCTCGGCCCCTCCCGCAGCAACGCCTCCGGGAACCCGACCCCGTGGTCACGGACGCGGATGACCCGCCCCTCCACCGTGACCTCGATCGGCGGCTTCCCGTGCCGCGTCGCATTGGCGATCAGGTTCCCCAGGATGCGCTCCAGCCGCCGGGGATCCGTCGTCACCTCGGCATCCCGCAGGATGTCGACCACGACCTCCGGATTCAACGCCCGCACCCGCCGCGACACGAACTCGCCCAACGCCACGTCCTGCAGCTCGGCCCGCTCGGCGTGCCCGTCGAGCCGCGCCACCTCCAACACGTCCTCGACCAACGTCCGCATCGCCTGCGCCCGATCCCGCACCAGCTCCGACGGCCGTCCCGGCGGCAGCAGTTCGGCCGCCGTCAGCAGCCCCGTCACCGGCGTCCGCAACTCGTGCGCGATGTCCGCGGTCACCCGCCGCTCCGCCTCGATGCGCTGCTGGAGCGCGTCGGACATGGCGTCCACCGCCCACGCCAGATCGTCCGTCTCGTCGCGGACCCGACCCCCGCCCACCTCGTCGCGAATCCGCACCGAGGTGTCCCCGTCCGCCAGCTTCCCGGCCGCCGCCGCGGCCTTCCGCAGCCGCTTCGACAGCCGCCCGCCGACCAGCACGCCCAGCGCGCAGCCGCCGACGACCACCGCCGTGGAGCCGATCAACAGCGCCTGGTCCAGGTCGTCCAGCACCTGAAAACGATCGGGGAAGCGGTCGTGGATCGACAGCACCCGCCCGTTGCCGAGCGGCGAGGCGGCCCACACCTCGGGCGCGGTCTGCCCGGTGTCCTCCAGGAACGTGGCCCGGTCGCCCTCCGCGACCTCCTTGCGGAGCGCCTTCGGCAGCGCCGGGTCGTCGATCTTCGCGCCGAACTGGAGGCGGTTGGTGGACTCGTAGATCTTCTGCGTGAAGTTGAGCCGCTCGATCTGCACATCGCGGCTGTTGTCGAGCATGGAGACCCGCGCGGCGTTGTGCACGACAAGGCTCAACGCCACCGCGACCAGCGCCCCCACGAGCGCGATCGCGGCGCTGAGTTTCCATCTCAGGCCCGTTCGCAGGGCCAGCCTGACCACCTGCGGATTCAGCCTCTCAGCTTGTATCCGAAGCCGCGGACCGTCTCGATCCGGTCCTGGCCGATCTTGCCGCGCAGCCGCTGGACGTGGACGTCCACGACCCGGGTGTCGCCGCCCCAGCCGTAGTCCCAGACCCGCTCCAGCAGCCGGTCGCGGGAGAGGACGGTGTTGGGCGCGGTGGAGAACTCCAGCAGCAGCCGCATCTCGGTGGGCGTCAGCGCCACCGTCTCGCCGCCCTTGCGGACCTCCATGCCCTCGGTGTCGACCTCCAGGTCGCCGAAGCGCAGCACGGTCTCGGTGAGGCCGGCGTCCTCCGCGGCCGCCGCGCCCGCGCGGTCCGGCCCGCTGGCGTGGCCGAAGCGGCGGAGCACCGCGCGGATCCGGGCGACCAGCACCGCGCCGTCGAACGGCTTGGTGACGTAGTCGTCGGCGCCGGCCTCCAGGCCGAGCACCACGTCGATGGAGTCGGCGCGCGCCGACAGCATGATCACGGGGACGGTGGACTCGTCGCGGATCCGCCGGCAGAGGCTGACGCCGTCGAGCCCGGGGACCATCACATCAAGCAGGGCGATATCGGGACGATTTGCGCGGAACGCCTCCAGACCCGAGAGTCCGTCGGGCATGGCGGTGACCACGAACCCGTCGCGTTCCAGCGCGAGTTGAGTGGCCTCGCGGATGACGTCGTCGTCCTCGACGAAGAGGACATGGGTGTCAGCCATGGCGGTGTCTCTAGCCCTCCGTTCCCGTGGAGCCGTTGCCGGTGCCGCCGTCGCCGTCGTCGGGGGTCTCGTCGACGGCGGTCTTGCTGTAGTCGGTGTGGTACCGGTCGTACTCGGTGAAGTGGTCGTTCGCCCAGCGATACGTCATCACATCTTCCCCCGAGGGGCAGCACACCTTGTCGCCGGTTTCGTAGGTCTGCTTGGAGACCTCCAGCTCGCCCTTGCTCACCCCGGCGTAGACCGACGGCTGTTCGTTCGCGTACACGTTGTCATACCCGTCGGTGGTGCCGGCCTTCGCGCGGTAGACGTACGTGCCGATGCCGACGGAATCCGCGCAGGTCATCACGTTGACGATGACGTCCGGGGTCTTGCCGCCGGTCAGTGAGGCGTAGGTCACCTCTATCGGGTACTCGTGCGCGGCACAGGGCTTGGCGACGGCCCGCTTCACGTCCGGGCCGACCTTGGGGTCGTCGGCGAGCAACTGGACGGCGTTGACCTTCTTGTAGTGCGCGCTCGGGCTGGGCGCCGGGGTCGCGCTCATCGCGCCCCGGGGCGCGGGGGTGTGGCTGGCGGCGCCTTCCTTGCGTATGCCCTCGCCACCGGGGTTGCACCCGGCCAGCAAAAGGCCGACGGCGGCCACGCCCGCCGTGGCCGCGCCGCCCTTGGTCAAACCGCTTCTGGTCAGGCTCCTGGTCGGCCTGTATCTGGACAATCCGCTCCTGCTCACCGTGCCGCTCGCTCAGCCGCCGATCCCGTTGCCGCCGTGCGCCCGGCCGCTGCTCCTGTGGAGATTGTCCCGCGCCAAGCTGTGTGCCGGGCTGTGGGCTTGGTTACGCCACCGGTCGTGCTGGTCGTGCCGGGGTTGCCGGCCGTACCGGGCGTGACGCTCGGGCCGCGCGTGCCGGGCACGTCGGTCGTTCCGTCGGCGCCGGTCAGGCCGCGCACTGCTCCCGCTCCTGCTGCCCGCGCTCCAGTACCCGGGCGTCTATGTCGCGGCTCTCCAGCTCCTGCCGGAGGCGGGCCAGGGCGCGGTGCAGGGTGCTCTTGACGGTGCCGGTGGACATGCCGAGCGCGGCCGCGGTCTCCTCGGTGCTCATCTGCTCCCAGTGCCGCAGCACGACGACGCTGCGCTGCTTCGGGGCGAGCACGCCGAGGATGTCCATCAACAGGGCCCGGTCGGCGCGCTGTTCGGTGCCGTCGTCGACGCTGGCGTCGGGGAGCTGCTCGGTGGGCACTTCTTCCAGCTTGCGGGCGCGCCACCACTCGGTGCGGGTGTTGATCATGACGCGGCGGAGGTAGGCGTCCGCCAGCGACTTGTCCGCGATGCCGTCCCAGCGGCCGTAGGTGCGGACCAGTGCCGTCTGGAGCAGGTCCTGGGCGTCGACCGGATCCGGGACCAGGCGCCGGGCGCTGCGCAGCAGGGCATCCTGCCGGGTCCGCACGTACTCTTCGAAGTCCAGTACCTTGCCGCCGCTGGTCGCCATTCCGACGCCTCCGATCCGCTTACGTTTCCCCGCGTTGTCCGTGCCGGCGGTCATCTCCAGCACGGGAATGACGCTACGGAGGGGGTGTTGCGACGTAATGTGCGTCGGACCCTCAGGGAGTGCACGGAAGACCGTCGGTTGTGTAACAGCGCGCCGGGGGTCATACCTGGGGCCGACGGGGCCCGTGACGACGTCATCCTCCCGACGGAGGTCGGGCCCCCACCTGGGGGGACAAAGGTCCTGCGGGGCGCGGCGGGGGGTGCCCGGGGCGGTCGACGAGCGAGGGAACGCGCCGTATTCGGGCGCGATCCGGCCAGTTCGGCGGGGGTTCGGTTTCCGTTGGGGCGGCCGTCCCGGTTCTCTTCCGTGTTCTTTTGGCGCGGTCTCTTCGTGCGGTTTCCGTTGCGGGGGCGGGCGCGCCGCCCCCGTCCCGGTGGGGACGAGCGACGGGCGCGGCCCCTGGGGAGGGACCGCGCCCGAGAAGACGAGGAGAACGACGGGGACGTCACATGACGGGACCGTGACATACGCGACTCTGACGCCGCGTTTCGGGGGCCACGGCGATGGCCGATGTCAGGTCAGGAGTGCGGCAGCCGATAGCGGCCGCCACCCAACGGCTCCACCAGGCCGTCCGAAACCAGCCCGTCCAGAGCCCGGGCCCGCTGCACCGGCTCGTCCCACACCTGGTCCAGCACGCCCTGCGGCACCGGCGCGAGCGCCTCGCGCAGCACGGCCAGCAGCTTGCCGCGCACCTGCCGGTCGGTCCCGGCGTACGCCTGGGTGCGGCGCGGCGGGCCCTCGTGGGCCGGTGACCCGGCCAGCCGCCAGCCGCACTGCGCGGCGATCGGGCAGCGGTGGCACTCCGGGGAGCGGGCGGTGCACACCAGCGCGCCCAGTTCCATCGTGGCCGCCGCCCAACGGGCCGCGAGGCCCTCGTCCTCGGGGAGCAGGGCGCGGGCCAGCTTGCGCTCGGCGGCGGTGGTGGCGTTCGGCGGGTACTGGCGGCCGGTGACCGCGCGGGCGAAGACCCGCCGCACATTGGTGTCCAGCACCGCGTGCCGCTGCCCGTAGGCGAAGGAGGCGACGGCCGCCGCGGTGTACTCGCCGACGCCGGGCAGCGCCAGCAGTTGGGCGTGCTCACGGGGGACGTCGCCGCCGTGGCGCTCCTGTATGGCGGAGGCCGCGGCGTGCAGCCGCAGCGCGCGCCGCGGGTAGCCGAGCCGGCCCCAGGCGCGCACCGCCTCGCCGGGTGGCTCCGCGGCGAGGTCGGCGGGCCGCGGCCAGCGGGTCAGCCACTGTTCGTACACCGGCAGCACGCGGCTGACCGGCGTCTGCTGGAGCATGAACTCGCTCACCATCACGCCCCACGCGCCCGCCTCGGGGCGGCGCCAGGGCAGGTCGCGTGCGTGCTCGGCGAACCAGTCGGTGACGGGGCGGTGCAGCCCGGTCCCGTCCGCGGCCTCCGCGGCCGATGCGGCGGCGGAGGCGTTCTCGGCGGCGGCGGTCATGGCACTGGGAATGGCAGGCGTGGAAGTCATGGCAGTGCCGATCCTGGCACGCCCGCCCGCCCCCGGGAAACGCACCCGCCCCGCCCCGCCGCGCGCCCACCCACACGCAGGAAGGGGGCGGGCGATGCGCATGGGGTGGCAGGGGCGTACGAGGATGGGTGCGTGAGCGACATGGGCGGCACGGGCGGCAGCGTGGAGAAGCGGACGAGCGACGGGCAGCGGGGCGACGACCGGGACGCCGGGGATATCGGGGGCGCGGCGTGTCCGGCCGGTATCCGGCGGGCGTTGGACGCGCACACCACCGTGACACTGGCGTACGCGGACGCGGACGGGCCGCAGGCGTGCGCGGTGCTCTACGCGGCCGGGGAGGCCGCCGACGGGACGCCGGCGCTGTACTTCGTCACCGCTACGAGCACCCGGCACGGCCGGGCCCTGGGGGAGCCCGGTGCGCGGGTGGCGTTCACGGTGCAGCGGGACGGCCAGGAGTGGAGCGGACTGACCGGGATTCAGGGGCGCGGTGGTTGCCGTCCGTTGAACGGGGACGAGCGGGACGCCGGGTGGCGCGTCTACGCGGCCCGATTCCCCTTCGTCGCGGCCGACGAGCGGCTGCGCGCGGCCCTGGAGCGGACCGCGCTGTGGGAACTGCGCCCGGACTGGCTGCGGTTGATCGACAACACGCAGGGTTTCGGCCACAAGGAAGAGTGGCGGGCATAGGCGCAACGGCGCGCCGGCGGGCGGGCGGCCGCGGCTCTTGCGCCCCCGTTTCGTCGTGCCGTTGTCCCGTTGGGCGGCGCACGGGCGTTGGGGAGGGCCGCCGCGGACCGTCACCGGGCCGATGATGGGAAAAGTTGCAGCCTGATGCGGCGGGTACTGGCCGGTGCCGGTCCGGATCTCTCGTAGAGTTTTCGCGTGGGATCACTGCGCAATCCGATCGGGCCGCTTCCGTCCTCCATCTACTGGCGGCGGAGGGCCGTTGCGCTGGCCGTCGCCGTCCTCCTGATCGCCCTGGTGGTGTGGATCCTCACGCTGGGCGGGGGCGACGAGAAGACGGCCAACGAGGGCAAGGGCGCGCAGGGATCCGGACCCGCCGCCTCCATCACGCCGGGGCCCGTGCCGAGCGGACCGGCGATCAGTCAAAAGCCCGGCGGCCGCGATGAGTCGGGCGCCGGCGGGGCGTCGGGGTCGGGCGGTGGTTCCGGTGGCGGGACCGCGGGTGGCGCGGGCGCGGTCGGCGGCGGGAGCGGTGGTTCGGCGGCCGGCGGGGCCGGTTCCGGCGGCATCCCGATCGGTCAGCCGGCGGGCGGCGACGCCCCCGTCGCGGCGGGCGCGGCCCTCCCCAACTGCGCATCCGGAACGGTGGAATTGGCGCTGCGCAGCCTCAAGGACTCCTACGCGCCGGACGAGAAGCCCAAGTTCGAGCTGAAGGTGACCAACTCCGGGGGCGCGGCCTGCAAGGTGGACCTCGGGCGCAAGGCGACGGTGCTCACCATCGACGACGCCACGGCCGACGACCGGGTGTGGGCCTCCGACGACTGCCCGTCGAACAGCTCCCCGGCGCTGCTCCAGGTGCCCGCCAAGGGCACCGTGACCCGCACCGTCGAGTGGGACCGCCGGGCCAGCGGCCCCCAGTGCGCGACGCCGAGCGCGGCGGCGGTGCCGGCCGGGAAGTACCTGGTCGAGGCGAAGGTGCCGGGACTGACGGCGGCGAAGACGTCGTTCGCGCTGGCGAAGGGCTGACGGCCGCGGGTCGGCGGTCGGCGGTCCGGGCTGCCGGTCGGGGACGGCCGACGGCAGTTGTCATGACGTCCCGGAGCAGGGGCCTCCGGAAGTTCCGCCCGTAGGGGATTCGCTGAGAGCGTGCGCGGCTGGTGACGTCCGGGCCGCTGCGGCACAGTCGCCGTCATGAAGCTACTGATTCTGGGCGGTACGGAGTTCGTGGGGCGGGCCGTCGCCGAGGCGGCGCTGGCCCGGGGTTGGGACGTGACGGTCTTCAACCGGGGGCGGCACGCGGCGCCCGAAGGGGTCACCGTGCGGCACGGCGACCGGTTGGCGGCGGGCGGGTTGGCCGCCCTGGAGGACGGCGAGTGGGACGCCGTCGTGGACACCTGGAGCGCCGCGCCGGTCGCGGTCCGGGACGCCGCCCGACTGCTCGCCGGCCGGGTCCGGCACTACGCCTACGTCTCCAGCGCCTCGGTCTACGCCTTTCCGCCGACCCAACGGATCAGCGAGACGGCCGCGTTGGTCGAGGGCTCCCCGGACGACGCCGACGCCGACGACTACCCGCGGGCCAAGCGGGGCGGCGAACTCGCCGCGGTCGAGGCGTTCTCGGACCGGGCGCTGCTGGTCCGCGCCGGGCTGATCCTCGGCCCGTACGAGAACATCGGGCGGCTGCCGTGGTGGTTGACCCGGATCGCCCGCGGCGGGCCGGTCCTTGCACCGGGCCCGCGCGACCTGGCGCTCCAGTACATCGACGCCCGCGACCTGGCGGAGTGGATCCTCGACGCCGTACGGGACGGGCGGTCCGGCGGCTACAACCTGGTGAGCGAGCCGGGGCACGCCACGATGGGCGAGCTGCTGGAGAGTTGCGTGCGGGTCACCGGGGCGTCGGCCGAACTCCGTTGGACGGCACCCGAGGACGTCCTCGCGGCGGGCATCGCGCCGTGGACGGAGCTGCCGATCTGGCTGCCGCAGGGCGGACCGGAATGCGAGGCGCTCTACGGGGGCGATGTCGGCAAGGCGTTGGCGGCCGGGCTGCGGTGCCGGCCGGTCGCCGAGACGGTGGCGGACACCTGGGAGTGGCTGCGGAGCATCGGCGGGGTGGCACCGCTGCGGCCGGACCGGCCGGCGGTGGGGCTGCCGGAGGAGAAGGAGGCGGCGGCGTTGGGGTAGGCGGCGGCTTGCGGTGGGGCGGGACGGGCCGCCGGGCCTTAGGGGGGTGCCGAACGCATCCCGTAGGGGACGTGAGCGCCCCCTGTGGGGCCCTCAACGCGCGGATGGGGGGCGGGTATTCCCGCTTCGCGGGCGTGGCGCCCGGCGCACCGTGAAGCGATGCGTGGCGGGGCGTTGTGGGCCGGACGGCCCACAACGCCGCATGCCCCGTTACACGTACCGTTCCAGGATGGACGACTCCGCCAGGCGGGAGAGGCCCTCGCGGACCGAGCGGGCGCGGGTTTCGCCGACGCCCTCGACGGCCTGGAGGTCGTCGACGGAGGCCGCGAGGAGCTTCTGGAGGCCGCCGAAGTGGTCCACCAGGCGGTCGATGACCGCGCCGGGGAGGCGAGGGACCTTCGCCAGCAGCCGGAAGCCGCGCGGCGAGACCGCCGAGTCCAGCGTCTCCGGGGAGCCGCTGTAGCCCAACGCGCGGGCCACGATGGGGAGTTCGAGCAGCTCGGTGTGGGTGAGCGCGTCCAGCTCGGCCAGTGCCTCGGCGACCGTGCGGGAGCGCTTGGCGGTGGGCTCGGGGACGTAGTCCCGGGCGACCAGCTCGCGCTCCGGCTCCACGCCGGCGATCAACTCTTCGAGCTGGAGGGCCAGCAGGCGGCCGTCGGTGCCCAGTTCGACGACGTACTCGGCGATCTCGGTGGCGATCCGGCGGACCATCTCCAGCCGCTGGGCGACCGCGGAGACGTCCCGGACGGTGACCAGGTCCTCGATCTCCAGGGCGGAGAGGGTGCCGGCGACCTCGTCGAGGCGGAGCTTGTAGCGCTCCAGGGTGGCCAGCGCCTGGTTGGCGCGGGAGAGGATCGCGGCGGACTCCTCCAGTACGCGGCGCTCGCCGTCCACGTAGAGCGCGATCAGGCGCATGGACTGGCTGACCGAGACCACCGGGAAGTTGGTCTGGATGGAGACCCGCTGGGCGGTGCGGTGGCGGGTGCCGGTCTCCTCGGTGGGGATGGAGGCGTCCGGCACCAACTGGACACCGGCGCGCAGGATCTTGGTGATGTCCTTGTCGAGGACCAGGGCGCCGTCCAGCTTGCACAGCTCGCGCAGGCGGGTGGCGGTGAACTCCACGTCGAGGACGAAGCCGCCGCTGCACATCGACTCGACGGTCTTGTCGAAGCCGAGGACGATCAGGCCGCCCGTATTGCCGCGGAGGATGCGCTCCAGGCCGTCGCGCAGCGCCGTACCGGGCGCGACGGCGCTCAGCGAGGCGCGCATCAGGCTCTCGGTGCCGGTCCCCGCGGACCTGCCGGGAGACGACGCCCGGTCGTTCGCTGCCACTGCACTCCTCCGTCGCATGGTCTGTCGGTCCGGGCCGCCCGGCCGGTGCCGCGGTGCGTACCACGAGGAGAGTACCCAGGAGCTACGCAGCCGGCGGTGGGACGGCGGTGACGGGCGAGACCGGGGCAAAGTCTACCGGCGCGTCTCCTCCTCCCGCGGGGCCTCCCGGCGGACCCGCTTGGGCAGCACGGACAGCGCCTCGCCGACGTCGGCGACCTCCAGGACCCGCATCCCGGCGGGGATCTTGCCGGGGTCGCTGGGGACCAGGGCGTGGGTGAAGCCGAGCCGGGCGGCCTCGGCCAGGCGGCGCTGGACGCCGGTGACCCGACGGACCTCGCCGGCCAGGCCGACCTCGCCGATGGCGACCAGATTCTTCGGCAGCGGGGTGTCGCTGGCGGCGCTGGCCAGGGCGAGGGCGACGGCGAGGTCCGCGGCCGGCTCGCTGAGCTTCACGCCGCCGACGGTGGCGCTGTAGATGTCGCGCTTGCCGAGGGCGCTGATCCGGCCGCGCTGCTCCAGGACGGCGAGCATCATCGAGACCCGGGAGGTCTCCAGGCCGGACGTGGTGCGGCGGGGGGAGGGGATCTGGGAGTCGACGGTGAGCGCCTGGACCTCGGCGACCAGGGGGCGGCGGCCCTCCAGGGTGACCGTCAGGCACGTCCCCGGAACCGGCTCGGCGCGGCGGGTGAGGAAGAGGCCGGAGGGGTCGGCGAGGCCGGTGATGCCCTCGTCGTGCAGCTCGAAGCAGCCGACCTCGTCGGTGGTGCCGTAGCGGTTCTTCACGCCGCGGACGAGGCGGAGCCGGGCGTGCCGGTCGCCCTCGAAGTGCAGCACGACGTCGACCAGGTGCTCCAGGAGACGGGGGCCGGCGATGGCGCCGTCCTTGGTGACGTGGCCGACCAGGAGGGTGGACATGCCGCGCTCCTTGGAGGCCCGGATCAGCGCGCCGGCGACCTCGCGGACCTGGGCCATACCGCCGGGGGCGCCGTCGATCTCGGGGGAGGCGACGGTCTGCACGGAGTCCAGGATCAGCAGCGAGGGCTTGACGCTGTCCAAGTGGCCGAGGACGGCGGAGAGATCGGTCTCGGCGGCCAGATAGAGGTCGTCGTCGAGGGCGCGGATGCGGTCGGCGCGCAGCCGGACCTGGCTGGCGGACTCCTCGCCGGTGACGTAGAGGGTGCGGTGCTCGGCGGAGGCGGCCTTGGCGGCGACGTCCAGCAGGAGGGTGGACTTGCCGACGCCGGGCTCGCCGGCCAGCAGCACCACCGCGCCGGGGACCAGCCCGCCGCCCAGCACGCGGTCCAGCTCCGGCACGCCCGTGGAGCGGGCGGTGGCCTGCCTGCCGTCGACCTGGCCGATGGGCAGCGCGGCGGTGGTGACCCGGCCGGGCGCGGTGGTGCGCACCGCCGGGGTGCCGCCGAACTCCTCGACCGTGCCCCACGCTTGGCATTCCGGACAGCGGCCGAGCCACTTGGCGGTGGTCCAGCCGCACTCCGTGCAGCGGTATGAGGGGCGCTCCTTGGCCGACGCTTTACGAGTTGCCATGACGCCAACCGTAGCGGCGGGGTGTGACAGCGGGGGTGCCGGCGGCAGTTGCGCCGGGCGGGTGGTGCGCGCCGAGCGCGCGCCGCGGCCGAATAGCAGATCTGTGTCCTCTTTTGAGGGAGATGGTCACCCGTAAGGGTTAAAAGTGACCCTGCCGCGCGGGCGTGGCTGCATCATCCGCCTACCGTCGCCGGGGTGATGAGCAGCAGGCCCGAGCACCCTACGCACACCACCGGCGCACTCCGGTCGCGCACCGCCGAGCCGCGTCGGCACCGGCCGCAGACAGACGGGCGGCCCCGCCACCCCGAGCACCAGGACCGCTACGAGCCCCATCTGGACGGGCTGTTCACCTACTGCCTGTCCGTGCTGTGCGAGCACGACGCGGCGGCCGCCGTACTCGGCGAGACGCTGGCGCTCGCCGAGCGCCAGCACGGTCGGCGCCCCGACGACACCACCCTCTTCCGCCCCTGGCTCTACGCGCTGGCCCGTTGGGCGTGCCTGCGCCGGCTCGCCGAACAGGCCGGCCCGCGCGGGACCGACCCCGCCGATCCCGGGCGGACCCCGGCGCGGCAGCGGGAACTGGCCGCGCTGGCCTGGCCGGAGGCGGCCGGCACCACCCCCGAGCAGCGCGAGGTACTGGAGCTGTCGGTGCGCCACCGGCTGGCGCCGGACGACATCGCCGCGGTGACCGGCGCCGACCCGACCGCCACCCGCACGCTGCTGGCCGCCGCCTCCTGCGAGGTGGAGCGGACCAGGGCGGCGCTGGCGGTGGTCGAGTTCGGGCGGTGCGTGGACGTCGCGCGGCTCGCCGGCGGCAGCCAGCTGCTGCTGGGCGCGACGCTCCGCCGGGAGCTGGTGCGGCACGTCGACGACTGCGCGGAGTGCCGGCGGACCGCCGAGCGGGCCACCGCCGCCGGGCCCTGGCCGGGCACCGCGCCGGCCGCGCACGGCGCGTTGCCGTTGGTCACCGCGGACCGCTCGGCGGTGTGCGCGGCACTGGTGGCGGCCCGGGCGGCGCGGTCGGGCCGGGCCGAGGGCGTGCCCGGGGCCGGCCCGGCCCCCGGCGGCCGGAACGGTGGAGCAAACGGTTCTCCACGCTATGACCGCCGGGGATTCCCGGTCGCCCCCACCGACCGCACCGCCCGCCGCCGGCGGCTGCGCCACCGCGCGTTGACCACCACCGTCGTGGCGACCGTGCTGGCCGCGCCGGTGCTCGCGCTGTGGGTGGCCTACCGCAGCGCCCCGGAGACCGGCGGGGTGGACGTGCTGCCGACGACGGTGGCGGCCAACGCGGTCGAGGGCGCGGTGACCGGCGACCGGCTGGACGGCCGCCCGTACGCGAACGCGGGCAACGCCCGGCCGACGTCGCCGCGGCCCCACACCCGGGCCGGCGAGGGGGCGTCGGACGTCTCCGTCGCGGTGCTGGGTGCGGGCGCCGGTCCGACGCCGCCCAGCGGACGGGAGGAGCACGGGCCGGGGCGGCTGACGGTCGCCGCGCAGCCGGACGCCGGCACCACCGCCATCACGATCAGGGCCTCCGGTGGCACCCCGGTGCATTGGCGCGCGTCGTCGGGCGCGCCCTGGATCCAAATGAGCCACACCGCGGGGGAGTTGAAACCGGGGCAGAAGGTGCGGATCACGGTCTACGTGGACCACGACCGGGAGCCCGAGGGCCGCTGGCAGTCCGCGATCGTCATCGAACCCGGCGGCACCGTCGTCACGATGAAGGGGCACGGGGCGACGGAGCCGGCGCCGGGCCCGGGGGAGCCGACGGGGGCGGCCGGTTCGGCGGCTACGCGGCCCGCACCCTCGCCGGCGCCGCCTTCGCCGTCGTTGCATCCGACGCCGCGGTCCACGGGGCCGGTTCCTTCGTCGTCCACGGGGGCGTCGCCGTCGGCCGCGCCCGGGAATCCGTCGGCGCGCACCACTGGGGGCACAGGGGCGGGCGGCCGGGCGACCGTGCCGGCCAGGCCGTGGCACACGACGCGGCCGGCGACCTGAGGCGAGGGGCGGCTGCGGGCGGCTACTCGCCGTCGGCAGGCGGGAGTTGGGCCGCGGCGCCGGGGTCGGCGGCCGCGGCCCAGGGGTGTGGCGCGGTGGCTACTGCGCGCCGGCGGCCCGCGGCGCGGGGTCGGCCGGGTGCGGGGCCATCGGCAGCTCGGACGCCAGCCGCTGCTCGCACAGCTCGACCAGCTTGGCGTAGCCGGCCTCGCCCATCAGCTCGGTCAGCTCCGGCCGGTACGTGACGTAGACCGGGTCACCGGCGCCGTGCGCGGAGGTCGCCGAGGTGCACCACCAGTGCAGGTCATGGCCGCCCGGGCCCCAGCCGCGGCGGTCGTACTCGCCGATGGTGACCTGGAGGATCTGGCTGTCGTCGGGCCGGTCGATCCAGTCGTAGGTGCGGCGGACCGGGAGCTGCCAGCAGACGTCCGGCTTGGTCTCCAGCGGCTCGCGGCCCTCGCGGAGCGCGAGGATGTGCAGCGAGCAGCCGGCGCCGCCCTTGAAGCCGGGGCGGTTCTGGAAGATGCAGGAGCCCTGCCAGCGGCGGGTCTGCCGCTCGCCGTCCTCGTCCACCTCGGTCCAGCCGGTGCCGGTGCCCACGTCGTGGAACTGCCACACGTCGGGCGTGAGCCGCGCCACGTGCTGGGCGACCCGCTCCTCGTCCTCCTCGTCGGAGAAGTGCGCGCCGAGCGTGCAGCAGCCGTCGTCCGCCCGGCCGGCCTGGATGCCCTGGCAGCCGCTGCCGAAGATGCAGGTCCAGCGGGAGGTCAGCCAGGTCAGGTCGCAGCGGAAGAGTTGCTCGTCGTCGCCCGGGTCGGGGAAGGTGACCCAGGCGCGGGCGAAGTCGAGGCCGACCTCGTCGGCCGTGGCCCCGTCGCCGGACTGCGCGGCCGCGGCGGCGTCGGCAGCCGCGGCGGCCTTGGCGCGCCGCTTTTCTTCCTTCTTCAGGGCCTTTTCGGCTTTTTGGTGCTTCGCCTGTTTCGTCTTTGCCACGGGTCCAGCGTACGGCCGGCACCGAGTGTCTCCCGCCGCGGCAGTAGGTTTCCCCGTATGAGACTCGGTGTCCTCGATGTGGGTTCGAACACGGTCCACCTTCTGGTGGTGGACGCACACCCCGGCGCGCGCCCGCTGCCCGCCTACTCGCACAAGGCGGAGCTGCGCCTGGCCGAACTCCTCGACGAGGACGGTGCCATAAGCGACGACGGCGTGCACCGCCTGGTGCTCACCATCCGGGAGGCGATGCAGGTCGCCGAGGACAAGGGCGTCGAGGACGTGCTCCCGTTCGCCACCTCCGCGATCCGCGAGGCCACCAACGGCGAGGCGGTGCTGCGCCGCCTCGCCGAGGAGACCGGGGTCGCGCTGCAGGTCCTCTCCGGCGAGGACGAGGCGCGGCTGACCTTCCTGGCCGCCCGCCGCTGGCTGGGCTGGTCGGCCGGGCGGCTGCTGGTGCTGGACATCGGCGGCGGCTCGCTGGAGGTCGCCTACGGGCTGGACGAGGACCCGGACGTGGCCGTCTCGCTGCCGTACGGGGCCGGGCGGTTGACCGGGGCGGACCTGCGGGAGGACCCGCCGGGCCCGGAGGACGTGCGGGCGCTGCGGCGTCGGGTGCGGGCCGGCATCGCCCGGGAGGTGAGCGACTTCGCCCGTTACGGGACGCCGGACCAGGTCGTCGGGACGTCCAAGACGTTCAAGGCGCTCGCGCGGATCGCGGGGGCGGCGCGGTCCTCGGAGGGGCTGTACGTCCAACGGGAGCTGCCCCGCAAGACGTTGGAGGAGTGGGTGCCGCGGCTGGCCCAGATGACCGCCCGGGAGCGGGCCGAGTTGCCCGGGGTCTCCGAGGGGCGGGCACGGCAGTTGCTGGCGGGGGCGCTGGTGGCGGAGGCGACGATGGACCTGTTCGGGGTGGAGACGTTGGAGATCTGTCCCTGGGCGTTGCGCGAGGGGGTCATTTTGCGGCGGTTGGATCATCTGTCGTAGGCGGTTGGTCGGGCGTCCCGCGTTGCGGTGGGGGCGGGTTGGGGATTCCACCGGGCCCGGTGGTGCCGGGATTGCTCGCCGTGGCGGCGGCCGGGGTCGTCTGGGGTCGCCCCGCGTGGTCGGCCGGTCCGTTTGTCGTGGCCGGTTCCGCTTCGCCTGCGGGCGGTGGGCGGCTTCCCGCGGCGGGCTGTGGCGTGCGTAATGCGGCGGAGATCACACCGGGGGCGGGGGAACGGTCGCGTCCCAGGCGTTGTGCGGGTTCTCGCCCGTCACAGGGGGTGCGGTGAGGGGGCGTGACGTGGCCGGTGTCCTGCCGCGTGGTTGGGGGCGGCCCTTACGCTGTCCCTCGTGACAGAGCCAGTGGTGCGGATTCCCGGGGCGAAGGTCGCGCTGTCCACGGCTTCGGTCTATCCGGAGTCGACGGCGACGGCCTTCGAGATCGCCGCGCGCCTTGGCTACGACGGCGTCGAGGTCATGGTCTGGACGGATCCGGTCAGCCAGGACATAGAGGCGCTGCGCCGGCTCTCGGACTACCACGGCGTGCCGGTGCTGGCCGTGCACGCGCCCTGTTTGTTGATCACCCAGCGGGTGTGGTCCACCGATCCGTGGATCAAACTCCAGCGGGCCCGTACGGCGGCGGAGAAGCTGGGGGCCTCGACGGTGGTGGTGCACCCGCCGTTCCGCTGGCAGCGCAGCTACGCGCGGGAGTTCGTCCGCGGGATCTGGCGGATGGAGGGCGAGACGGACGTCCGGTTCGCGGTGGAGAACATGTACCCGTGGCGGTACCGCGACCGCGAGATGCTCGCCTACGCGCCGGACTGGGACCCCACCAACGACGACTACCGGCACTTCACCGTCGACCTCTCGCACACCGCCACCGCGCGGCACGACGCCATGGCGATGGTGGAGCGGATGGGCGACCGGCTGGCGCACGTCCACCTCGCCGACGGCAACGGCTCCGCCAAGGACGAGCACCTGGTGCCCGGGCGTGGCAGCCAGCCCTGTGCGGAGCTGCTGGAGCGGCTGGCCGGCACCGGGTTCGACGGTCATGTGGTCGTGGAGGTCAACACCCGCCGGGCGATGTCCGCCGCCGAACGCGAGGCCGACCTGGCCGAGGCGCTGGCCTTCACCCGGCTTCACCTGGCGTCCCCGACCTGGGTTCCCGGCAAGTAGGCGGACGCCGGCGCCCGGTGGGGTGTCCGCAGTCCGGTCGGGCGTCTCATATTCCGGAGGCAGTGTCCAGATCTTGGATCGGCAGCGTAATCTCGGGATCAGTTGCTGTATGGCCCGCCGTACGGCGCTGACGCTGTACGTCCGCATCCCGGCTGTACGCCCGTTTCCGAGGGAGTGACCATCGTGCCCGAGCTGAGGTCCCGCACCGTTACCCACGGCCGCAACATGGCGGGCGCCCGCGCCCTTATGCGGGCCTCCGGCGTAGCGAGCGAGGACATCGGCAAGCCGATCGTCGCGGTCGCCAACTCCTTCACCGAGTTCGTGCCCGGACACACCCACCTCGCCCCGGTCGGCCGGATCGTCTCCGAGGCGATCAAGGCCGCGGGCGCGGTGCCGCGGGAGTTCAACACCATCGCCGTCGACGACGGCATCGCCATGGGCCACGGCGGCATGCTGTACTCGCTGCCCTCGCGCGACCTGATCGCGGACTCGGTCGAGTACATGGTCGAGGCACACTGCGCCGACGCGCTGATCTGCATCTCCAACTGCGACAAGATCACCCCCGGCATGCTGATGGCGGCGCTCCGCCTCAACATCCCCACGATCTTCGTCTCCGGCGGCCCCATGGAGGCCGGCCGCGCCACCCTCGTCAACGGCACCGTCCGCAAGCTGGACCTGATCGACGCGATGGTGGACGCCTCCAACGAGAATGTCTCCGACGAGGACATCCTCCGCATCGAGGAGAACGCCTGCCCCACCTGCGGCTCGTGTTCGGGCATGTTCACCGCCAACTCGATGAACTGCCTGACGGAGGCGATCGGGCTGTCGCTGCCCGGCAACGGCTCGGTGCTCGCCACCCACACCGCCCGCAAGGACCTCTACGAGCGGGCCGGCGCCACCGTCGTCGAGCTCGCCAAGCGCTACTACGAGCAGGACGACGACGCCGTCCTGCCGCGCAACATCGCCACCCATGCCGCGTTCGAGAACGCGATGGCGCTGGACATCGCGATGGGCGGCTCCACCAACACGATCCTGCACCTGCTGGCCGCCGCCCAAGAGGCCGGCGTCGGCTACGACTTGACCGACATCGACGCCGTCTCGCGCCGCGTCCCCTGCCTGGCCAAGGTCGCCCCGAACGTCGCCCCCGGCGGCACGTACTACATGGAGGACGTGCACCGCGCCGGCGGCATCCCCGCGATCCTCGGCGAGCTGTACCGCGGCGGGCTGCTCAACGAGGACGTGCACACCGTCCACGCCCGCTCCATCAAGGAGTGGCTGGACGCCTGGGACGTGCGCAGCGGCGCGGCGACGGCCGACGCGGTCGAGCTGTGGCACGCCGCCCCCGGCTGCCGGCGTTCGGCCACCGCGTTCTCCCAGTCCGAGCGGTGGGAGACCCTGGACACCGACGCGGCGGGCGGCTGCATCCGCGACGCCGCGCACGCCTACTCCAAGGACGGCGGCCTGGCCGTCCTGCGCGGCAACCTCGCCGAGGACGGCTGCGTGGTGAAGACCGCCGGCGTCGACGAGTCCATCTGGACCTTCGAGGGCCCGGCCGTGGTCTGCGAGTCGCAGGAGGAGGCCGTCGACAAGATCCTGACCAAGCAGGTCAAGGAGGGCGACGTCGTGGTCATCCGCTACGAGGGCCCCAAGGGCGGCCCCGGCATGCAGGAGATGCTCTACCCGACGTCGTTCCTGAAGGGCCGCGGCCTGGGCAAGGCGTGCGCCCTGGTCACCGACGGCCGCTTCTCCGGCGGCACTTCGGGCCTCTCCATCGGCCACGCCTCCCCCGAGGCGGCCTCCGGCGGCACCATCGCCCTCGTCAGGGACGGCGACCGCATCCGCATCGACATCCCGGGCCGGTCCATCGAACTCCTCGTCGACGAGGACGAGTTGGCCGCCCGCCGGGAGGCCCTGGGCGGCGTCTACGCCCCCAAGAACCGCGAGCGCAAGGTCTCCGCGGCCCTGCGCGCCTACGCGGCGATGGCGACGAGCGCGGATAAGGGCGCCATCCGCGACGTGAGCCGGCTGGGCTGACGCGCTCCTGTTGACTGCGAACTGGCCCCCGTCGTGCCCGAGCACGACGGGGGCCAGTGTCTTGCCCGAGCTCCGCTCAAACGCCGGCCAACCGCCCGCTTTTCACAGCGGTGATGAACGTGCCCCAGGCGTCCGCTTCGAAGGTGAGGGCGGGGCCGTGGGGACGCTTGCTGTCGCGGACGGGGATGAGGGTGGGGTGGGCGTCGCCGACCTCGATGCAGGCGCCACCTTCGGAGTTGCTGTAGCTACTCTTGCGCCAGGTGGTGTTGGCCAGGAGGTCGTCGGAGACCTCAAGGCACTCTCCCCCGTCCTGGTTGCTGTACGAGCTCTTGCGCCAGGTGATGGCGCTCAGATCGATGGGTCGCACGGCACTTCCTCCAACATCTGCATGACGAACTTCCGTGATTCGTCCGGGGACAGGGCCAGATCGCGCACCAGATCGTAGCCAAACTGAAGGCGCTCGACGGCTGCTGCTTCCTGGACAAGATCACCCGAGTATCCCGTCTCCACCCACGCCACGGTGCTGCCATCCGCTCCCCGCAGGAACATGGTGTTGGTGTTGGTCAGGGCGTGGAGCCCGGCGGTCTGCGGAAGCACCTGTACGGTCACGTTCTTGCGCTCGCTCATGCTGACCAGGTGCGCGAGTTGCTCCCGCCACTCGTTGGCGTCTTGTAGCGGGGTGCGCAGTACCGTCTCGGAGAGGATCGTGCGGAACCGCGGGGCGTCATCGCCCATCAGCACCTCGCGACGCCCTATGCGCGCTTCGACCTGCCGGGTCAGCTCCTCCCCGTCAAGACCGCCCGCAGCAAGCAACTCACGTGCGTAGCCCGCAGTCTGAAGCAAGCCTGGCAGGCTGGCGACGGCGTAGTGCCAGAGGCTCACCGCCTCCGCTTCCAAGGTCATGTACCGCCGGTACCGTTCCTTGAACTGCGTCGGGTCTCCCATCGCCAACTCCCAGAGCGTCAGCAGTAGATCACCGGTGCCGTAGTGCTGGGCCAGCGCCTCCACCACCTCCGGGCTCCCCAGCGTGTTCCCGCTCTCCAGCTTGCCGAACAGGGATGCGTCCCAGCCAAGCACCTCACTGAGCTGCCGCAGGCTTTCTCCACTCTGCTTGCGCAGTAAGCGCAGCTCCTCCGCGAACCGCCGGCGCGGCTCCTGGCTCCGTCCGGTAACGACTCGTCTCGGCGGCATGGCGACTCTCTCCGTGGAAGGCATGGAAGTTGCGGTTTGGGGCGCAGAAGTACGGCCCGCAGAGGGCATCGGCACCCGGCCCGCAGGCCATTCTTGTAATGGCCGGAATACACACGGTAGTTGCGTTCCGGGGCGTCAGGCGCGGAAACAGCAGAAGGAGCAGCCCTTATGACGAGTGACAAGATCGCCGAGGCCGAGGCGGCGCGTGACGCGTTGGCCGCCGCGCTCGAACGGAGCGGGATCGTGCTTCCGTCGCTGTCCGTCGACCCGTTGTCGTACAGCGGCCAACCGCCGCGTCCGCTCGTCGAGTTGGGGCGCTGCAACCCGCAGACCGCGCGGCGGCTGGCGGCCGTCATCGGGGGCGGGGACGGGGGCGCGCGGCCGTGACCGCGTACGTCCCGGCGAAGGGCGAGTTCGTGCGGGACCGGTCACGGGGGCGGGTGGGGCGGGTCATGGACCGGGCGGGGGCCCGCTTCCAACTCCGGCCGATCGGCGGCGGGGTGGAGTGGGAGGTGGACCCGGCGGACCTCGAACCGGTGCCGGTGTCCACCGTGTTGAGCGAGCACGTGGCGGAGCTCAACCGGAGGAGCGGGCGGCCCTTTTGACCGCCCGGTGCCGCGCTCTCACCACCGCCCCGGATCCCCGGTCGCGACGCCGAAGACCGTGCCGTCCGGGGAGGCGGCGTAGATGCGGTCGTGGGCGGTGTCGAGGGCGGGGGCGGGGACGGCCTGGAGGTAGCCGTTGTGGCGGGTGGCGGTGAGGCGGGGCGGGGTCTGGCCCAGGAGGGCGCCGGTGGTGGTGTCGACGGCGAGCAGCCGGCCGTCGGCGGCGGCGAAGTAGAGGCGGTCGCCGGCGACGACGGGGGCGGAGCCGCGGCTGACGGAGGTTTCGGTGTCCCAGGTGCGGGCGCCGACGGCCCGGAGGGTGCCGCCCTCGGCCAGGAGGTAGGCGGTGTCGCCCTGGACGGTGGCGGAGACGTTCTGCAGCCGGGCGTTCAGGGGGAACGTGCGGGTCCGGCGGGTGGCGGGGTCGTAGCGGAGGACGGCGGAGGTGACGCCGTCGTAGACCGGGTCGCCGACGGTGAGGTAGAGCGCGCCGGAGGAGCCGGGGCCGGCCAGGGCGAGGAGGCCGGGGAGCTGGCGGGACCAGCGGAGCGTGCCGTCGGTCGGGTCGATGGCGGTGAGTTGGGTGGTGGGGGTGGCGCTGGGCTGGGTCTCGGCGGCGTACGCGGTGCGCGGGTCGCCGTACGAGGTGAAGTGCGGGAAGCGGTGGTGGGGGAAGCGCTTGCGCCAGCGTTGGGCGTGGGTGGTGGTGTCCAGGGCGGTGACCGTGCCGTCGCCGGAGGTGAGGAGGATGCGGTCGGCGACGACGGCCGCGCCGCCCGCGTAGCCGGAGACGTCCAGGCTCCAGCGGACGGCGCCGTTGCCGGCGGCCGACGGGTCGAGGGCCAGCAGGCGCTTGCCGCCGTCGGCGAAGACGTAGAGGTGGCCGCCGGAGAGGACCGGGGCGGTGGGGGCGTTGGCCACCGGGCCAGCGGCGGGGGCCTTGTGACGCCACGTCACCTCGCCGGAGCCGGGGGCGAGACGGGCCGCGGCCAGTCCGGACTGGCCGCAGAAGACGGCGCCGGCGCCGGCCGCGCAGTACGGCATCTCGGCGGCGGAACCATCGGGGCGCTCGACGACCGTGGTGCGCCAGGGGTGGAAGGCGGCACGCGGGGCGGACGGAGCGTGGGTCTGGAGGGCGGAGTCCTCGGGGGAACCGGCGATGAGGGCCCAGGTGCCGGCGCCGGCGAGGACGGCCAGGGTGGTGGCGGCCACCCAGCGGAGGCGACGGCGTCGGGGGCGGCGCTTGCCGGACGCGGGCTTCTCCTCCCGCTCCGGGGCGGTGGGCGCGGCCGGGTCCGGGGTGCGGGCGCGGACGTGGGTGGCCTCGGCGCGCGACGGGGCGGGCTCGGCGCGGAACGGGGCGGGGGCGGTGCCGGGCGGCGCGGACTCGGCGGCGAGCGGCTGCCGTGGGGCCGGGACCCGGGTGTCGCCGGGGACCGTGTCCGGTATCGCGTCCCCGCCCGGCGTCAGATCGGCCGACACCGTCATCGGCGCGTCCGTGCACAGCAGTTGCATCAGCCGGTCCGGCGTCGGGCGACGGGCCGGGTCCTTGGCCAGGCAGCCCCCGATGAGCCCGACGAGCTCGTCCGGCACCCCGGAGAGGTCCGCCTCGTCGTGCACCACCTGGTACGCGACGAGGTACGGGCTGTCCGAGTCGAACGGCCCGCGCCCGGTGGCGGCGTGCACCAGCACCGACCCCAGGGCGAAGACGTCCGCCGCCGGGCCGACCTCGCGCGGCCGCTGGAACTGCTCGGGGGCCATGAACGGCGGGGTGCCGATCAACTTCCCGGTCTCGGTGCGCATTTCGCTGTCGGACGGGCGGGAGATGCCGAAGTCGATGACCTTCGGACCGTCGGCGGAGAGCAGGACGTTACCGGGCTTGAGGTCGCGGTGGACCACGCCCGCGCGGTGGATGTCGCGCAGCGCCTCGGCCAGGCCCGCGCCCAACTGCCGTACCTCGGTGGGGGTCAGCGGGCCGTTCCGCTTGACGTGTTCGGAGAGGGTCGGGCCGGCGATGTGGAGGGTCGCCATCCAGGGGCGCTCGGCGTCCGGGTCGGCGTCCACGACGGGGGCGGTGAAGGCGCCGCTGACCCGCCGGGCGGCCATCACCTCCTGCCGGAACCGGCCCCGGAACTCCGGGTCCTGGGCGAAATCGGCGTGGACGACCTTGACCGCGAGCAGCAGCCCGGAGGAGGACCGGGCCAGATGCACCACGCCCATGCCCCCGGATCCCAGCCGCGACTCCAGGCGGTAGTGCCCGGCGTATTCCGGACGCTCCGCTTCCGAACCGGGCCCGGAGTCGCGCAGCGGCGGCATCGTCCCACCCCCGTGTCTTTCCCCTGGACTTCCCGTGCCGAATCGGTCGCAAGTGCGACGCGCGGAGCCTAGTCGATGGCGCGTCCCAGGCGGCGTCGGCTTGCTAGCGTGCGCGACAACGGCGTCGAACAGGCGGCCGGAAACGTACCGTCCGGCACCGTCGGGCGGCCATCCAACAACGGGGGGCAACGCGCATGACCACTCAGGATGTGCAGCAGGACGGCGGGGCGGACGCGGCGGCGACTCCGGTCCCGCTCGCCATGGCGTTCGCCGGGGGCGGCGGCTACCCGCTCGCGGACGGCTACCGCGTCAACGTCCGCCAGGGGCCCGGCACCAACACCCCGGTCGTCCGCCAACTGCCGGCCGGCTCCCGGATCACCATCCGCTGCCAGCGGCGCGGCGAGTGGGTCTCCGGCCCGTGCGGCACCTCCAACCTCTGGGACAGCATCGGGCCCAACCAGTACGTCTCCGACACGTACGTGCGCACCGGCAGTAACGGGATGGTCGCGCCGGGCTGCATGAGCTGACCGCGGGGCGGGCGAGTCGGCCGCGGCGCGCGGGCCGGTGGCCGGGCGCGGCGGCCGGCCGCACGACCGGGTCGGCGGGCCCCCGGGGATAATCGACGTCATGAGCGATGCGCAGCGGACCGAGCCCCCGGTCGGCCCGGAACCGGAGGAGATCCGGTTCTTCGGCACCACCTGGGTCGAGCACGACGGCGGATACGGCCTGCGCCGGGCCGGGGTCGCGGTGGGCTCGCTGACGCTGGCCGCGGTCGGCGCGCTGGTGCTGCGGTTCGGCTTCCAGGGCCTGTCGACCGCCGACGTCGGCTCGTTCGTCAACGGCCTGGTGGTGGTCGGCTTCGCGATCTGCAGCGCGCTGGCCTTCCGCCGCACCTGGGACGGCTTCGTGCGCCGCCCGGACCCGGCCGCCGACAGCTCCGCCGAGCGGTCCCTACAGGGCCTGATGCTGATCGGCTTCATCGGCTCGCTGCTGGCCTACTTCTGCCGCAGCCTCGTCGAGGCGCCCGGTGAGAAGCTCCGCCGCGCCGAGTACGAGGCGGCACGGGAGCGCCACGCCCGCCGCCGCGGTAACCGCACGGGCAACCCGTCGGCCCGCAAGGGGAAGAAGCGGCGGTAGGGGCGGCCCGGCCCGCCCGGCGCATGACGCCCCGTCACCCCGGCCCCGGGGCGCGCCCGTCACACTCCGCCGCCTAGCGTCGTCCTCGTTCCGGGGCCGCCGGTGCACGACCGCGGCCCGCGAGCGGGGAGGCGGGAACAGACCATGGCGGAGCGGGAATACGGGACGGCGGACGGGCCGGTCCGGGCCGAGCGGCTGGTGCAGTTCGAGGAACAGCGAGGGCGGCTGTGGGGCGTGGCGTACCGGATCATGGGGACGGTCAGCGACGCCGATGACGCCGTCCAGGAGGCGTGGCTGCGCTGGCAGGCGCTCCCCGAGGACCCGCCGGTGGAGAGCCCGCGCGCCTTCCTCACCACCGTGGTGAGCCGGATCTGTTACGACCTGCTGGGCTCGGCCCGGGCCCGGCGCGAACTGTACGTGGGGCCGTGGCTGCCCGAGCCGGTGCTCGACGGGGCCGTCGGCGGCGCCCCGGCCGGGGGCCCGGACGGCCCGGAGGACCGGGTGACCCTCGACGAGTCGGTGGGCATGGCCCTGATGACCGTCCTGGAACGGCTCACCCCGGCCGAGCGCACCGCCTTCGTCCTGCACGACGTCTTCGCGGTGCCGTTCCCGGAGATCGCCGAGGCGGTCGGGCGCACTCCGGAAGCGGTGCGGCAGTTGGCCTCGCGGGCGCGCCGCCGGGTGCGGGCCGAGGCACCGCGCCGCACCGTCGACCGGGCCGAACACCGGCGCACCGTCGAGGCGTTCCTGTCGGCCGTCATGGGCGGGGACTTCGATGCGCTGCTGACCGTCCTCGACCCCGAGGTGGTGTGGCGCGCGGACGGCGGCGGCAAGGTGAGCGCCGCGCGCCGGCCGGTGCTGGGCCGGGAGAAGGTCGCCCGCTACGTCTGGGGCATCGTCACCCGCAAGTTCGCGCCCGGCAGCATGCGGCTGGCGGTCCGGGAGGTCAACGGCGCCCTGGGGGTGGTCTTCGCGGACACGTCGGGGGCGTACCCGTCCGGGGTCTTCGCCTTCACGGTCCACGACGGGCTGATCACGGAGGTGGACGCCGTCATCAACCCGGACAAGCTGGGGCACTTGGACTTCGACGAGGAGTGAGCGCGGGCGCGGGCGGGCGGCGACGCGCACCCGGCGCGCCCCGCCGCCCGCCCGTCGGCCTCACGCCGCCCCGCCGGCCTCACGCCGCCGCGTCGTACTCCCACTCCGGCTGCCCGTCCCCGAAGAGCCAGTCGTCGAACAGCTCGGTCAGGTCCTCGTCGGTGCGGTCCTGGCAGAACGCGATGAAGTCCGCGCTGTCGGCGCTGGCGTGCTGGTACTTCGCCGGCCACTCCTTGAGGATCGAGAAGAACGTCTCGTCGCCGACGGCGTTCCGCAGTTGCTGCAGGACCATTGCGCCGCGCTCGTAGACCGGCGTCCCGGTCACCTCCGCCGGGCCGTCCGGCGTGCCCGGCGGGAACTCCCAGCGCGGGTGGTCCTCATCGGAGTCGTAGAGCGCGTCGAACTGCTCCTGCGGGGTCCGGCCGCCCTCGCGCTCCTCCCACAGCCACTCGGCGTAGGTCGCGAACCCCTCGTTGAGCCAGGTGTCCCGCCAGGTCTTCGGCGTCACCGAGTCGCCGAACCACTGGTGGGCGGTCTCGTGCACCACCGTCTCGGTGTCCGGCGCGCCGGCGTAGACGGGCTTGGTCTGGGTCTCCAGCGCCACCCAGTCGATCCGGTCCGGGGTGTGGTCCACGATCGCGCCGGCCGACGAGAACGGGTACGGGCCGAACAGCTTCGTCGCCCACGCCAGGATCTCCGGCAACCGGGCCAGCGCCTTCCGGCTGGCCTTGGCCTCCTTGGGGTCCACCGCGACGTAGAGCGGCAGCCCCTGCGGGGTGCGGGACTCCTGGACGTCGAACGTGCCGATCGTCGCGGTGGCGAGGTAACTGGCCATCGGCTCCGGGTTGTGCCACTCGTAGGTGGTCCGCCCGTCGACCGTCCGCTTCGAGCGCAACTGCCCGTTGGCGACCGCGGTGTAGCCCTGCGGCACGCTGATCCTGAAGTCGTAGGCGGCCTTGTCGCTGGGGTGGTTGTTGCCGGGGAACCACGTCATCGAACCGGCCGGCTCCCCGGCGACGAACGCACCGTCGGCGGTCTTCACCCAGCCCTCGGACGCCCCGTCCTCGTCCCGCATCTCCTGCGGCGTCCCGCGGTAGCGGACGGTGGTCCGGAACTCCTCGCCCTTGCCGATGCCGGCGGTCGGCCGGACCACCAGCTTGTGCCCCTTGCGGCTGAACCCGGCGTCCGCGCCGTCGACCCGGACGCCCGTCACCGTCATCCCCTCCAGGTCGAGTTGGAAGGACCGCAGGTCCTTGCCCGCCTTCGCGGTGATCGTGGCGGTGCCGTCCAGGTGCTGCTTGGCCACGTCGTAGTCGAGGTCGAGCCCGTAGTGACTGACGCGGTAGCCGCCGTTGCCCAGCGCCGGGAAGAGCGGATCGCCCAGCCCGCCGCCGCCCGCCGCCCCTTTGACGGCCGTGCCCCCGGGCGCGCAGGAGGACAGCAGCAGGGCGACGGACAGCGCGGCTATGGCACCGCATCTGCGGTGGGGGCGGCGGTTCACGGCACTCCTCGGGCCGACGACGGACGGGCGAACGCAAGTTCCCCGACCTTACGGTCCTTTCCGCCCCACTGGTTTGACCCTGCTGGCTCCGGCTCGGGCGCCGGCCCCGAACCACGAGGCGGCCCACGCCCCGGGACCCCGGCGCCGGGCTGCCCGCTCCGTGGACGCCCACGGCGCACCGCCGCCCACCGGTGCGAGGATGGCCCCGTACCGATCACGCACCACCGGCGAGGTGAACGCATGGCCCAGAAGGTCGCCGTACTCGGCACCGGAAAAATCGGCGAAGCCCTGCTCAGCGGCATGATCCGCGGCGGCTGGGCGCCCTCCGACCTGCTGGTCACCGCCCGCCGCCAGGAGCGCGCCGACCAACTGCGGACCCGCTACGGCGTCGAGGCGGTCAGCAACGCCGAGGCCGCCAAGGCCGCCGACACCCTGATCCTGACCGTCAAGCCCCAGGACATGGGCACCCTGCTCGCCGAGCTGGCCCCGCACGTGCCCGCCGACCGCCTGGTCATCAGCGGCGCCGCCGGCATCCCGACCTCCTACTTCGAGGAGCGGCTGGCACCGGAGACCCCCGTCGTCCGGGTCATGACGAACACCCCCGCCCTCGTCGACGAGGCGATGTCGGTCATCTCCGCCGGCACCCACGCCAGCGCCGCCCACCTCACCCTCGCCGAGGAGATCTTCGCGACGGTCGGCAAGACCCTGCGCGTCCCGGAGTCCCAACAGGACGCCGCCACCGCCCTCTCCGGCTCCGGCCCGGCCTACTTCTACTTCCTCGTCGAGGCGATGACCGACGCCGGCATCCTGCTCGGCCTGCCCCGCGACAAGGCCCACGACCTGATCGTCCAGGCCGCCATCGGTGCCGCGGTGATGCTCCGCGACAGCGGCGAACACCCCGTCAAACTCCGCGAGAACGTCACCTCCCCCGCGGGCACCACCATCAACGCCATCCGCGAACTGGAGAACCACGGCGTCCGCGCCGCCCTGATCGCCGCCCTGGAAGCCGCCCGCGACCGCAGCCGCGAACTGGCCACGGGCAACGGGGGCTGAGCACGGGCAACGGGGGGAGCACCGCCGGCGGGCCCGGGCACGGGAGGCGGGACGACTGCCCCCGGGAGGCGTGGGCTGAGCGCCGGCGGCGCCGGCGGCCGCGAACCGGCCATCGCCGCCGGCCGCGAATCAGCCGCCGCCAGCCGCCAACTGCCCGCGAACCAGCCGTTAGCCGCGAAGCGGCCGCCGGCCGCCAACTGCCCGCGAACCGGCCGCCGTCGGCTACGAACCGGCCGCCGGCCGCGCCCAGTCCATCGGCCCGGCCACGCCCCGCCAATCGGCCCGGCCACGCCCGGCCCCCGCGGGAATACCGCCCCACCCCTCATCGTTGTGGCCCCGCAGGGGGCGCTCCCGTCCCCTACGGGATCTGTTCCCCTCCCCCTTACTGGCCGCTACACCCCCGCCGGCAGCAGCCCCACCGCCTCATACGCCGCATCCACCCGCGGCCGCGCCCTGTCCCGCGCCCGCCCGGCCCCGGCCCGCAACACCTTGTCGACGTACCCGGGATCGGCCGCCAACTCCGCGTGCCGCTCCCGCACCGGCCGCAACAGCTCCACCACCGCCTCCGCGACGTCCCGCTTCAACGCCCCGTACGAGCCGTACTCCGCCGCCAACCCGGCCGGATCCACCTCCCCCCGGCACGCCGCCAGCACATCCAGCAGGTTCGCCACCCCCGGCCGCGCCTCCCGGTCATACACCACGTCCGCCCCGGCGTCCGTCACGGCCCGCATCACCTTGCGCCGCACCACGTCCGGCTCGTCCAGCAGATGGATCACGCCGGCCCCGCCGTCCCGCACCACGGTCCCCTTGCCCATCTTCGACCGGGGATCCTGAAGGTCCATCACCCGCGCCGCGACCGGCGGCTGCGTCGCCCGCGGCACCACGAACACCGGCCCGTACCGCCGGTTGAACCGCATCGCCAGATCCCGCGTCAGCTCCACGTGCTGCGCCTGGTCCTCGCCAACGGGAACCTCGTCCGTCCCGTACGCCAGGATGTCCGCCGCCATCAGCGCCGGATACGTCAGCAGCGACAGCCGCACCCCGGCCGTCTCCTCCCGCGCGGCCTTCTCCTTGAACTGCACCATCCGCCGCATCTCGCCGACGCTGGCGGTGCACTCCATCAGATACGCCAGCCGCGTGTGCTCGTCCACATGGCTCTGCACGAACACCGTGCAGAGCTCCGGATCCAGCCCCGCCGCCAGCAACAACGTCGCCGCCTGCCGACTGAGCCGACGCACCCGCGCCGGATCGTGATCCACCGTCAGCGCATGCAGATCCACCACACAGAACAGCGCGTCCGCTTGGTGTTGGTCCACGGCGACCCACCGCCGCACCGCCCCGAGGTAGTTCCCCAACGTCAGGTGCCCCGTCGGCTTCACTCCGCTGAACACCCGCGCCGCGGCCCCGCCGGTCATCCCCGCCCGCTCGCCCATCTCGCTCATCCATCCCTCTTCTCAACGGGACCGTCGCCTGCACCGGCCGGTTACGAGGGGAGATACACAAACGGCCGCCGAGGCGGCGGCCG